>JAFSCG010000227.1 GCA_017436885.1 Clostridia bacterium | reverse complement strand
TATCCTCCTCCGTAAGCTCAGAGGGGTCTCCCGCGGCACAGACGACGGGCTCCATGCTGAGCTCGTTAAAGCCCAGATCCAGCATTACCTTAAGGTCCTTAAGAAAATCGGGATTTGCATGAGTGAAGGTACCGCGCATATAGTAATCCTTGCCGCCGCGTGCCTCCACAAGCTTCTGAAACTTGGGAACTATCTTTTCCCAGCTGCCGTTGCCCGCGTAATCAACGCGGAAGCGGTCGTGTATCTCTTTTCTGCCGTCAAGGCTGAGTACAACGTTGCTGCACTCGCGATTGGCAAAATCAATTACGTCGTCGTCAATAAGCACGCCGTTGGTGGTAAGGGTGAAGCGGAAGTTCTTTCCCTTCTCCTTTTCGATACTGCGGGCATAGGCAACCAGCTGCTTTACCACGTCGAAATTCATAAGAGGCTCGCCGCCGAAGAAATCCACCTCAAGATTATGGCGCGTGCCGCTGTTTTCCACGAGGAAATCAAGGGCGCGCTTACCCACCTCGAAGCTCATGACGGCGCGCTCGCCGTGATATTTACCCTGACTTGCAAAGCAATAGGAGCAGTTCAGATTGCAGGTGTGCGCAATATGAAGGCAAAGCGCCTTAACAACGCCCGCAGTCTTTTCCTTAAGCGTTCCCGCCATGGGCTCGAAGGTATCGGGGGCAAAAAGCTCGCCGCTTTCCTTAAGTCCCTCTACCTGCGCGTAGCATTCCTCTATATCCTTTTTGGTTATACCGTCCTTGCCGACGTACTTGGCGCTTACCTTATCTATGACGGCATCGCGGTCAAGCTCCTCAAAAAGAGCAATTATATCGTAGGCAACCTCGTCCACCGCGTGCACCGCACCGGAGCAAACGTCGAGAACGATATTATATCCGCCCAGCTTATACTGATGAATCATTTTATCCTCCACACTAAAAATGCCGCCAAAAGGCGGCATTTTTATGTTACTTACTTCTTGGTGCTCTCGCACTTCTGATTAGCGATACCGCAGCTGGTCTTGCAAGCAGACTGGCAAGAAGTCTGGCACTCGCCGCATCCGCCCTTCTTTGCGCTCTCGCAAAGGTTACGGGTCTTGATAGTCTTGATATGCTCCATAATAGCACCTCCAAAAAATCTTCTAAATAATTTTATCACTTTATTATGCCGATGTCAACAGAAATCGTGCATTTTTCCCTTAATCAACGCAAACAATACCGTTTTCTTTTACCGTTACGGTCATTCCGTCCTTAACGTAGTCAAGAAATTCGTCGCCAAGGCTGTCTATAACGGGCATAGTTACGTCGTCAAGCCACACGTCAGCAAGCACGGAGCCTGCGGCGGCAAGGCTGTCGATGGGCTTGGAGAACAGCATACAGGCAGGCTGACGCTTCATTGCGCAGGCGCAGTAAAGCACAAGACCGCCCGTGGTGGAGCCGATGGTCATGGGCAGACACAAAGCCTTACCTGCCATCTGCTTGCCGTAAAGGTCGGGATTGTTCTGGTCGCCGCAGGTGGCGTTCTTATCGCCGAACTGCAATGCCTTCTGGAAGGAAGCAAGGGTGTTCAGTCCGCCGTGGGATACGAGCGCCTCGGCACTTACACATCCCCCTGCAATTACGCGTCCCTTAAATTCTCTCATCACTTGTTACCTCCCTTGGTTATCTGCATAAGTATCTCGTCGTCGGTATAATAGCGCGCCGTGGTGTAGGTGCGCAGCTTATTGGAGGACGTAATCACGGGCATCTTGCCGCAGAGGGGGTTGTTCATGTACATGAGGGGGCAGATATAGGAGGTTATAACACCCGTTGCCTTAAGGCGAGCGGCGTACTCGGTCTTTTCGAACTCCTCGAGCACGTTGGGAGCAGCGGTGAACACCGTGGGAATGACCACCTTGGCGTTTCCTGCCGCCTTAAGTCCGCTTTCCACCTTGTCGGTCCAGTCCTTAAGCTGCTGGAGGCTCATGTGCGGACAGCCCATGAAGCAAAGCTTGGGCTGTGCGTTGATGTTCTTCCAGATAACGGGATAGCTCTTATATACCCTTTCAAGCTCCGCATCGTCTATAACGTAGACCTGCGCATTCTCGCAAATAAGCCCATCGCCAAGCTGTACTGCCTCGGGGGTAAGATTCTCGATGTGGTAAAGACCCACCGCACCGTTTGAAGCCGTTGCGGCACCGAAGTCCTTAAGATAGGTACGAACACCGTCGTCAAGCTCGGTACCGAGCCACTTGTCAAGACCTTTTACGTACGGTACCGCCTCCATAACCTTCATGCCGATGGCAGAGCCGAGAAGCTGTGCCTCGGGCTTTTTTGTGGTTTTTATCTCAACTATCCAGCTTGCCTTGCGTCCCTCGTCCGTAAGCAGACCGAAATAAGGAACGTAGCCGACAACGGAGCCCATAATATCTATAATTCCGGAATTGCGGTTGCAGCGTGCGCCAAGGACGGAGTTTGCATACACAACGGCAGAGGATTCCGCCCAGGAGAGCACGTCGCCCATTTTCGGTGTGTTGCCGACCTCGTCCATATAGCAGGTGCAGGTAAATGCCTTGTCGTCCTTAAGGCCAAGCTTTTCAAGCTGCTTTTCGTAGCTTTCCTGCTTTGAATACATGAAATTGTTGAAGATAAAATTCTGCAAAAAGTTCGCGGGAACGTCCTTGTCAAGAGGACGGGGATCCACGGAAAATTTCTGGGAGGATACTGCACCCGCATCTATCAGCTGCTGCATAAGGTCGAACACGGGCGTCATCATCTTCAATCCAAAGGAGGTAACGAGATGGTTATAATCGCTTGTTACGGGAACGAGCTTTTCGGCACCGAAAGCCTCGCCGTAGCGCACCATGGTCTTCATTACCTTGGCAAGCACCTCACCCTTGGAGCCGTCAAGTATTGCTTGCTGTTCATTTGTAAGGATCATCGTATTTCCCTTTCGTTATTATAAAACTTGATCTTTGATGCAACGCATCACTGCAGTGAAGCTTAAAGCTTCATTGCTACGTCCCACGCCTGCCAGATAACGGTGCGCAGGTTGCCCACCTTTGAGGCATCGCCGATAACGTGCACGTTCTTGCCCTTATTAACAAGGGGAGCGGGTCTGTAGCCTACGGAAAGCACCACGGAATCTGCCGCAATTTCAAGGGTCTTGCCGTTCTTATCCGCAACGGTAACGCCGCTGTCGGTGATCTCCGTCAGCTTTGTTTCCAGATGCACGGGAACCTTGTTGGTCTTAAAGAAATCGCGCAGATAGCTGGTGTTTGCAAGGCAAACGCCCTTTGCGGTTATAAGGTCGTCCTGCATTTCAACGATAACGGGCTTCTTACCCTGCAAATAAAGCTCGTACGCTATCTCACAGCCCGTAAGTCCGCCGCCTATGATAACGACGTTCTCGCCAACGGTCTTGTTGCCAAGGAGGAAGTCGATAGCCTCAATTCCCTTTTCCGCGCCCTTGACGGGTATGCGGTTGGGGGTAGCACCCGTGGCGATAATTACCTCGTCTGCGCCGAGAGCCGCTACGTCCTTTACCTCGGTGTTCAGCTTTATCTCAATGGGATACTTTCTTACCTCGCGCTCGTACCAAGCGATAAGCGCTCTGTCCTTTTCCTTATAGGAGGGGGCAGCAGCCGCAATGAAAACGCCGCCAAGGCTTCCGCTCTTTTCGTAAAGGGTAACGCTGTGTCCGCGCTTTGCAAGGAGTATTGCCGCCTCCATACCGCCGATACCGCCGCCCACTACCGCGATCTTCTTTGCCTTCTTTGCGGGGGTAATATAGTACTTTTTCGACTGCATGGTCTGCGGGTTCAGCGCACAGCGGGCAAGACCCATGGTATCCGTAAGGTCCTGGGTATTTGCGTGCCCCTTGGAGGAGGAGAAGTTAAAGCAGCCCGCATGGCAGCAGATACAGGGCTTGATGTCCTCCAGCCTGTCCTCGATAAGCTTGGTTACCCATTCGGGGTCCGTAAGGAACTGACGGGCAACGCCAACGCCGTCGATAAGACCGTCGGCAACTGCCTTTGCGCCCACGTCAGGCTCCATTCTTCCCGCGCAGACCACGGGGATATCAACGAACTTCTTTATATGTGCAACGTCCTCAAGATTGCAGTTCTGCGGCATATACATCGGCGGATGCGCCCAGTACCAGGAGTCGTAGGTACCGTTATCCGCGTTAAGCATATCGTAGCCCGCGTCCTGCAGGTATTTTGCGGCGCGCTCCGATTCGGGCATTGCACGTCCCACCTCGGTGTACTCCTCGCCGGGCATTGCACCCTCGCAAAAGCCCTTCATCTTGGACTCTACGGAATAACGGAGAGAAACGGGGTAATCGCTTCCGCACGCCTCCTTTATGGCCTTTACCACCTCGGCTGCAAAGCGATATCTGTTCTCAAAGCTTCCGCCGTAATCGTCGGTACGCTTGTTGAAAAACTCTATTGCAAACTGGTCAAGGAGATAGCCCTCGTGCACCGCATGGACCTCAACGCCGTCAACGCCCGCATCGCGGCACAGCTTTGCGGTCTTTGCAAATGCCTCGATTATCTCGTGTATCTGCTCCACGGTCATCTCGGGGCACTCGATATCGTGCGCCCAACGGGAGGGCTGGGGGCTTGGAGATGCAAGCTCGTGGCTTGTGTCCAGAATGGGCTTCAGAATTGCACGGGTAAGCTTGTTTTTGTGCAGGGGTGCAACAAGCTCGGTGATCGCCCAGGAGCGGCCCATGCCCGCGGTAAGCTGAACGAACAGCTTTGCGCCCGTTTTATGTATCTCGTCCATAAATACCTTCAGCTCATCGAACATCTTGGGGTTCTGCCAGAGCCATTTGCCCCAGAAGGTGTCGCGCAGAGGTGCGATTCCGGGAATTATCAGACCGACGTTGTTATTGGCGCGCTCCAAAAACAGCTTTGCGGCTTCCTTATCAAAATGGCATCCGCCAAGCTCAAACCAACCGAAAAGGGACGTGCCGCCCATAGGGCACATAACTATTCGGTTTTTGATCTCCACGTTTCCGATCTTCCAGGGGGTAAATAATGCTTCGTATTTCTGATCCATAATGACCTCCGTTATTGATCTTTCATTTTATTATACAACCCCAAAACTTCAAAGTCAATCTTGAAAAACCAACAAGGTTGTGGTATGCTTAATGTAAACTATGCACACAGGAGGACAGCAATGCTTAAAAATGAAGTAAAGCTCAGGGAGCTGCCACCGCTCAAGGACCGCTTGGAAATGGCGGAGATCCTGCAAAAGGAGGTATACGGCTACCTGCCAAGCGTTCAGTATGAAATGAAGGTAAGCGAGCCCGTTATTCTCGAGCGCCGCTTTGCCAAGGGCAAGGTCCATCACAGCAGAGTGCAAATGGAGATAAGCGCCAACGGAAAGATCCACAGCTTCGCCGTTGACAGGCTTCTGCACGTTGACGGAGCAAAGCGCCCTCTTATTATATACCCCAACTTTCACCCCATGGGAGCCTCCCAGTACTTCCCCATCGAGGAGCTTGCGGAGTATGATGCCGACTATCTCGTGTTCTGCTACAAGGACGTTTCCAGCGACGATGGAGATATGCAAAACGGTCTTGGTGCGCTTCTTCTGCCCGAGGGTCAGAGCACACCCCACACCTGCGGCAAGATAGGCATCTGGGCTTGGGCGGCACAGCGCGTGCTTGACTACGGTCTTACCCTCCCCGGAACCGACGCCGCCAACATCGGCGTTGCGGGACACTCCCGCCTTGGAAAGACCGCCCTGTTCTGCGCCATGACGGACGAGAGATTCAAATACGCATATTCCAACGCATCGGGCTGTGCGGGTGCCGCCCTTGCAAGAGGCAACAGCGGCAACGACGTGGATCCCAAAACCAAGGGACGCGGCGAGACCTACTACGATATATACACGCGCTTTCCCTTCTGGTTCTGCCCCGCATTTGAAAAATACACCGTTGCAAACGTGGGCACGGACTTTGACCAGCACTACCTGCTCGCCACCATTGCTCCCCGATTCCTGCTTGTGGGCTCCTGCAGTATGGACGGTTGGGCAGATCCCATCTCCGAGCAGCTTGCATGCGTTGCCGCAAGCGAAAAATGGGAAGCAGACGGCATTACGGGCGCTTGCTTTAACGAGATAATAGCCCCTGATAAAGCTTACCTTGAAGGCAGGATAGGCTACTTCAAGCTTGATTCACAGCACTTTATGTCCCGCCACGGCTGGCGCAGATTTATTGAATTTATTGAGCTGCATAAAACAGAAACAATATAAAATTTCACCCCGTATCCGTTTTCGGATACGGGGTGTAGCTTTATTTGAACGTCCATTTTTTCAGCCCTTCAAGGCTTCCGCGGAAGCGGCAAAGTCCGCCCTCCTCGGCAATGGGAGAAAGACCCATCTTCAGCAGTATATCCATACTGCGTGCATTTCGCAGATCGGCAAATGCCTCCACATTCGGCGTGGTATCGGGGATATGAGGAAGCAAAAATCCGTACAGCTTGCGCAGTATTCCCTTTTTGCGGTACTCCTCCTTCAGCTGTACCTCCTCCATCATAAAGGTAGAGGAATTAACGTAGTACTGAAAGAAGCCTGCAAGGGTATCCCCGTCCTTAATAAGCACGATGTGCCTTGCATCGCGCTTCAGCCCCTCGCCAACGGCATTGAGCCATGCCCGCTTCTCGTCCTCGCGGCTCTGCCCCGAGGGGGCAATAACGCTCATATTGCAATAGAGGATGTCAAACAGCGCGGGTGCCATCTTGGGAAAGGTGCTTTTATCAAGATATTCAAAGCTGAGAGCTGTCATTGAGTTTACCTGCAAAAAAGTCTTCGATAACGGAATAAAGCTCATCAAGGGTACCGATATTCTTCATCTCCTCGGTATGCTCCATCATTTCTCCGCCCGGCTGCGTAACGTCCAAAAACATACAGTCCTCATCAATATACACATCTATCCGGCGCCCGGAATTATCGGGCTCTGCCGTAAGCTCGATGCAATCGTCCCTTACGGCACAGTAATCAAAGCGCACACCGGCAAAGGACTCGATACGCTCACGCATATCGCCGTTCTCCAAAGCACTTACCAGCTCTCCGAAGAAGCCGTCGTAGATCTTGTCCGTAAGGTCAGAGGCTCCTGTACCTCTGAAATTGGAGTATTCCTTTATCCTTTTTTTCAGTCTGCGGGAAAGGATCCAACCTGCATTCTCAATGGTAAAGGAAAAGCTGTCTCCGTAAACTACCACCTTGGAGTTTTTTCTGTGCGTATCGCGCCCTACGTCGCGCTCTACGTTCTTGATGCTTCCGTAATAGACGTATCCGGACGTTATGCCCTCGCGGTATCCGATTTTGGCATCCACGTCAAAAAAGTACAGCTTATCTTCACCAAACACGCAGATCACGCGGCCGAATACAAATCTCTGCATTAAATACAGAGCCAAGCACGCCAAAGCGCAAGCGGCGGCAATTATAAAAGCTTTTTTATCGTCGGTATCGAAGGCTCCGTCCTTATAACCCACAAAAAGCATATCGACCGCTATAACTGCGGAAATGATACTGAGTATCTCCCCAAGCAAAGCACTGCGCACCTTGACCCCCACAGCGAGATCGGGGTTATAATTGCTTTGTCTTTTTTTCACGGCGTTACCTCCCTTCAAACATATCCGCAAGGCGGCGCACGGCGTCCTTTAAAGCGATCGCCGCATCAAGTGCCGTTTCCGCAGTATAATACTTTGCGGCATAATTACAGCACTCAAGGGTGAACTCGCCGCTGTAATTTATGTCCTTCAGTGCCTTTGCTATGGGCTCGAAGGCGATGTCCATGGAAAAGGGTATCTGGTGGGAATCGTGCCATCTGTCGTTATCGTGGATGTGGAGCGCCTGCAGGCGGTCGCCGAGGGCGTGTATCATCTGCACGGCGCTGACCTCGTCGCCCATCATCTCCGCGTGTCCGATGTCAAGGCAGGCAATGAGGTATGGGTCGTTTACCGCATCAAGATGGGCATTGAAGCTTTCCGCAGTTGCACAAGCGGCAAATTTTGCGCGGTTTATCTCCTTATCCCAGTTCCACATATTCTCCGTGGCGATCTTCACACCGCATTCCTTTGCAAAGGGCAGCAGCTCGAAGTACATCTCCGCATTCTCCTCGGGTCCCTTGTTGTTATCAGGATGGATGATGCATATCTTGCCGCCCGCCTCGGCGGTGCATTCTATAGCACTCTTAAGGGAGTCGCGTATCTGCGGAACGCCAACGGGAAAGGGTGCGTGGCTCTGGTTGCATACTATGCCCATATCGTCGGCTATCTTCTTCAGCTCCCGCACGAAGGCAAGTCTGTTAGGTCCGCTTAAGGGATGTCCGGTTTCCTTAACTGTACGGGTCTTGAAATCGAAGGAGCAGATCGCAGTAAGGGTAAGATCGTAGGCATCAAAGCCCGCCTTGGCTATGTACTCAACAGCCTTTCTTTCTCCAACCAAGCCCGCAAGGGATGCGGTTTCCGTAGATATTTTCATAATATTTCCTCCTGTCAGCTTAAACACTCAGTTGCTATATATCCAATGATAACCAACGCACATCCGACAATAGCCAGCGTGCATACGGCGCCGTAGGGCATCCTTGCCCTTGTTTTTGCCATTATCACAACGGCAACCACCATCCCGCCAATGGGAAGCACAATGTTGAGCATTATTCTCATCACACGAGACAGCCCCTCAAATACTTCCATGCCGGGAATCTCATAGTAATCGGGCTCGGTGGTAAGAAAATCCCCAACGGCAACCAAAGTATCCCCATCCGTCAAGGGATAGAACACAGCCTCCCCATCATAGGAAAGATCAAGATCGCCGTAAGAGTCGAAGAACTCGTCACCAAGACCGCTGTGAAGCAGCAAATAGATCTCCATATCGAATCTGTCCTCGGGATACGGCTCCATAAACAACGTACCGCAGAGGGTCATTATTCCGCCTCCGCTGTCAACGGCATATACCGCAGTGCTGTCATACGCTGTCATTTCGCTTACGGACATTTTCTTTGGGCCGCCCGTATTCATCCAAACGGATAGCTCCTCGGAATCAAGGTAGAAATAACTGTCATAAGTATATATCGACTCTATCCTGCAACCGTGGCGTATCTCTCCGGTGGCCACCAGCTCCGCACACTCGGCGTAGTTACTTTCGCGGATGAAGTAGACCGTCCTTTGATTTCCGTTGTTGTCCGTAACTACCACGTAAAGCAAATAATCTATACTGCTGTACGAATACAGCATTACGGAGCTGTACTTTTTCATTGCGGCGTCGTCAATTATTACTTCGCTCTCCCTCACCGTGCGCCAATCGCTTACAAAGGCGCTCCCCATATCAAAGGGAACAAAGGTTACTTCACCGCAAAGAACCTTCTCAAGATCGCCTACGATGGTATACGCCTCCAAGGGGGCAGTAGCACAAACGGCAACAGAGCAGGTACAAAGCATAATAAAAAGTGCCAGCACCAACACGATAGCTCTTTTCATTTTGCACCTCCTATTGCAGATCCAGCTTGCGGTCAAGCAGATAGTACTCCAAAGCATACATTCCGGCACCGACGGCAGCCAGTGCCCCGAGGGGTATAAGCAGCTGTGCGGCTACGCTCCATTTTAACGCAAGCTCCGACACACCGTTATTAACGGAATCGAAGATCATGAATACTCCGTTAAGATCGGTGCCGTACACAGCTATCTGGGTAAACAGCGATGAAATGGCGTTGGCACCGTAAAACAGACCGATGGCAACAAGCACCTTGTGCTTTTTTGTCAGCACCGAGGCAATTGTAAGGCAGAGAAAAATGACCATAGACAATACGAACATATATGCAAGCCCGATCAGGATAGCCTCCGCAGTATACAATATGCCAAATCCCCACGCATCGGCAGATAATTCGCCGAACAGCGGCTCGCCGTAATCAGAGGAAAAATTATCGATACCCTTGATACGGTCGCACAGCATTCCAACGAACAATATTATAATTACGTCCATAACCACGGTAACTACCGCGGCAAGCTGAAACGCCATCGCCATTATAAGCTTGGAATTAAGCAGAGCGTGCTTTTTTACCGGCAAGGTGAAGGTAAGATAACCCTCGTCCGTAAAAAAGTGCTTATACAGCCTGACAATGATCAGCACCTCAGTAACCAGCGGCAGCACGAATATACCAATGAAGGATATTACGAGGCCGACAATGGCAATTGCTTCCTCCAAAACTCCGCGGGCAGCATCCTCCTCGATAACGTAGGATAAAAGCACCCCCGCGATCACCGATAGCAAAACGGTGGTAAGAGCGGCCAGCCACCAATATTTGAATACGGCCTTCATATCGTACTTCAAGAGCTTTCCTAACATCTGTACACCTCCCGAAACAGCGCATCAAGAGATTTTCCCGTTTCCGCACGCACGTCGTCCGTGCCTCCCGCCATAACGATCTGCCCGCCGTAACCAAGGAACATAAACTCGTCCAGCACCTGCTCCACGTCGGAGATAAGATGGGTCGTTATCATAATCGTTGAGGAGGGATCATAATTGGAAACTATGGTGCCGAGGATGTATTCGCGGGCAGCAGGGTCAACGCCCGCTATCGGCTCGTCAAGCAGGTAGAGCCTTGCCCTGCGCGACATAACGAGGATAAGCTGGACCTTTTCCTTGGTTCCCTTGGAAAGGGTACTTAGCCTTGCCTTTGTATCTATGGAAAGATCAAACAAAAGCTGATATGCCCTTTCCTTGTCAAAATCCGCGTAAAAATCCGCAAAATAGGATACGAGCTCGTCTACGTGCATCCACGAGTTAAAATACGTACGCTCGGGCAAATAAGACACGAGAGACTTAGTGCTCTCTCCCACCGGGATACCGTCCACAAACACCTCTCCCTTTGTGGGTACCAGCAGACCGGCCACGGTTTTGATAAGCGTGGACTTTCCGCATCCGTTGGGCCCGAGAAGCCCTACTATCTTGCCGGAAGGGACGGAAAAACTCATATCCGCGAGGACGTATTTTCCGCTCTTGTAGGACTTATACAGGTTCTTGCATTCCAGAACTGCCATTTGCAACCTCCTTGATCAAAGTGATAAGCTCGTCGCTGTCGATGGACATCTCTTGCGCAAAGCTTAAAAAATCATTAACGAGCCGGTACGCGGCATCCCGCCTTACGCGCAATATAGCCTCGGAGTCCTCGGTAACGAAGCACCCGTAGGTGCTTCTTGCCACCAGAAGTCCCTCTGCCTCCAGCTCCGACACTGCCCGTTGCACCGTGTTGGGATTCACTGCAGCTGCAACGGCGATCTGTCTCACGGGCGGTATCTGCCCTCCCGGAGGGAACTCCCCATTAATAATGGAGCTGCGCAGCTTATCCGCGATCTGAAGGTAAACGGGTGTATGATCGTTAAATCTCCAAGCCATCTTATTCTCCCTTCAAGGTTTGGTCATAATGCTGTACTAACACAATAATACAACATCACCTAAATAATGTCAACCATTCGATGGCGTTATTTACCTTTTGTTAACAAACGGCACCGAGCCGTTCCTGCGCGGGAGACAGCACGGTGCCGATCTTTTATTTTTCCGCAGTATACTCAACGGAAAAGCCGGCGCTCTCGCCCGCGATCTTAATGTATACTCTGCCGCTTGCATTCTCGAGAGTAAAGCTCTGATCTGCCGCGTTAAGCTCAAAATCGTGCACTATCTCGTTTTCAAGCACAACAACGATACGCGCATTGCCCTTGGTCACGCTGCCGGAAAGAACCACCGTAAGGCTCTCGTTATTCAGCCTGCCTTCGTAAAGCTCCATTACTCCCGACATAGTTCCCACGGAGATCTTGTTTTTCGACACTCCGTTTACCGTAACGCTTGATTGCGAGGACATAAAGCTCATAGTGTTCATACCCTCGATGATATCTGCATCGGTGATGGTCTGAAGGGTAAAATCCGTTTCACCGTTAGTGTCCTCGATGCCGCCGCCACAGCCGGACAGCACAGCGAGCACCATTAAAGCCGCAAGAACGAATACGAGGTTTCTTAACGTTTTTTTCATAACATTTCTCCTTGGTTTCTTTCTTAACCGCTTGGGTAAAGTTCGGTTCTTTTTTTCAGCAAAGCAAAGTATATATCCTCAGGTATTGCAAGATTCCACATGCCGTCGCCAAGTCGTACGAGCGGCTTTACTTCTCCGTGAAAATCACTTCCGCCGGAAGCGAGCAAGGAAAGATCCGCCGCCACTCGGTCGGCGACACGGAATGCCTCAGCCCCATAAGAGGAGTGGCGAGTTTCGATGCCAATAAGTCCCGCTTCCTTAAGCTCCGGCAAGACGGCGCGCAGCTCCGCCTCCGTCAGCTCCTGCAGTGGATGTGCGAGTATGGGAACGGCACCGATATCCCGCAAAAAACGTATTGCACCCGTGATATCAAGGCGCGGAGGTGCGCTGTAAAACTCGCCTCCCTCCCGAAGCAGGCTGTCAAAAGCCTCCTCAACGGAGGATACGTACCCGCAGGCAAGCAATTCCGCCGCTACGTGCGCGCGATTGAATCTGCCCGTCAGATTCCTTTTTTTCACGGCTTCAACGTCTATCCTGTATCCTGCACGGTTAAGCTTTTCCACCGTTTTCAAATTATTTTCCAGCTTCAGTGACATAAACCGATCCGTCAGCTCGTCAACTTGCTTATAGAAACGAGGCTCGATAAAAAGTCCGATCAGATGCAGCTCGCGTCCCTTATAAACCGTGGAAAGCTCCGTACCCGCAACGGCAGTTACGCCCATTGACTCCGCCGCCGTCATAAACTCTGCGAGGCCGGATGCGGTATTATGGTCCGTAAGCGCAATTATGATTCCCTTTTTCTTTGCTTCGGCAACCAGCGCCTCGGGAGTCAGGCTTCCGTCTGAATACAGCGAGTGAGTGTGCAGATCACAAAGCATAATACCTCCTCCGCAGCTGTGTTTTTGGAAATGCAACGCAACCATTACGTATATAATATCATATATTTCGAGGAAAGTAAACACAGAACAAATAACGAATGGGCATAAAAAAACGACGATCACGCATTTTTGCGGTGATCGCCGTTATTTATATCAAAAAGATGATCTGCAAGGCAGTTCCCCGACCGTTGGCAGTCCCACGGACCAACATCCCATTGATCATTTCTTCAGCTTCGGCTGGTAGCATATCTCGTTTACGGAGTAAACGGTAACGAAGGCCTTGGGGTCCGTTTTTCTTACAAAGTCCATAAGCCTTCTGTATTCCTGACTGTCAACAATGGTGATGATCTCGCGGCGGGGCTGATTATCGTAAGCACCGACGATCTCGTTAAGGGTGGCACCGCTGTGAAGCTCGTACAAAACAAATTTGGTGATCTCTTCAAGCTTCGGGGAGATAACGCACACGCGGCGCTTGATATTAAGTCCGAAAATGAAGTGATCGACGATTATGCCGGCAAAATATGTGGCAATAACGCTGAGCACCACGGTCTTTGCATCGTAGCAAACGGCGGCGGAAAGGGCAACGGCAATACCCGCAAGGGAGCCTGCGCTTCCAAGATCCATGTGAAGATATTTGTTCATAATCTTTGCAACTATGTCAAGTCCGCCCGAAGATGCGTTGCGGGAGAAAAGTATTGCCATGGAAACGCCGCAAAGCAGTATGTACGCCAGCACATCCAGCACCTGATCGTTGGTAAATGAAGTGAAATTCGGGAAAAGGAGCTCGAACATTCCGAGGAATATGGGGATCATTATAGAGGTGTACACGGTCTTTACTCCAAACTCGGGTCCGATAAGGATAAAGCCGAGAATAAGCAAAATAACGTTGATGGCAAGAGAAATAACCGAAACGGGAAGCGGTATAAAATTGCTGAGCACCATTGCAAGTGCCGAGCCGCTGCCGACCGCCACTTGGCTTGGAAGCATAAAGAAGAATATGGATGCCGAGGTTATCAGGGTGCTTAAGGTAATAATCACCATGTCCCAAACGTTGTGAAGAAGCTTGTTAGAATTCATGTTATTCACGTCCAAATATCAGTTTGAGATTATAATAACACACGATGTTCGTAAAAGCAACAATTTCGGAAAGTTGAGATCTATTCGAATTTATATTCGATAGGTATTGTTATGCTATCTTTTTCGGAATTGATCTGCCACCCGCGGCAAATTTTCTCATCAAATACGAGCAGCACCGTAATGTCGTTTATTATTTCACCGTCAAGCTTCCGTCCGTCAAGATAAAAGCTTACCTTTTCCGTAAATTCGGGATCTCTAAAGATCACCTTTATCCTTATTTCCTTGTACTTTACGTCTTTTTCCAAAAACAGATCTATTATCTGATTTTCCCAATCGTAAAAGCAAAACGTACCGCTTAGTCCCACGCCCGTTCCCGTTGCTCTCGTATCTATTAAACGAACGTACTTGTCGTTATAATGCCCCCCGTAACCGGACGACTCCTCCCTTTCCTCGTAATACAGACGGTATTGCTCGTCGTTCATTCCGTCGAAGTTGAAATCATGGTTGGGGATGAAGTGAAGCAATCCCCCGTCCTCGACCAAAAAGTGAAATACCGCACCCTCTTTGAGGGTGTGCTTATTAACGTTGTAAAGAACAGTAGGCAATAATACAGCCGACAGTAAAAGAAGAGAGAGCCTTACGCGACGTCCGAAGATAAGTTTCAAGATAACGGCACAGAAAAGAAAAAATATTGCAAGCAGGATATAGTGACCAACCATCACGTACTTGAAAATGCTAAACTCGGGGGTTGAATACGCGTCGGAATAATTGTATAAGAAAACGAAGAAGCAGATGAGGGTGATCGCAAGGGAAAAAAACCCCACTATGCGCCAAGAAACAGTCGATTGCCGTTCTTCCGAGTTTTTCATATTATCACCGCCTTTGATTAAATCATATCACAAACTATTATATAATTCAACGCTTTGCGAAGCAAAGCTACCTTTTCGAACTTGGCGAAATCGTTCGCTTAAGCTCACGGTGAAATAATTTACTTCGTAAATTGTGAAATCTGATGCTTACGCAGAAGTGAAATTAAATCCACCCACTCGCCGTCGAGGCGAATTTCACACGCCGCAGGCGTATTTCACGTTGCGAAGCAATATTTAACCCACCCGCAAGGGTGGATTTAGTTGAAAAAAGACCTTGTCTTTAGGATCATACCCTAAAGGACAGTTTTTCAAGAATACGGTATATCTCGAAAGATGTATGCCGTATTTTTGCATTTGTGTCCACAAATGCAGTGCTTCTTG
>JAFSCG010000226.1 GCA_017436885.1 Clostridia bacterium | reverse complement strand
AGGGGATCGCCCGCAGAGTCGGTCATAATGGGATACCAGGTGTTGTCCACACAGCGAAGCACCTGCCAGAAATCTCCGGGGAAGGACGGATTTTCGTCCGCCTGCTTAAAGACACCGTCAACGTCCACCTTGTTCGGAAAGCAGAAATAGGGTGCGCCCTGCTTTGTGGGAATAAAGCTTCCCTTCTCGTCCCTTCCGTCGTCACTTCCGTGGTAATCGGGCTCAAGGCGGAGAACGCTGTCCCCAAGGAAGGGCATAGGATTGCCCTCAAGCTTCGATAGCTTCATTTGATGCATAACGAGCACCGCTCCGCGCTCCGTATATTCGGAGAACGTGCGGCAAAATTCCTCGCCGTCCACGTGACGCTTTATTACGTAATCGTGAAGAGCATTGGAAGCAAACACAACGCAATCCGCATCCCTTGAAAGGAAACCGTCAAGCTCGCTTATATTCTCTCCGGTAAAATGCACCACCTCAAAGCCCCGTTCCATAAGCGGCGCACGCAGATCCGCAAAGGAATAACTGCGCATTTGAGAAGTGTTCTGTATCAAGGCTATCTTATACATACGTTTTCCTCCGTCACGGGGTGAATATTTACATATTATCACATAAATATTCAAAAAACAACAATAAGCAGTGAATTATTTAAAAAACCTTTGCATACATATCCCGTTTTTGCTTCCTATCCTCAACCTCATAACAAGAAAAAAGGAGCAAAAACAACGCTTTAGGGGTTGTTTTTGCTCCGCTTAAAACTATTTACTTGGTAACAAACATTATCTCGGCCAGCGCGGCGTACTGCTTGCCTTCCGCAAGGTGAATGGTAAGCTCAACGCTCTCAACGAGGGTTCCTTCGGGAAGATTGGTAAGATTTACGACCAAGGGATTTCCAATCGTACCGCGGAACACCAGATCCTTGATGATATACTGTCCGTTTATAACAACGTCTGCGGTTCCGGGATAATACTCCTCGTAAAGCGTAGGATAGATCCAAAGGGCTGTAACGTTCTCGGGCTTATCCATCTTTACCTCAACGGTTCCTCCCTCGCCAACGGAATAAACACTTTCAAAGCGCGCCATTGCGTTGCCGTCGAAAAGATACTCGATTCCGCAGCGGGAAGAAAGCTCTGCATTTTCGCCGGTGCCGCTGTATGTAAATCCGTCGTTGAGATGGTAATAACCGTTAAGACCGGAAGGCAGGAGTCTGCGCACCTCGCTGGGTCCGTCGATGGAAAGGGTTCCGTCCTTGTGAACGATCAGGCGGTCGATGGCAAGGCTGCGTCCCTTATCCGTGTTCGGAGGAACGGTATGCACGTGGTACACAACGTAGATCTCCGTGCCGTCGGGCGAACGTAGAATATTGCAGTGGCCGGGGCCTGTAACGGTCTTGCCGTTACCTGCAAGAATACGGGAATCCTTGGTCTTATCAAAGAATCTGAGGGGGGTGTCGGAGGTTGCGTAACCTACGGAATAATGCTCCGATTGATAGTAGTTTGCACTGTAAAGCAAGTAGTACTTGCCGTTTTCCTTAAATACAACCGGACCCTCGTTCCAAATGTAATTACCGCTCTTAAGCTCCCAATCATATTCGGGAGTGGAAATAAGGATGGGATCGCCTATGATGCCGCTCAGGTCGCTCTTCATCTCAACGCCCCAGGTCTGGCTGGTTTTTTTACCGTCAATGACGTTTGTGGAGCAGTCCTTTGAATAGTAGAAATATATCCTTCCGTCGTCGTCAAAGAAAAGGCTTGCGTCGATAACGCTGTGATCGGGGGAAAAGAAAGGCTTGCCGTGGTTAAGGGTCTTGAACTTTCCGTCGGGAGTATCACATACCGCAATATCAATGGAGTAATACTTTTCGCCCATTGCGGAGAATATGAAATAGAACTTGCCGTTATATTCATACACCTCCGGAGCCCAGCCGTTCGTTTTAGCCCAGCCCGTCTCGGAAAGTTGGAGAATGGGCGTATCATTCTTCGTCCAATGGATAAGATCCTTGGAAGTACGAACGTAGAACTTGGAGCCGCCCGTGCAGTACAGATAATAAGTGCCGTCGTGCTCAAGAATGAAAGGGTCTGCGGTTCCGTCGCACAGCTTATTGGTGTAGTAGCAATGAGATTGCGCCAAGCCGTTGTTGATCTCTGTCATGGAAATTACCTCCTCCGTGGTGTCGGCCACAGTAGTATCAGCCCCTGTGGTCTCTGCGGTCGTCCCGGTTCCACAGCTCGCAAGTATGCATGCAAGCAGACCAAGGCAACCAAGAAGCCTCAATACCTTCATTTGTTTTTCCTTTCTTTGAGAAGTATGCAAAAGCTTGCTAATGCCCTCATTATAACATTTCGTCGCCAACAAATCAATATAAATCGTGATTTAATATAAAAAACAAACTATCTCAAAAGCGCTTCTCCTCGTATATCCTTGCCTCTCCGATGCGGAGTGATATACGCTCCTCCAGCTCCTCAAGGCTTTCGCACATTTCCGAATGCACCAAAGCCCACTCATCCTTCAGGGTATCCATTATATACATCCCGTATATATACTGCCCGTAATTGTACGTTACGGTAACGCGCCATCTGTAATTGTCGAGCAGCATTATGCGTATAAGCGTGCCTGCGCCGACTTTCTCGTACCTTTGGGCGTACCCAAGAGCCGATGCCATGCGCTTCAGGCTTCTTCGGCTCTCGGCGGTGGCTTTTCCGCCGAGATAAGCGCAGATAAAGAGCAACGCCGCAACCACCACTTCAAAAAAGAACGCAAAAAGCCATATTCCGTCCTCCTTGTTGCCAAACTGGGAAATATCCTTTCCGTCCGTAAGTCCAACACAGAGAATGATATTCAGCACAAATACGGCACCGAAAACCAGCATCAGCAGCATGGATGCCATGCGTCGCCGTGAAAAACGCTCGTAACGCTTTCTTTCCTCGGAGGCGTTAACCGTCCACGGCTTGGCTTCCAGCCCCTCAAGCTCCGAAAAAGCGTCCTCAAAGCCCTCGATTCGTGGCACACGATAGTTTTTACCGAAGGCAAACACGTCAACCACCGCAGGATCCGAAAAAACGTCCTCGATCTTTTCAAGGGGCAGGTCGATGGATGTGTTAAAGCCGAATCTGCAAAGCAGTCTGCCACCCTCGATTCGAAGGAATGCGCCCTTGTTGAAGGAAAAAAGCAATAGTCCGAAGCACCCGCCCGCAAAAAACAGCAGAGCCATAAAAAAGCAGATAACGATGCTCGAGGCGTTACTTCCCCGCTCGATCTCCTCCATACCGAAAAGTAAGAACCGAACTCCGACCCCCGTGCCGCAAATAAGCATAAGGGCGGCAAATATGTACAGCCACAGTCTTTTTTTCATTGCCTTCTCCGTTTTACGAAAGCTTGTCGTTTACCTCGTCAAAAAGCGCAAGCGCTTCCGCAGGTACGGTTACGTTCTCGTAATTCAGTATATATTTTGCTCCCTCTGCGCGGTTGTAGCATTCAAATTTATCCACGGTGCCGCCCGTCAGATTGATTACGGTCTTCACCGCCACGTTGCGCATATCAAGCAGCTTGACGTAGCCGCTTTTTATATTTACGGTGGCATTATTGCACTTGCCGGGACGTGCGCCGCCAACGTGGATATACTCCGTTATCTCCGCGCCGTCCACGTTTATAATAACGCCCTCTCCGTTGCCAAATCCCGTAGGACCGCCGCACACCTGCTTTATTTTTCCGCCGTTCAGCTGCAGGGTCTGGGTTCCCTTGAATTTATGCACGAACCTGTCAGCCTCCGTGCCCGTGGTGTAGCCCACTATTCTTTCATAATTTCCGCTTTCCACGGTAACGGTCTTTGCAAGGGTATATAACACCTTATCGGCATTATCGTCCAGATGGTATCCGCCTACCACGTTCAGTCCGCTCTTGCTGATATCGGGGGTGTCCAGCCCCGTGCCGAAGGTAACGTTGTTAAACCCGCAAACGAAGGTGCAGTCGCCCGTGTAGCTTATTGCAGTATTTTCAACGACCGTATCGCCGCCAAAACGGAAATACAGACCCTTTCCGAATTTCAGTCCGCCGTTAAAATACTTTTCTCCGTCGTAGGAGGTAATAACTATACGGCTTTCGTGCTTCGGCGCGTGAAAGCTCTTGCTTATCTTCACTTGATTTATAAGCACGATGGTACCGTCGGTGCCCCTTAACATATCGTAAGCCGCCGCAAGGTCGCTTATGGGGCTGTCGCAGGTCATGCCCGTTCCCCTTCCGACGCTTGAAACGTACACCTTCGGACCATTTACGCTTGTTTTTTCGGGCTTTTTGTCAACGGTGGTATAGGTGGAGATATCCGCGTCCTCGGGGTGGGACTTCCACTTGTAGCCGCCATTCTTTTCTGCGGCAACAACCGCCACGCAAAGCAGCGGCACACAAAGCAATGCGGCAATTAAAGAAATAAATATCTTCCTTTTCATAGCGCCCCCTTAATCAAGCACAACGGAGGGCCATGTGTCGGTTACAAAAGCGCCAACGCCCGTAAGCGTGTCGCAAACAATGCCCTTGCCGTCCATATTTCCAAGGGAGGGGCAAAGCTTTACAGAGCCTGCTCCCACGATGCCGAGCATTTCCTTTTGCAGTACTATCTCGTACACCGCGCCCTCGTCCGTGTCGCTGTTGTCGTTTACGGTGCCAAACGTCTTTACCGACGCCGTTCCGTCCACGGTCATGGCGGTCATCACGCCGCCGTCTATACAGCTTATCTCTCTTATACCGTCAAAGCCCACGGTAACGCGGTAGAACTTCATTTTATCAACGCCGATATCAAGCGTAACGGTATCCCCGTCCGTCAGATAATCGTCAAGACGGTTAATAAGGAAGCTGATAGTATCCTTATTATGACCCACCTGCACGGTCATCTGTGCCTGAGTTTCGCTGCCGATAAACAGCGCATCGGTATTTTCCGTCCATTCGCCCGCGCCGCAATCGGCTGTTACGGTTATGTTCTTTGCGTTTATACGGTGGTTAAGGTAGGAGGTAAAGATATAAACGCTTCTTGCGCTGCCCGTCTGCGTGTCCGTATAGGTAGTAAGCACCTTATGGCTGCCCACTATCTCGTGTCCGCCCCAGTTTGCCTTTATTCCGGGGGTCGGAAGGAACTCGTAATCGGACACCGTGGTACCGTCGGGGCTTATCATTCTGCCTCGGGGAATGCTCTCCCTACCGTAGGTAAGATATATCTCGCCGGATGGGAAGGTGGAAACGTACGGTGCGGTGCCGAGGGGAAGTCCGTGTGCGTTTGCGATCTCATATCCGTCCTCCAGCAGCGCAAGGTCCTTCCATTCACCTCCCTCGCCGCTGGTGGCAAAGGTAAGCCACAGCGCATCACGAAGCACGCTGCCCTCCTCGTCCGTCTCTCTGGCATCGCCCTCCCAAGGAGCTACCTCCACGGCAAGGAAGGTCTTCCCGTTATACATATTGGTGGCAATGGGCATCTGTGCGCCAAAATAGGGCACAGCCTCCGTGTATTTATCGGTGCCGTCGGGGTTTTTACCGTAGGGCACCTTCATTCCCACCGTCTCCTGATATGCGCGGATATACATGTAGTTATCCGCTCTACCCGCATCAATATCGGGGGTCCAGGTCTTTCCGTTATCATCGGAGTAGATAAGGGACGTGCCCGCAGAGCGTCGATCCTTATCCATGCCGTACATGGCAACGTACGGAGCCGTGTTGGACCAATATATCTCCACCCTGCCGTCGGGGCGCTGCCAAATATACGGCTCCCAGCCCACGCCGTAGGTAAGCCTCTCGTGCTTGCCCCATACTATCATATTGTTTGCAGTAACGGTGCCGCGCACAAGATAGATGCCGTTCATGTCGATATAATCCCCGAAGGCGTATCCGTGCAGAGGTCTTCTGTAATATACGAGCAGAACGTCTCCGTTATCAAGCACGCAGGTATCGGGGTTATAGGGGGTAAACATATCCTCCGTGCCCTTAAGGGGCCCTTCGGTGTGAACGAATTTGTTTTCCTTGCTGTTGTGGGTTATAAGAACCTCGGGCTTTGCCCAATGTACTCCGTCCTTGGAGGTGGTCCAATAAATGTGCGCACCGGACTGACCGCCCATCCATGTAAGCAGATAAAGATCGTCCTTTACCTTGCAGATGCGTGGATAGTACGCGCTGTCGTATCTTGGCGAGTCGGTGGTGTCCTTGTACAGGGCAACGGTAGACCTGTAATCCACCTCAAGGGATGCGGTGTTTATGTCGTCGCCGACGTGGGTCCACTGCGCTTCACCCAAATTAAGCTCGTCTATAGTGTAAAGCCGCGGCTCCAAAACGGGGTAGCTTACCTCATCCGTTACCGCGTCGCTTCCGGCATCCGTGGTAACGCCGTCGGTAATGGCACCGTCCGTAGTGTCAACCACGCCCGATGCGCCGCCGCAGGACGCCGCCCCAAGGGAAACCACAGCCAAAAGCAAAGCCAAAATGCGTTTTTTCATTAATTTCATGCTCCTTTTTTTGAAAATGCAGAACACTCTAGAAACACAGGGGACGGAACACAGGGGGAACACAGGGGACGGTTCCTTGTGTTCTGCCGCACTCGGTAGAACGAATTATTACCCCCTCATCGTACACGTAATTATACTCTTTTTTGCCTATAAAGTCAATACAAAGCAAGAACGGTTGGCTTTCGCCAACCGTTCCCTTGATTTCATGTATCAAGCCGTTTACTTTTCTAACGAATCAACAATCCAAATATGCATAAGACGAGCTGCATTTTCGGCATAATATATTCGGCCTTCATATGTTCCGATGGTTATTAGATTATCTTGAAGGTCGCCTTTGTAACATTGCAAAGTGTACTCTCGATCTTCAAAAACGAAGACCGCTTTATCAAAGTGCAATATCCCTTCTGAGATTTCCACTACCTCAAAAACGCCCTCATATAAATACATAGTTTTATCATCAACATCTTTTTTCAACGAGTATGGACCAACTATAAAAAGATAGAGTGGGGTAGCAAGAATAATAGTTAATAAAAAAAGGGAGAAAATTCTCGTTGCCGCGGATATTTTTTTATCTCGTATTGTGCGAATTGCGCAAAAAACAACGACAAACAATGCAAAGAACACAGCAAAAACTGCCAAATTATATTCGCTTTGAAACTCTTCGTAATACGTTGAGATGTCCATAATGCATCCTCGCTTATTTGGTTACAAAATCAATTGAAACACAGGGGACAAACATAGGGGACGGTTAATTGGTTAATCCATCAATCCATCCGGGGTAATATATTCCATTTCTTAAGGTAGTGTCATTGAAGTTTTCTCCGTTTTCTAGAGCTTGTTTATCAAGAATTTTAAATTTCTTAATCTTGTACTGATTATTGGGGTTGCTTGTGTATATCTCGACAAAAGCTTTATATTCGTTTTCGTCTGTGACTATATTAAACACTGTAAATGCATACCGTAGGTGTTCTTTAGGCAAAATGTTTTCGCCCTCTCCCATAGGTAAATCACCATCAACACTTAGCAAATTTCCTTTAAAAATATCAAACACATAGCTCTTTCCATTTTCAAAATCCGGCATAACAGAAACATAATCGGCAAAATAGCTCTCAAATCTGTTATTTTCATCATTTTTTACCGAATTCAGCAGCTCAACGACAACTTGTTTTATGTTGTTGTATTCATACTCTTCGTTTACTTCGTTGGGAATATATACTAACCGTTTTATACATCCACACAGTCCCAGTGATGTAGCCAATATCACAACTCCACATATTATTCTTTTCAATATAACAACCATCTTCTTTCTCCTCTTGATAAATCTCATTTTCTCCAATGATATGTTGCCTAACACAGGGGAGGGTTCCTTGTGTTCCGTTTCGCTTAAAATACTCACTTTTTCAGTGGTTTCAATCGTCCCCTGTGTTCTTGTGTTCTTGGTATAAGACGGTGTTACCGATTGATAATGAACTTAGTTGTTTTAACCCCGTAATACTTATCTGCTTTTGTCGGTTCGTAGCTTGCAAGAAGAGCATCTGTAAACCTATGGTCTTCAACCCTGATAACTCTTGAAAAATCCTCAAGAAGAATCGAATATTGATCTGATATATACACTTCAACAGCTTCAACACATTCATGCCCAAAAATAATATTTAGCAATTCATCGATAAAGCTTAATTTGTTATATAAGTATTCTCTTTCTCTCTTTTTGAATTCACGTTTGAGAAAACAGGAAGCATATTTGAACGCATCGGTACAATCAAAAATTGCTTCACATTCGATGTGGTTTTTATCCTCGGTCAGCGTGAAATAGTTTTTATCACACTCAAGCAATTCCAAAATTTCATCGTAATACTTTTGGGGTTCAAGGCAAATACCGAAATTGCTGTTTAACATATACTCACACAGGTCCTTATAAATAATGCTTATATTCACATCTTTTTTCAATCTAATCAAGAAAAGATTTCTAAAGCTCATAGTTTTTCCTCTTAACACGGGAATACATCGCCGGTATTACCATTCCGAACACAAGGAACCGTCCCCTGTGTTCCTTTTTCACGCTAACCGTACCATATCCTACTGTTTTACCAATAAAAACCCTTGTCAGTATTGTCTCCTAAATATTTTTCCATTTCTTTATCCTCCAAGGTGCGTTTTTCTTTCCTCGAAGACATCATATAATTACTTATTGAGTTTTCCAGCAACAATTTTTTCAGAAGGTTTAGACGACGCAAATAATTAATGAATAGCAAGATGCTTGCTATCGCCGAGACAATTGTCAAAAATGCACTTTCATCTTGATTTACATTCATAAGTATACAAATAAGCGAAAAAAATAGCAAACACAAACATATTGGCAAGAGTATGTTGCCGCCGCTAATTAAGTACAAAAACTTGCATTTTTTCAAAACAGCTTCTTTTTCGTGCACTTCATATTGCGTGCAACGCAATTTAGAATGATCGCAACAAAATACAAATGCCTTATACGAAACATATTTATCTACTACGTATTCGTAAGATCTTATTTTGATAGTGTTGTTTTCTTTATCGTTAGAAAATGTATACTTACCGTTCACCTTGAGCTCTGTGCGTGTTCTCTCATATGATATCATTGTATCAAGCAATGTGATAAATACAAAATCATCTTTTGATTTGATATGCTTTACTTCAAAACTAAAATCGCCGGATACATCGAAACATCTGCTTTCACCGGGCATTATCAAAACATCAAAGTTTTGATAATTAATAAAGAAGCCGTGACTTCCGGTGTTTTCTATAGTTATTTGCATAATTCACCTTCCAAATCGAACTAAATACAAACACACAAACACAGGGGACGTTTCCACTGTGTTCCTGCCCCGTCTTACTTGCTCCGTTAACCCAAAACTCTTTCGTTATAGAGCATTTTTATTGTGTTATAAATCTGTTGATCTCCTCCCCAAATGGCAGCCTTTCTCAGTAAACATACTTTGGTATTGTCATGCAACTCAAAAACATATCTATTTTGTGTACAACTAACACGTTTCACTTTAGCGTGTTCAACGATTATTGTTTGACCGCTTGCATATTTAAAGTAAGCATATTCATTATCCCAATTAAAAGAAAATGCCATGGAGGTGTAGTATTCAGTCAATCCAAACAGCAAAGAAATGATAAAGACTGAAATTGTTACGATAAGAATAATACTGAGATAATCACGTTCTGATATGTTATTTGGAAGCGTTATTGTTATGATTAAAACAATAAATGCAACAACAAACCATTTAAAGAATTTTAAAAATGAATAAAAACCTTTCATTTTACTTTATTCTTCCTCCTTTGTAAATTACTAAACACAAGGAACCGTTCGAAATCATTCAGCACACAGAACTGTCCCTCTGTGTTTCTTTCCCCGTGTTTCTTACCCTAATAAATAACCAAGCAAAAATGAATAGAGAAACACAAAATGGAGTCGAATCGTACGTATTATGTTGTCTTTAATGTTGTCATTATTGCAAGACTTTATCTTTAATAATTTTACAAGTAAAATAGCCATAACTAATGAAACTATGCTTATTCCCGAAATAATTATCAAATTCCACCAATCGTTCCAAGAAATAATAACAAATACAAAAGTACCAAAATCACAAAGAAATAAAAGTATATTCATTACAAATCTATTGCTATTAAAAAAACTGAACAATAGTGTCATTACTGATAAGAGTAGAAAAACAACAATTACAAACAACTTCAACAGCAACATTTATCCAACCAAATCTCCCACTACTGATGAAAAAATCTCTCACATTTTTGCTTTTAAAAACACAGGAGACGGTTCCTTGTGTTCCGCTAACCGCCCCTCCGGTTTAGAATCCGGGTCCGGTCTCGAATGTAATATGTGGCACCTCTTCGGGTTCTTCGATCCATTCAGAGCCGGTCCATATCCACCCTTGTGGCTCTGCTCCTTCTTTGGGGATGAAAGCTAAAATGACTTTGCTGCGTTTTGCATATACTACTGTTCCCTCGGATTCGCCAGCCGGAAATTTGTGTGAGAAAATTCCACCAAGTCGAACACTATCGCCGGCTTCATTTTTTACTTGTATTCTATCGGTAACTCCCTGAGCCTCCGCATACCAAGTATATTTTACATTCTCTTCTACTACAATAGCCTCTTCGCAGACATCCCAAATCATTAGAACGGGTCGAATCCCTCCGCACAATATAACACCGAGAATGAGCAACAGAATATATTTACTTCTATCGCGACAAAATAGCCAAAGTAAGAAATATATAACAAGCAAAAACAATATAATAATGACGCCACCAAACAGTGTTGTCCGTATACCAAGAATCAGCAATTCAAGATAGTCCATAATGACCCCTTAAAACTCTACACTGTTACTTTATCATATTTAGCCAAAGCCGCACCTAAAGCTCTACTCATATCAATAAAGCAACTTAATATTCGATCTATTGTATCTTTTAGAAGTTGTTTAACTGTGTTGTGTTCAGTGGTTTCGAACCGTCAACTGTCTTATGTCTTATCTATCTATAATATGGCCACATAAATCCGCTTGCAGAACCGGAGTCAGACCAAATCGTTTCCCATTCGCAAAATATCCAAGCTCCTGTCGCATCTTTTTTAAAAGTCAATAAATCCCCCGAGCTTGAAACGTAGAAAACTTTAGCAACATTGCAAGAATAAGAAATAACCCTATGGTATTCTGCTTCCGAAAGCATATTCGTCTGTTTTTGCAAGCCAACAAATTCGTCCCCATATTTTACAGTTAATATTTCCGCCTTTATGTATGGAACAAATAAAATCAACAATAAAAACGCACAAACAATTAAGATTAACACAGTTTTTTTAATTTTTATCATTTCAACGCTTCTCCCATTAAATCAAAACACAGGGGACGGTTCCTTGTGTTCTAAAAACATTCATTGCTGAACACCATTACAAAAGAGGTCGGATTTCCGCTAAAATTTTGACCCATACATCGTTTGAAAATTCCTTGTCAAACTCATAATCGATCAATCGTTCTTTGGGCAAAATTAATGGCAAATAGCTTGGAACAACAAAATCAAATATAAACCTTAGTTTTTTGGGTGAAAAGTAATCTCTTCGACTACATATAAGTCGATGCAACTCACAAGAATACCTCTCAGCAATAATTGACATAGCCCCGATTTGCTCATCGTCATTGCCTTGAATGAATGTTTTTGTTAATTCTTCAAAAGAAAGATCCTCGTTGTTGCAAAAACACACGTATCTTTCTCGGTAACACGGCAAAAGAACACATTGTTTCCAGAAACAATTGTTGCTGTATTTACCGATTTTCTTTTCATCACAAATATTGACCAATTTAAACTTTGCCATACATTCCCCTTAATCTACCAAATGGAACACCATTTGTTAATCACAGGGGACGGTTCCTTGTGTTCAAATCGGGGTTTTCACGCTAACAGTCCCTCTGTGTTTAGGGGTTTCACGCTAACCGTCCCTATGTGTTCTTGGCTTTAGCAAGTTTATATGTTTTAAGTATACACATGTCTTCGGAAGATACAGGAATGCAATACAAAGCCAACAACAAGATAATAACCACATGTAAAAACCGCATCCCATTCCAAATGGTTCAACCCATTCCCGAAAAACTTTAGAAGCAATATATGGCGAAGGGAGTAGCACGGGTAATACCTGTATCCATGGGTGTGCCTTTATAACTCTATTTGCATTAATCTTTGTTTTTCTTTCTCTATCCACTAATTCTTGCAAATCCAGTTTTTGTACATCCTGGTACAATTGGGAGTATAACAAAATAATCCAAACAATTACATTTATAGCTAAAATAGCTATTGTGGCATGCAACCATGAAAATCTTGGGTATCCAAAATCTCTCAGCTCCCCTCTTGAGAACACAAAAAAACCATAAAACAATTTAAAGCATTGCGACAAAAGAATGCAAGGAAGATAAGTAACTTTTATTAAAGAATTATTGATTTTTTTATACCACAAACAAAACACTATAGTCGTTGTTAAAATGAAACAAACACCTAAAATGTCAAAAAAGGAACTAGTAATGCATTTAAACAAGTACCCCATTCCAACTATAAAAATAAAAATAATAACATCAATCCATAAAAAAATTCTTGCAACAGATTTATCATTTTTTTCGCACTTTTTAACATCTAAATAGTACAATAATTTCTCCTCAGTCATTGTATCCTCCTAAAACACAGGGGACGGTTCCTTGTGTTCCGTTGTGTATGGTCCAAAAACCATGCGGTGTTCCTTGAATTATGGGTTTTGTGTAGTTGTTTCTGTAATTTCTGTACTGTCAGAGGTACTTTCCTGCGGACGAGGAGTTAAATTAGAGACCGTTTCTTTTGAAAATTGGAAAACATCTTGGAAAGTTTTCTCAAATACAACTTCTCCACTTACCTCATCAACCAGCCGTAAAACTACAGACCAATTACCGTATCCGTTAGTCAGATTTTGAATACCAATCATTCCGGTAGATGCTATAAGTCCATGCGAAAGCAGGATGCTCCAAATATCTTCTCGGTACCCTTTTACAGTCATAACGTTAAAGTCTTCTGAGATATAAATACCTGCGTCATTTGCCATCTTCACACAATCTATATAATGATTATAAATAGAATCATACTGCTCACGGTTAAGACGAATAATCAAATTGCCGTTTTTATCAACATATGAATTCAGTCTCAAGTCACCGTATTCATTATAGAAATGAAAATAAGCTGATTTAAATTGATCAGGCGCAACGCCGAAGAGGCTCTCGCAATCCTGTTTGTTTAATGAATAACATATCAAGCCTGAGGGATTCTTGTCATGATTTGGGATTGAACAATTAACGGTTAACACACAAAGCAAAACTGATATTAAAACGATACCCGCTATCCTTAAAAGTGTTCGTTTCATAAAATACTCCATTAACTCATCTAATCTGAAACACAGGGGACGGTTCCTTGTGTTGTATATTAACCCGTCCGAGCGCGAGAATAGCGCATTAGCGTATCACTCTAATGAAAGCATACCATATTTTCAAGCAAAAGTAAATGCCCCATCTTTGACGATGAGGCATTTTTTTGCGACGATCACGCCGCGCACATGAAACAACCCCGTGTTATAACCAAAAAAATACGCCTTGTAACCGACTTTCGTCGGCTACAAGACGTATTTTGATATATAACCGAATTACTGTGCTACCGTGAAGGTTACCTCGTAGGGATCCTTTGCCATGGAGGAAGCCTTAAGGGAAATAACGATGGTGTTCTCTGCCGTGATCTTACCCTCGGTAACGTTGCCCTCGGAATCGGTGAAGATGAACTTTTCGCCGTCGATCTTGTAGGTGCCCTCTGCGGAAGCGCCGTCCATATCCTGACCGCCCATTGCAAAGGTTACCTTGTAGGAGAACTTGCCGTCCGCGCCCACGGTGGCGGTGTACTTATAAAGCACGGTGCCTGCCATTGCGCTTACCTTCTCGTACTGCGCGGCATAGTTGCCTGCGGCAACGCCGTATACAGCGGGAGTAAAGGTTACCTCATAGGGGTCCTTTGCCATAGAGGAAGCCTTAAGGGAGATAACGATGGTATTCTCTGCCGTTACCTTACCCTCGGTAACGTTGCCCTCGGAATCGGTAAAGATAAACTTGCCTCCCTCAACCTTGAAGGTACCGTTAGCGGAGGAGCCGTCCATGTTCTGACCGCCCATTGCAAAGGTTACCTTATAGGAGAAGGTGCCGTCAGCACCAACGGTAGCGGTGTACTTGTAAACCACGGAGCCTGCCATTGCGCTTTCCTTCTTGTACTCTGCGGCGTAGTTGCCTGCGGCAACGGCAAAGTCGCCGCCCTCCTCGGTCTTGCCTGCCTCGGTGGTGTCGGCATCGGCGGGAACTTCGGATGCAAAGGTAAAGATAATATCACCAACAAGAGCAAGCTGAATGGTGGCAATACCGTAGGGCATATCTGCCGTCATCTTAAGCTTTCCGTCGGCGCTAACGACGAACGCGCCAACTCTGTCGTCGGAGAACTTCATCTCGTAGTGGTCGTTTGCAAGAGCGTAGGTTCCGTCGCCCTTTACCTCGCCTGCGTCGTTTGCAAGGGTAAAGGTGCCGTCGTCCTTAAGGGTAAGAACGAAGTTCCAGGTCATGTTCATGCCCTCGGCGGCATAAGCGGAGGTGGCGGTGTAAACGCCTGCCTTGAAGGTGCCCTCGTTAACTGCGGGGTCGGTAACTGCGGGGGCGTCGGTTACGGGGTCGGTGGTCTCTGCAGGGGGATTCTCGTTTCCGCAGGCAAAAGCGGAAAGAGCAAGCACTGCAACCATAAGCAAAGCAAATAACTTTTTCATAATTTTCTCCTAAATCAAATTGTGTATTTGGCCCAAAGACCCTCAAAAAATTCCTTGGATCTTGGTTCAACGGTGTTATCCGCGCCGCGGCGGAGATAAACGGAAAGTGCGGTGCTTTCGTCCTCGTTTATAAACGCAACGCTGAGGCTTTCCTTGCCTCCGTAAAGCTTTTCACGCACAAGGAAGATGGCGTACAGATTTTTCGGGAACAAAAGCGAGGTAAGCTCCATTTCGCCGCTTGCGGTCTTGATTATCTTTGTGCCCTTCATATCCATTGCCGCGGGAAGCGAGCAGGTAAGCTGCAGAACGGCGCTGCCCGTATCAAGATGGAGCATTACCTTGTCAAGGGCGGCAAGACCGTTATAAACGGTGTCAAAATCCTCCACGGGCACGGAAACGGCGGTATTAAGTCCGTCGAGAAGCTGCCAATCGGTTATCTTCAGCTCCTCTGCGGCAGAACGGAGATGCGCCTCGGGATTAGCGGCGTAAAATTCCTCTATGCGCTGGGGCAGAGTCTTTTTTATATGGGGATTTGTGGGATGAAGGTGCTTTTCCTTCATTTCCTTCTGCATCAGCTTGACGCAATGGGGAACGGTGTAAAACTTTGCGTGAGCCGCAATGCACTCGCGGCATTTGCCGTAATTGGGGCATTGGGGCATGCAGGGACATTTAAGCTCTTCCATTTTACTCTCCTTTCCCTATCAGATGGCATCTTGCCATGTGATCTCCGCCGATGCTGACCGCCGCAGGCAGGGGTGCGTTGCGGCACATATCACACACGCGGGGGCATCTGTTTGCAAAGCGGCATATATCGGGGGGATCAATGGGCGAGCGCGCCTCTCCCGTCAGGATGATGCGCTCCCTTTCCTTTGAGGGATTGACCTCCAATATTGCCGACATCAAGGCTTCCGTATAGGGTGTCTGAGGGTTGGCAAAGATGTCGTCCGTGGCTCCGCTTTCCATTACCTCACCAAGATACATAACACTCATGTGGTCGGTTATGTGCTTGATAAGGGAGAGATTGTGGGAGATAAACAGGTAAGTAAGACCGAACTCCTCCCGCAGATCAAGCAGCAGATTGCATATCTGGGAATGGACGGAAACGTCGAGAGCGGAGGTGGGCTCGTCGCATATTATCAGCTCCGCGTCCGCAATAAGGGCACGGGCAATGGCAATGCGCTGGCGCTGTCCGCCCGAAAACTCGAAAACGTAGCGGTCTAGATCGCGCAGGGAAAGACCGACCTTTTCCACCATTGCGGCGGCGCGCTCACGAAGCACGCGCTCGTCCCGCTCGCCCCTGATGTAAAGGGGCTCGGAGATTATCTGCCACACGGTAAATCGGGTGTTAAGGGAGGAATAGGGATCCTGAAACACCGTTTGCATATGGCGGCGCACCTCGCGCCACTCGGCGGGCTTGGTGCTTGCGGTAACGGTATGACCGAAGGCCTCAAAGGAGCCCGAGGTAATGGGCACGAAGCCGAGAATTGCGTTTGCAAGAGTGGTCTTGCCGCAGCCCGACTCGCCCACAAGACCGTATATCTCGCCCTTGCGTATCTCCAGATTAACGTTCTGGACTGCGGAAAGACGGGACGGCTTGCCGAAAAGATTCTTTTTGATCTTAAAATCAACCGTAAGATCGTTTGTTTTTAAAATTATTTCTCCCATAGCTCCTCCGGGCGGAAGTAGCAACGGCTCTTTCTGCCGTTTCCGCGGTCGTAAAGGGGCGGCTGCTTGGTCCTGCAAAGCTCGGTGCAATATGCACATCGGTTTGAAAAATAGCAGCCTTGGGGCTTGTTCATGGGGTGGGGCACGTTATGGGGTATCTGCACGAATCGCTCCACCTTCTCGTCCATGCCGGGCACGGTGTCGATAAGCGCCTTCGTGTACGGGTGGCGGGGGCTTGTGAGTATCTCGTCCACGGTTCCCTCCTCCACTATCTTACCGCAGTACATAACGTACACTCTGTCCGCCATCTCACGAACGACACCAAGGTCATGGGTTATCATAAGCAGGGACATTTTTTCCTTTTCGCACCGCTCGGAGATCAGATTGAGTATCTGCGCCTGAATGGTAACGTCAAGGGCGGTGGTGGGCTCGTCGGCGATAAGTAGTCTGGGCGAAAGGGACGTTGCCATGGCAATAAGTATCCTTTGCTTAATACCGCCCGAAAGCTCGTGGGGGTACTGCATGGCGCGCATCTCGGGGTCGGGAATGCCGACCTTTTTCATCATTTCGATGCTGCGCTCCCTTGCCTGCTTCGGCTTCAGCCCCATGTGATAAACGAACACCTCGTCGAGCTGTTCGCCGATGGTCATTACGGGGTTGAGGAAAGTGGAGGGATCCTGAAAGATCATTGCCATCTCCTCGGCGCGGAGGCGAAGCATCTCGTTTTCCGTTTTTTCGAGGATATTATGCTTTTCGCCGTTGCGGGAAACGAATGTGAATTCCCTTGCGGTAACGTAGGCGGGAGGCGTGGTGAGAAGTCCCATGCAGGAAAGACCTGTAACGCTCTTTCCGCATCCGGATTCGCCCACTATCGCAACTCTCTCGCCCTCGCGGATGGAGATATCCACTCCCTCCACGGCGCGCACGAAGCCGTCGCCCGTGCGGAATATTATTTTAAGATCCTTTATGTCAAGTACGTTCATATCCTTTGCCCCTCCGTGATGAATTTCTGCTTCAGGGCATCGGCTTCGGCCTCGCTCACGTCGCCTATCTCGGCAAACACGGCGGCGGCCGCCTCCTCGGGTGCAAGACCCTTGGTGCGGGTGTCCTTTTTGCGCTTCATTTTGGGGTTGAGGATCTCCTCAAGGGCGTAGCCTATCTGCATAAAGCCGAAAACGGTGATGAAGATGGCGGCACCGGGCGCAAGCACCCATGCCCAAAGTCCCGACGTGAATGCGCTGTCCTGTGCGGCAACAAGTATCTTGCCCCAGCTCATAACGGACGGGTCGCCAAGTCCGATAAAGCTGAGTCCCGCCTCCGCTATCATGAAGCCCGCGCAGGAAAGGGCGCAGTTCATAATAAGCAAATGGGATACGGATGGCATGATGTGGCGGAACATTATGTAGTTTTTGGAGCCGCCCGCCAGCTCTGCCGCACGAATGTAGTTCATATTCATGATGGAAAGCACCTGTGCGCGGACCATTCTTGCGGTGCCGCACCAGCCGATAAGGGTGAAGATGGCTATCATCATCAAATAGCTGGAGGACAGGTTGCTCATTATCATCATAAGGGGTGTGGTGGGGATAACGAGCAGAACGTTGATAACGTTCAGTATAACTGTGGCGCTGACCTTGCCGAAATAAGCGGAAACGATGCCCAAGGTGGCACCGAGCAGCGTTACGCAAAGGCCTGTGGTAATACCGATTATCAGGGATATACGTGCGCCGTACAACAGCTGGGTGAGAATGTCGATACCGTTTTTATCGGTGCCGAGAGGGTGCGCCGCGCTGGGTTTGGCAAGTCCGTTTGCAATGTCGTAATCGTCAAGCTCGTAGGGCGTGAGATAGGGCGCAAACACCGCCGCAAGCACAACGATGCCAACCAGAATAACGCCGGTGCGTCCCTTGGGGTTTTTCAGCACCTTCATAATAAAGGCACCAATATCCTTAAGAACCGAAAGGAGGAGTGTCAGAAGCTTTTTCATCCTATACCTCCTTTATTCTCGGGTCGAACTTGTGGTATACAAGGTCGGTAATAAAGTTGCAGACCACGGTGATAACGGCAAACAGCAGCAGTATCGCCTGAGAGAGGAGATAGTCGCCGTTGTTGCAGGCATCAAGCAGAAGCTGACCCATACCGGGCCAGGAAAAGATCTTTTCCGTAAGCACGCTGCCGCCCATAAGACCCGCCATGGACATACCCACGTTGGTAATAAGGGGGAGAAGCGCATTGCGGAAGGTATGCTTGTACAGCACCACGGAAGGCGGAAGTCCCTTTGCGCGGGCGGTAAGGATGTAATCCTCGTTTGTAACGGCTATCATACTGTTACGCACCAGAAGCGCGTAGGAGATAACGCCGGAGAATACCGCGATCATTACGGGGAGTGCCGCATGGTACGCCACGTCCGCAATATCCGCAAGGGGCACGGCGGCAAATATGCCCGCCGCAAGAGAAACGGGAATACCCGCAAAGATAAACAAAGTCTTTTTCGTTATCAGCTTCAGCGCAATGGCAAGGGCGATAACGCAGGCAAAGACGATAAGGAACACCGTTCCGTTAAAGGAAAGGGTGTAGCCCGCGGTCATTGCGCCGCGGTATGGGAAAATCTTGTAAGTAAAGGCAAACAGCATAACCGACACAAGGGCAAGCCAGAACGACGGAATTGCCGTTGTAACGCCCGAAAGTGCAAGCAGAGTTTTATCTGCCGCGCGGTCGCGCTTTTTGCCCGCGACTGCACCGAAAATAATACCGAAGATCAAAGAGAATACCATTGAGGAAACGGTAAGCACCATGGACCACGGAATTCGGGAGAACATGACCTTCCACACCGATTCCTTGTAATAATGGGACTCGCCGAAATCAAGAGTAGCTATTCTTCCCAGATAGTCCAGATACTGAACGATCAAGGGATCGTTGAAGCCGTTTGCTTCCCTTATCTGCTCGCGGAGAGCAACGGCATCCTCGGGCACGCCCGCAAAATAGGGCTGTGCGGGATCGCTGAATATCATTCTCGGCAGGAAAAAGTTCAGCGTTATAATGATGAAAAGCACAAAAAGCGAGCTTAACACCTTTTTTAGGTAATAACCCTTCATACCTTACTTCCCTCCGAATTTTTTTGGACTGCAAAGGAACACCGTTCCCTTGCAGTCCGTAATTATTACTCTGCGGGAGCTACCGTTTTTTCCTTCAGATAGCGAATGGAATAGCTGTTCCAGATGGAAGCACCGCGCACCTCGGTCCAGCCCTCCCATTTCTGGTTGGTGTAGAAGGTGATGGTGTTCTCGGAGAACAGGGGCAGCTCGATGGTAAGATCGGCAATATACTTCTGCACCTCGCGGCAGCGTGCATACTGCTCTGCCGTGTCGGCGGCAAGCTCCATCTTCTCTATCATTGCGATAAGAGTATCGTCCTTTATTCCCGAGTAGTTGAAAAGACGAACGCTTTCGCTGCCGGGGTATACGCTGTATCTTGCGCTGTACATAAGCAGCTTATCGGGAGTGAAGGAAACGGAGTTGATTATCATATCGAAATCAGGATGATTCTGCTGTTTTATATCCTCCGCATAGGTGGAGGTAGCCTGATCGTACACGATAGTAATGCCTATCTTCTCCATCTGTGAGGCAATGGCCTTGACGGTTACCTCGTTGCCGGGGGTGGCAAAAACCGTAAGAGTGATGCCGCGGCTTCCGTTTGCGTCCTTTTTATAGGACGTTGTGTCAAGGAGCGCGTTGGCGGCGGCAACGTCGGTCTTGTGGTAAACGTAATTGCCGTTTGCATCAAGATAAGCGTTATCGTAATAGCTCTGAACGAGACAGTCGCCCACCTCAACGCCCATGCCGTGAAGCACCTCGTTTATAAGGGTCTTCTGGTCAAGGCAGAGGGATATGGCTTGGCGTATCTCCTTGGAGTAGCCGTTAAAGCCGCCCTCCTTGAAGCTGCCGTAGGGACCGACGTTAAAGAGCAGGGTGGTAACGAACTCGTTGTTTACGGCGCAGATCTCCACGTTGTCGTAGGCGGGGTTGTTTTCCACCGCGTAGGCCTTTGCGGAGCTTACCGTGTCCATCATAAGGTCGATGCTTCCCTCGCGGAGTGCGTTGATAAGCACGTCCTCGTTGCTCATAAGTATAACGGAAATGTTCTTTATGGGCTCGTAGGCAAACATCTCCTTGGTAAGGTTGGGGTCAAAATCATCGCGGAGGGTAACGGTAATGGTGCTGTCCTCGATGTAATCGCCCTCTGCAATGTAGTAAGCGCCCGTGCCAACGGGGGAAAGGTTCTTTTCCTTGGCGGGGTTACGCACCGTCTGCCAGATGTGCTTCGGGAGTACCACTATGGAGTTGCACACGCTCTTCATTGAGGTGTAATTGTTGCTTGCAAGGATAAACTCGAAATCCCCGTCCACAACGGAGCTCTGATAGTAGTCGGTAAGGAAATACGCCTGACTGCCCAGCGCACCCGCGTGCTTGATTATGTAGTCGAAGGTGAACTTGATATCCTCGGCGGTAAAGGGTGTGCCGTCGTTCCAGGAGTATCCGTCCACGACCTTGAAGCGGAAGCGCATCCAGTTGGTCTTCGGAACGGCAATAAGTGCGCGTGCCTCGAACTCGGCCTCGGTCTCGACTATGGTATTGCCTGCCTCGTCAACACCGAACTTGATGCCCTCGCGCTCGCACTGCTCCTTCCACTGCTCCTCGGTGGGGTCGAAATACTCGTAGCCGTAAACGCTTCCCTCCTTTTTGGGGAGCGCACCCTCGAACTCAAGCAGTCCGTCGGTAAAGGCAAGGGGGTTAACGTCCGTGTCTGCGGGAACGAACACCGTTCCGTCGGGGAAGGTGTAGGTCTCGCCCTCCTTATAATCCGCAGGGACCGAAACGCTTCCAAGCAGGGTGTTATAGAACAGTCCCACAAAGAAGGTGGAGGAGGATGCGGTGGAGGAATAGGGGTTCAGATTTTTTGGGAGCGCCGTGGTGCCGATACGCAGGGAATCGGCATATTTATCCTGACGCACGGCGCAGGAGGTGGCGCAAAGCAGGGATGCTGCCACCAGAATAAGCGCAATAATTCTTTTCATTTTCATTAATAGGGTATCTGTGTACCGAATCCTATCTTATTTGCGGAGTTATCGAATATCTCCTCAACGGTGAACTTATATGCGGGGCGAGTTACCCAGCGCTCAATGTTGGGAAGGTGGTATACGTCGTGCTGTGCGTTGATGAACTGCTGAATGAGAGGCAGCTCGAAGGGAGAAACGGAGCCGAGCTCGTTATGCTGGCCAACTATCTCCATCTTTCCGCGCACCTCGTAGGAAAGCACGGGAGGCTGATAGAACATAAGAGTAGCCTCGGGATTTACCTGATAGTTTGCCCAGCTGTGCTTGAACGCCATCTCAACGCTGTAGATATGCTCGAAGTCCACGGTCTTTTCCGCTTCCTCGGAGTAAAGCCACTTCATAAGCAGCTTAAGACCTCTGTCGCTGTAGGTCTTGTCCTCGGGGTCGTAGCTCTTGATATGCTCAACGTAAGCGGCAAGAGCCTCCTCAAGATACTCCTCCTTGGGGATAAAGCCAATGCCCTTAACGGAGCCGTTGAGGCCTGCGGGGCCGTTGGAAATAAATACGGGGTCGTGTGAGGTGAAGGAAAGGAATATCTTCTCGGGGGTCATCATAGTGCCCTCTGCCAAAGCCTTTACGGTGTTACCGCGGGTCCTGTACGCCCAGTTAAAAAATCTGTTAAGCTCTCCGTTTTCAAGTCTTGCTCTTTCCATGATGAATGTTCTCCTTTATGTAAAAGTAATTGTAATCGAATTATTTCGCGCCCTTACTTGATCTTGATGAAGGGTGCGTTTGATGCACGCATGGATGCCTGTCCGATATTGAAGCCGCACTCAAAGCCGCCCTCGGTGTAGCTTGCACCCTCGGAAACGAAGTCCGCCGCGGCAACGCCGCCCTCACCGTCGGAAACGTCGTAGGTAAAGCTTATCTTATCGCCGTCGATGGCGTAGGTGCCCTCGCTCTCGCCCCAGATGTGCATGGTAGCGCCCGCAAGCTGCATGATGCTTACGGAGAAGGTGTTATCTGCCTTAAGGCATACGGAATAAGCATACACCATATTGCCCATGCCGCCGCTCTTGGTAAGATAGCCGACGTAAACGCTGCCGTCCACGTCCGCGGGAGCAGACTCGTAGAATCGGATGGGATTGGAGGACTTGGTTGCTACCATGTGGAAGGGAGCTTCAAACTTGCCGTCGATGATAACGGCGTCCTTTATCTCCGCGTTCTGTCCCTCGCCGTAGGTGTAGCTGATGGAAACGGTCTCGTTAAAATCGTTATCCTCGCCAAAGGAATAGGTGCCCGTATAATGTGCGGTGGCGGTCTGTCCCATAGCAAGCACGGCAACGTAGATATCGGCGCTTCCGTCGCTCATAAGATTGACAAGCACGCGTCCGCTTGTGGTGCTCTCGTTTCCGCCCATGCTTACGGTGTTCTCATATCCCGCAATAAAGGTGCGGGAAACGGTAACGGGCTTCTCGCCGCAGGAAACTGCAAAAAGGCAGGTGAGCATAAGCATAGCGGCCATAATAACTGATAGTACTTTTTTCATGTTTTCTCCTTTCGGCGCGATCGCCGCAGTTTCAACACATTTTAGTTCGTTAAACTGCTAAAGATATTTAATTATAACATATTATTTTCAAGGGTCAAGGAGTAGCTATGGCTAACATTTTTGTTAGCCATAGCTAAACTTCATTTTTCGAGCAAAAGCACCCATTGATTCCGAATTTTGACCTAAAAATGCAGGAACGGCACCGTCCTCCTTCAAGGACGGTGCCGTTCAACATATCATTTTATTTGCCGCAACCTTTTTTGAAAAGCTCGAAAATGGCATTCCTGCAGCCGTCGCTTACCGCACACACGGCAGCAATGGCATCCTCT
>JAFSCG010000225.1 GCA_017436885.1 Clostridia bacterium | reverse complement strand
TAGGGGGTGTAAAGAAACGTGAGTTTCTTTACACCCCCTTGCTTTAGTTATTCCACACACGACCGTATATCGTCTTATTCAGCTCACCGTTCTGTGGGAAAGGTATTGTTTTTTAAAGCTTCAAGCATTATAGTGGCGCTGCTTGCGTTGGTCGCAAGGGGAATTTTTTGAACGTCGCAAAGGCGGAGCAGAGCCGAAACGTCGGGCTCGTGGGGCTGGGCGGTAAGGGGGTCGCGAAGGAAGACGATGAGCCCCAGCTCGCCATTGGCGAGCATTGCGCCGATCTGCTGATCTCCGCCGAGAGGACCGCTTTTCATTCTGTGTATCGGAAGCGCGGTCTCGCCCATGATAAGCGTTCCCGTGGTTCCCGTGGCGTACAGCTCATATTCGGCAAGGACGTCCTTGTATTTTTTCGCAAGCTCGATGATCTCGTTTTTCTTTTTATCGTGAGCAATTAAAGCTATCTTCATATTCTATTCTCCTTTTATTTCAGCCAAACACGATCAATGCTCAATTTTGCCCTCTATGTGGTGCAGACCCTCGTTGAAGAACTCCGTATCGTCAAGCCAACGGAGATTTTCCAGACGGAAGGCGCAGGGCCAAGCGGGCAGCCACTGGGAAGGGGTGAAGGGCGGGACGTGAGCTCTGCCCCAACGGGTGTGGAACACCGCCTCGTCCTGTCCGCCTGCGGGACGCAGACGTCCGTTGATGTAAAGAGTGCCGTCGGAAACACACTGGTTAGCGTTGCACCAAAGAGCAAGAGCGCGCTCGCGCCACTGAATATTTCCCGTAAGCTCCGCAAGGGTCCTGAAGGAGATAACGTCGCGCAATGCGTACTGGTCGAGGGCTGTATGAGGTGTGGAAACGGAGGTGGAGCCGAAGGTATCGTAGCCCATCTCCTTTATAATATTGCCATCGGGATATTCCACGGTGAAGTGCATCATCCAAGTGCAGAGATACCAGCCTATCTTCTCCGACTGCGCAACGTACTTTTTATCCCCCGTTACCTCGTAAAGCTTAAGGCTACAGCGAAGCAGGGGGCTTGCGGATTCCTTGTCGATGCTATACGTATCCAGCGCGCCTGCGGTGGTAAAGCCGTTATCCTCAAGCTCCTTGTAATAGAAGGCGAAAGCGCGCTCGGCACCGTCAAGATACCTTTTATCGTTCGTGCGGACGTAAGCGTTCAACAGCGGGAGAATAAGGAAGCATCCGATGGTACCCTTTTTCGCCCACACGTTGCCCTCGTTATCCCACGATTTTGCAAAGCAGCCGTTCTCATCCTGACTTGCAAGTGCAAAATCGCATATCTCCATAGCCGTTTGCAGGTATTCGGGCTTGTCTATATCTATCGTTTTCAGCAGGTCGTAGCCCTCAAAATATCCCTCTGCACACGTGCCGAGGTTGCAGGCATCCGATACGGGCCAGGTCTTTTTGGGAGGGGTGGGCTTGGGATTTTTAAGCTCCTGTTGCACCGCAAGAACTCTGCGTCTCAGGCTCTCAAGCGTATCTTCGCCGTATTTCAAGGGGTCAAGCACGGAGGGATCAGAGTAGTCTAATTTGTCAAGACCCTCGTAGGAGATGCTGCTGCGGAGAAGACCGGGCTTCACGGTTGCGAATTTTATCCAGGAATCGTGGGCGGCAATGCCCATTTTGAGGCTGCGCTCACAGCCTGTTTTTTTATAATGCCATATCATCGCGTTGGCAAGGGAGGCACTCTGACCGACCCAGCCTATCTGGTATCTGTGCTCCTGCTTTCTGTAGCCGGTAATGCCCTTGTGCCATTCCGATCCGTTTGTAAAGGCGCAAAGACCGTTCGGCTCTTCTTCGTACAGGAATCGTGCGTAGGCAATGGAATACCTTTCAAGCTCGTCGGTGGTCATGGGGATGTCAAAATCGTGTCCGTAATAGCGCCAAGCAAAGTCCATAAGGTGCTTGTAGCGGTGCTTTGTTCCGTCGGAGGGGACTACCTGAATTATCGCCTCAAAATCGCAACGGGGCTCCATTGTGCCCTGAAAAGGACCGTTCCAGAAGTGGCGCTGAAGGGTGCGCGGCTTTTCCTCCTCGGGGAATATGACCACGTGCAGCTTTCCTCCTTCAACGGAGTATAGCGAGCAAGCGCAGTTATCGTTCGGCTCGCTCATCAGGGCAATACTTGCCTTTTCGTTTTCCGAATATGTGCAGGAGGGGATGGTAACTCTGTGAGACGCCCAGCTCCAGGGAGTTCCGTCGGTGTCGCGGTCGCCTATATATTCGGGCATGGTTCCCCAGCCGTTTCCGTTATAGCTGATGCAGGGAACCATGGTGAAAGTAGGCTCTCCAAGGAAAAGGAGCTCCATTCTCATGCTATCCGTGGGTTCTGCGGTCTTTCTGTGCCATTTCCAAGCGCCGCACTCAAGCTCCGTAAAGCTGTCTGCCGCACCCTCGCAGGGAATGATTTTGCCGCAAGGCTCTCCGTTTACGGAGATAAAGTTTACGCCGTTCTCGTTAACTATGGATATCATTATATTTCCTCCCTGAATTTTGGATGGTTTTATCTAATGCTAATATACAACCTTTTGGGCTTGAAGTCAATAGCGCAAGACGTACAAATCGGAGGTTTAGCATTGCAAAACGTGCAAAAACCGCCCCATGGCAAATCGTGGAGCGGTTTTGTATCTTTTATTTTTTCTTCGCCTTTACCGCGAAGATCAAAGCGGCAATAACGGCACAGAGAGCAACGGCACACAGCGCCGCAAGGGCAATGTGTACAAGCCTTTTCATGGGCATTTCTCCTTGAAAACCTGCTCCTTTTGCATTTCGGCTTAGCGTGAGCCCTTGTCGTATATAAGGCCTGCGGCCTTGGGTGCACGGGACTTTTTGGAGGTGAAGGCAAGGACCACGAGCGATATGATATAGGGAAGCATATTGTAAACGACACCCGGAATGTTCAGCGCGGTCATAAGATCAAGACCCGAATACACGTTGCCGAGGGCGCGGCAGAAGCCGAACAGTAACGCCGCAAGGGCAATACGCATGGGATGCCAAGCGCCGAATATCATTACCGCCATGGCAAGGAATCCAAATCCGGCAACGCCGTACTCAAACTTCCAGACGCTGACGCCTGCGGTTATATAAACGATGCCGCCAAGACCTGCAAGCAGACCCGAGATAAGAACGCCCGCGTAGCGCATTTTGAAAACGTTGATGCCCACGGAAGCGGAGGCCTGAGGATGCTCGCCGCAGGATCGCAGGCGCAAGCCAAAGCGCGTTTTATACAGGGCAATATAGGATATTATCAGACAAACGAATGCTATAAGCATGAACCAGTTGAACTCGAACTCGCCGAAGCGCACGATAAACAGGTCCTTGGTATAGGTGTAGGCTATATCGGAGGAAACGTCGTGTCCGCCCGATGCGGCAGTGTTGATGGCCTTTACCGCAACGGTGGCACCTGCCGTGGCGAGCATGTTCATTGCGGTTCCGATGATGGTCTGATCCGCCTTGAAGCTTATGGCCGCAACTGCCAAAAACAGCGAAAAGACCATGCCGAGCAGGGCACTTGCAAGCACGGTGAGAGCCACCACCGCAAAGGCACCTGCCTCGGGCGGCATGTACTTCATAACCAGCGCACCGCCCAACGCGCCGATGACCATCGTTCCCTCAAGACCGATGTTGATAACGCCGCTTCTCTCCGAGAAGCAGCCGCCAAGGGCAACGAGCATAAGCACAGAGGCAAATATAAGGGTGTATTGAAGCAGGAGGATCATTGTGCGTTGCCTCCTTCCTCTGTTTTGTTTGCATTGTCTGCTTCAGCTTTTTTCTTTTCCGCACGCTCGATGCGAGCCTGAATGAAAAACCTGAAGAAGGCAACGAATGCACACAGATAGATTATCAGGCTGGAGATAAGATCGGATATCTGGGAGCTGTATACCTGCAGGTCAACAAATCCGCCGCCCGTGGTGATATACTGAATGAAAAAGCTTGACAAAATAGAGCCAATGGGGCTGAGGCCGCCGAGGAAGGCAACGGCAATGCCGTTGAAGCCCATGGCGGGAACGGATGCACAGGTAGTCTCCCACGGGGAGATATCCGTAAGATACAGCATTCCGGCGCCAAGACCGGCAAGGGCACCGGAAATGAACATGGTTATTATAACGTTCCAATTTTCCTTCATGCCTGCGTATCTTGCGGCATTGTAGTTGTAGCCCGTGGCCTTAAGCTCGTAGCCGAATTTCGTTTTTTGCAGTACGAACCAAACGCCCACGGCAATGAGTATTGAAAGGGGAATGGCAATGGTAACGCTCTTTTCGTCGAAAAACAGCTTATCAAGTCCAAGGCTGGGCAAAAGCGCCTTTGGATTAGTGCCCTTCAGGGACAGGGTGTAGGGGCTTGAGGGGCTTTTTACCTTGCCGAGAAGGAGATTTGTAGAATAAAGCATTATCCAGTTAAGCATAATGCCGGAAATTACGATGTTTACGTTGCACTTGGTTTTAAGAACGCCGGAGATCGCGCCGAGAAGACCTGCCGCCAGCATACCGATAAGCAGGCAGGGCAACCACGGAAGCTTCCATGCCAGCGCGGAATAAAGAGAAAAGCACGCGCCCGCAACGTACTGACCCGCAACTCCGATGTTGAACATTCCCACCTTATACGCAAAAAGCACGGAAAGGGAGCACATCAGAAGCGGCACGGTACGCACGAGAGTCTGTCCGAAGTATTTCAGCATCAGCTTTCCCGGATAGCGGAAAAAGCTTGTCATTATAGCAAGTATGGCCTTCAGTGCACCGCTTGGCTCAATAAGGAGCAAAACGATGAAGCCGACCACAAGTCCTCCGAGAACGCATATCAGGGACGCAAGCAGGTTCTGGAAGCCGCTGCTGCGCAGGAGGGGCGTTTTTTCTTTTTTCATTGCTTTACCTCCCTCTTTACACCTGCCATATACAGTCCCAATTCCTCGACGGTTGTGGTCTTGGGATCAAGCTCGCCTACTATCTCGCCCTCATACATAACGAGAATGCGGTCGGATACCGTCATAACCTCGTCAAGCTCCAGGGAAACCAGCAGAACCGCCTTGCCCGAGTCGCGCTCTGCGACTATCTGCTTATGTATATATTCTATGGCACCAACGTCGATACCGCGAGTGGGCTGTACTGCAATAAGCAAACGGGGGTCCTTATCTATCTCGCGAGCGATAATTGCCCTCTGCTGATTTCCGCCCGACATGGAACGGGTAACCGTTTCCGCGCCCTGACCGCTGCGAACGTCAAAGCTGTCGATAAGCCGCTCGGCATATGCGGTGATATTGGAGCGGCGCAGTACACCTGCCCGTGTGGTGAACTCGGGTTCAAAATAACGCTGAAGCACCAAATTGTCTTCAAGAGTATAGTCAAGCACCAATCCGTGCTTGTGCCTGTCCTCGGGAATGTGACTCATTCCCAAAAGCGAGCGTTTTCTTATGGTGGCGTGGGTTATATCCTCCCCACAGAAGTGTACGGAGCCGGAAAGCACACCCTCCAGACCCGTAATGCCGTACACCAGCTCGCTTTGTCCGTTGCCCTCGATGCCCGCAATGCAGACTATCTCTCCTGCACGGACCGTAAATGAAACGTTGTTTACAGAATTGCGCTTGCTGCGCTTGGATGCAAGGCAGAGGTCCTTTACCTCCAATACGGTTTCTCCGGGCTTTGCATCCTCCTTTTGGACCGCGAACTCAACGTCGCGTCCTACCATCATGCGGGAAAGCTGGGCACGGGTGCAGTCCTTGACGTCCACGGTGCCGATATACTTGCCCTTGCGCAAAACGGTACAGCGGTCGGCAACCGCAAGGATCTCGTTAAGCTTGTGGGTGATAAACAGAATGGACTTGCCCTCTGCGGCAAGATTGCGCATTATCGCCAGCAGCTCCTCTATCTCCTGCGGAGTCAGCACCGCTGTGGGCTCGTCGAAAATAAGTATCTCGTTGTCGCGATACAGCATCTTCAGTATCTCCGTGCGCTGCTGCATGCCCACGGAAATGTCCTCGATCATGGCATCGGGATCCACGCTGAGACCGTAGCGCTTGGAAAGCTCCACGACCTTTTCGCGTGCCTTTGCCTTGCGGAGGACACCAAGCTTGGTGTCCTCCACTCCCAGAATAATGTTTTCCAACACGGAAAAGCACTCAACCATTTTAAAGTGCTGATGTACCATTCCGATGCCGAGAGCGCTTGCGTCGTTGGGGGAATCGATCTTCACTTTTTTGCCGTTTTTTCTGATCTCACCCTCCTCTGCCTGATACATACCGAAAAGTACGCTCATCAAGGTGGATTTTCCGGCACCGTTTTCGCCGAGAAGAGCGTGTATCTCCCCTCGCTTTAATTGCAGGGTAACTTTATCGTTAGCCACAATGCCGGGAAAACGCTTGGTAATATTGATCATTTCTATGGCGTATGGCGTGTTTTCCAAATCAATTCCCCCTTCCGACTGAATGTTCAAAAAGCTGTTTTTAAATTACTTGATGTTTCCGAGCCACTCAACCTTAACGTTGGTGGTTGCGGGGTTGTTGGCAATGTCGTTGGAAACCTTGATGGTACCGTCGAACATCTTCTTTACCATTGCAGCATAGTCTTCCTTAGAGAACTTGTCGCTGAACTGGGTGGTCTCGGGGATCTGAACGTAGTTAAGGGAAGCATCGTCGCCGGAAACAAGGCCGAGGGTCTCGATCTTGCCCTTGTACTCATCCCACTTGCCCTTTACGATGATATCGGTAAGGGTGTCAACGGTGGTGGGGTACAGACCCTTCATAGCGGAGGTAACGGTCATGCCCTTGCCGTAAAGGCCGTCGATAACGCCACTCTGGTCGGTATCAACGCCGATGATCTTACCGTTTACCTTCTTTGCCGCCTCAGCAGCAGAGGTGTAGATGCCGCCGCCGCAAGCAAATACGATCTCGGTGCCGGCTGCGTACCAGGTATCCATAACAGCGGTGATATCGGCATCGCCGTAGAACTGGTTGCCGTAGCCGTACTTCATTTCAACGTTGACGCCGAGCTCCTTGGCCGCTGCATCAACGCCCTGAACGTAACCAAAGCCGAAGCGGATAACTGCGGGAACTGCCATACCGCCGAGGAAGCCGAGCTTGGTGTAGCCCATCTTAACTGCGGCGTAGCCTGCCATGTAGCCGGAAAGCTCTTCCTGATAGATAGCGCAGTACACGTTATCCATGTGTACGTAATCGTTGAGATTCCAGTTATCGGGGTTGTAATCGTAAGTGCCGCCCTTAAGAGCAACTGCAGCCTCGAGAAGGTCGCCTGCAGCAACGTCGAGAGCGATGAACTTAACGTCGGGGTACTTGCCGGAAACCTCGGCGATGGTTCCACCGAATGCGTAGCCGGGCATTACGATAACGTTGTAGCCGTCTGCGATAGCCAGCTCAACGGAAGCAACGCGGCTTGCGGTGTCGTTAGCAACGGGCTTGTAGTACTTGGTGGGAACGTTGTTGTCCTGGCCGAACTTAACTACAGCCTCCCAGGTGGTCTGGTTGAAGGACTGGTCGGTGATGTCGCCATAGTCGGTAACCATAGCTATCTTGTAGTCGCCGCTGTTGGCGGTACCGCCGCAAGCGAACAGGGACCGTGCCATGCAAAGGACCAAAAGTGCAGTGAGAATGCGTTTCATTTTTCTTTCCTCCAAAGTAAAATATTGTGCTTTCGCCACTGCCTTCATTATCTCATATTATTGAGTCAAAAGCAACATATTTCCTCTTATAATGGGTCAAAAAACGATTTTTCGTTAGAAAAGCACTAAGTTTTTGCATTTTTATGGACATTTTGCCAAATAAAAAATGCGCATTTTGCCAAATGAAAAATGCGCATTTTCTCTCCTGCCACCATCTCTGTCCGTTCCGTGGCAAAAAGGACCGAAAACAGACCCAAATCCCCCCTCAAAGGTGTTGGGCGTTTTGTCAAAATTACTTTTGAGCACGTAGGTGGGAGGTAAAGGTAAGTCCCTTATCCTCAGCGGCGCACACCGAAGTATCCATAAGGGGCAAAAGAACGGTAACAGCGCACAAAACGGAACAAACAAAGCAAATAATTTTTCTCGTATATCTGCCTGCCTTCGCAAAAGATCTTTGGATCGTAATTGCTTTGGATCTCGTCTGTAAATATGCTTAATTGCAAGGTATCAGCTTGCGCTCCATATCCGCAAGCAGGGCAAACTGATTGCGGCAGCGATCGAGATTGTGATCCTTGCGGTGGACCTTGAAGTACACGTCGCCATCGAGGTAGTCGGTAAGGAAGCGCACGCCGCATTCGTAGGTCATGAGCATTGCGCCGTAAGGGAGAAGCTCCCTTTCCGCGGCAGTGAGAGCGTTTCCGCAGCCGCAGACAAAGCCGTCCACGGCGGCACGGTACAGCTCCATATCAAGCGCGACCTTTGAAAGGTCGCGCTCGTCCTCGGCGGCGGTGCTTGCACCGTAGCGCACAAGGTCGCCGAGGTCGTTTACCGAATATCCGGGCATAACGGTATCAAGGTCAATGACCGCAAGAACTGCTCCGCTTGCGGCATCGAAAAGCACGTTATTAAGCTTGGTATCATTGTGGGTAATGCGCAGGGGAAGAAGACCCTCGGCGTGAGCCTTTTCGAGCTTTTCGGCAAGAGCGCGGCGCGCAAGGGCAAACTCTATCTCCTCACCGACGCTTGCGGCTCTGCCTGCGGCATTGCGGCGCACCGCTTCCTCAAGCGCTGTAAGCCGCTTCGGCGTGTTGTGAAAATCGGGTATGGTATGCCACAGCCCGTCGGCGGGCAGATCGGCAAGTGAACGCTGAAATACGCCGAATGCCTTGGCGCAGGCATACATATCCTCAGGGCCCTCGATCCTGTCCCTTGCCACGGAATTATCAATAAAGAGGCAAAGACGCCAAATATCGCCTTCCGTTTCCGCACAGCACTCTCCTCCGTCCGTCGGGATCACCGTAAGGGTGGCGCGACGGGGATCAAGACCCCGGATCACCGCCTTTTTTCTTATATGCTCCGTAACCGCAAGCAGATTGTGCATTACCTGCAAGGGCTTTTTAAACACGTTTGAATTTATCCTTTGCAGTACGTAGCGCCCATTCTCCGTGCGGACGGAAAAGGTATCGTTGATATGACCGCCGCCAAAGGGCACGCATTCCGTTACGGTACCGATATGGGTGTACTGCAGTAGAGCTTGTGGGTAATTCATTGCTTATCTCCCACCGAGGAAACGTACTCGTCCAAGTCCACGAGGGCACCGCCCGCAAGGCGGGAGCTCTCTGCGGCGAAGGCGATCATATGGTTGTGGCTGGATTCCGCAATATCGCATACGGAATCCCATTTATTGCCCTTAAAGAGGTCGGCAAGAGCGCGGATGATACCGCTGTCGCCGCCGCCGTGGCCGCTTACTATGGTCTCGTCGCCGACCTTGGCGCTGGGATCGTGTATGCGGCTCTTTTTGGTTTCCAGATCATAGACGATTATCTCGTTGCCGCCCATTTTTGCCTGTATCTCGCCCTTGGTGCCCATAATGCGGATGGTGCGTCCGCCAAGGTTGAAGGCACTCATGGTAAAGGAAACGCAAACGTCGTCCTCAAACTCCATATTGACGATCTGATGGTCCACCACGTCGTTTTTGCAGCGGAAGGCACATCTGCCGTAATCGGTGGTGCGCAAAGCGTGCTCCACGTCCGCATCCGTGGGGTTGATGAGCATAGTTGACGAGCATCTGAACCAGCTGCTTTTGGACTTCAAATAGAGATTTACGGAGTTGTATGGACAGGTGTCGCCGTGGGGACAGCCGTCGATACAACGCTCGGGCGCTCCCTCGGGAGCGTTCTCCTCCTTAAAGAAGCTGAGCGCGCCGAAGCTTTGGACCTTTTTGCACTTTTTACCCACAAGCCACGCAAGAATATCCATGTCGTGGCAGGACTTTGCAAGGAGCATCATAGAGCTTTTTTCGGTCTGACCCCAGTTTCCGCGCACATAGCTGTGGCTCTGGTGCACGTTGCCGACACCCTCTGTGTGGTGAATATTCATTACCCTGCCTATTTCGCCCGAGTCGATTATCTGTTTAAGCGCGATAAAGAAATCCGTAAAGCGCAAAACGTGGCAAACAAGGACGAAAACGCCCTTTGCGTGAGCCGCCTTTACAATGGCGTCGCATTCCTCGGGGGTGGGAGCTATGGGCTTTTCCAGCAGGAGATTATACCCCTTTTCTATTGCCGCCATTGCGGGAGCAAAATGATATCTGTCCTGAGTGGAGATTATGGCTACGTCCGCAAAACGCTCCTTTTCGAGCAGGGGCTCCCAGCTTTCAAAGCACAGCTCGTCGGGAATGCCGTGCTTGTTTTTTATGTAATTGCGCCTGTCCTCAATTGGTTCTGCCACGGCAACGACCTCAAAAATATCGCTGTGATCATTTGCCATCAAATTGGTATAGGTCTGACCGCGGAGGCCTGCGCCGATAAGAACAACTCTCTTTTTAGCTTCTGCCATTGTGATTCTCCTTTTTGGCCCCGTTAACGCAGAGCTGCGTTTATCAACGGGCCGTTTATTATTTTATATCTTCTCTTCTACGGAGGAAACGTACTCGTCCAAGTCCACGAGGGCACCTCCCGCAAGGCGGGAGCTCTCTGCGGCGAAGGCGATCATGTGGTTGTGGCTTGATTCCGCAATATCGCAAACGGAATCCCATTTATTACCCTTAAAGAGGTCGGCAAGAGCGCGGATGATGCCGCTGTCGCCGCCGCCGTGGCCGCTGACGATGGTCTCGTCGCCGACCTTGGCGCTGGGATCGTGTATGCGGCTCTTTTTGGTTTCCAAATTATAAACGATTATCTCGTTGCCGCCCATTTTTGCCTGTATCTCGCCCTTGGTGCCCATGATGCGGATGGTGCGTCCGCCAAGATTGAAGGCACTCATGGTGAAGGAAACGCAAACGTCGTCCTCAAATTCCATATTGACGATCTGATGGTCCACTACGTCGTTTTTGCAACGGAAGGCACATCTGCCGTAATCGGTGGTGCGCAAAGCGTGCTCCACGTCGGCATCCGTGGGGTTGATGAGCATAGTTGACGAGCATCTGAACCAGCGGCTATTGGACTTCAAATAGAGATTTACGGAGTTGTATGGGCAGGTGTCGCCGTGGGGACAGCCGTCGATACAACGCTCGGGTGCGCCCTCGGGAGCGTTCTCCTCCTTAAAGAAGCTGAGCGAGCCGAAGCTTTGGACCTTTTTGCACTTTTTGCCGATAAGCCATGCGAGAATGTCCATGTCGTGGCAGGACTTTGCAAGGAGCATCATGGCGCTCTTTTCCGTTTGTGCCCAATTTCCGCGCACGAAGCTGTGGCTCTGATGCACGTTACCGACACCCTCTGTGTGGTGAATATTCATTACCCTGCCTATTTCGCCCGAGTCGATTATCTGCTTAAGCGCGATAAAGAAATCCGTAAAGCGCAGAACGTGGCAAACAAGGACGAAAACGCCCTTGGCATGAGCCGCCTTTACAATGGCGTCGCATTCCTCGGGGGTGGGAGCTATGGGCTTTTCCAGCAGGAGATTATATCCCTTTTCTATCGCCGCCATTGCGGGAGCAAAATGATATCTGTCCTGAGTGGAGATTATGGCTACGTCCGCAAAGCGCTCCTTTTCGAGCAGGGGCTCCCAGCTTTCAAAGCACAGCTCGTCGGGAATGCCGTGCTTGTTTTTTATGTAATTGCGCCTGCCTTCAAGGGGCTCCGCCACGGCAACGACCTCAAACGTATCGCCGTGCTCCTTTGCCATCAAATTGGTATAGGTCTGACCGCGAAGGCCTGCGCCGATAAGAATGACCTTCTTTTTAGCTTGTGCCGACATTGCGATTCTCCTTTGCGTTTATTTTATTATATCCGCAGCGGTAACGGGTACCGCCTTGCGAAGATTTTCCGGAGTTGTGCGTACCTGATGCCCGACCTTGCCGCCCGAAAAGCAGATCAGAGGCTTTGTTTCCGCTATCTCGTCGATAAAGGTGGGAAACAGCTTTTTCATTCCTATGGGCGAGCAGCCGCCGTGAACGTAGCCCGTAAGAGGCAGGAGGTTTTTTTGCGGTATCATTTCCATGGATTTTTCGCCTGCGGCGCGGGCTGCCTTCTTCAGGTCAAGCTCTCCCTCGCTACGCACCATAAAAACGTAGTTCTTTCCGCTTTTGCCCACGCACACAAGGGTCTTAAAGAGGGCATCAGGGTCAACGCCGATGCACCGCGCTATCTCCCCCGCGGTCATGGTGCCGTTATCGTAGGTGAAATACTCGTATTCCACCTTCAGCGCGTCAAGCACGCGCATTACGTTTGTTTTTTCTTCTTTTTTTCCCATGATCTTGTCCTTTTTAGTTTGTTAAAGCTTGCAAGCATTTTCGGTGTCATTTCTTTAGTTTCATCGAAAAACCTACCGCAGTAAACAATGCTGACTACTGTTCGCACGGTTAATCTTTATTGTTTTATAAGAATCCTCATTTTATATGACCTTTTTGACGCATCCAGTTCACTGACTGCTTCAATCCTTCAATCGTTTTTGTTTCTAATACCACACGACACTTTTGATCTTCTGCCAGCGAAAGATATTTATCAAGATCTAATTCTCCGGTACCAAGAGCCAAGTGGTTTTTCTTCCCCAAAGCATCATGCATATGCATATGGCAAAGATGCTCTTGGTTCTTGATTATATAAGTTTCATCAAGATTTCCGCACCCGTGGTCATGTCCAATATCAAAAGTCAAGCCAAATACCGAAGATTGGAGAAGAATATTCAGAGCTTCTTTTTGAAATTCGGGGAAACCATCACAGTTCTCAATGCATATCATTATATCGGCTTCTCCAATCGCTTTTTCGCACAATAAACGAAAATCAGTTATACTTTTCAAATACTGTTCACGATACTCAGCAAAAAGATACACTTTTTTATCCGGGAGAGTAAAGTATACTCCACGAGACAGATGCATGTTTATGATTGAAACGCCAAGGTTCTTAGCCAACGCAATAGTTTCTATTACTGTGCGTCGATATCCATCTGCAATATAAGAATTAAAGTCGCTGATATTGAGGTTCTCGTCCAAATGAATTGTGTAAAATATCCCATACTTGTTTGCAACGTCCTTAAAGTGCGACACATCAATGTTTTGTAATTGATATTGTGGCAAATTCATATTTAGCTCTATAAAATCCAAATTGAGGTCATTGCATAGTGCTGCACAATCCTCAAGGGTATTTGTTTCTATCAACGTCGGCATTCCAAAAAGCATTTTTGTTTCCCCTAACTTCAATGATTCTTATTCGTTCGTAATATGCTTCTGAATATCTTCGATAGACGGGAGCTGTTTGCTCAGATTTTCGGGCAGATCGCTCGTTACCTTATATTCGCTCACACCGATAGGCTTAGACATATCTTTGAGTGCGTATTCTGCAACAATGTTGTTTTTGCTCTTGCAAAGCAACAGACCAATCGTGGGATTATCGTGCTCAGACTTCAAAATGCCATCCACAGCAGACAGATAGAAGTTAAGCTGACCGGCATAGTCGGGCTTAAATTCGCCTGTTTTCAACTCAATTACGACGTAGCACCGCAGATTGAGGTTGTAGAACAGCAGGTCAATGTAGAAATCGTCGCCACCCACGTTAAGATGATACTGATTGCCGAGGAACGCAAAGCCGGTGCCCAACTCCAAAAGGAGTTTGGTTACGTCCTTTACAAGCGCCTGTTCAATATCTCTTTCGACCATATCTTCCTTGAAAGGAATGAAGTCAAAAATATACGGGTCTTTCATCGTTTGCACCGCCAATTCGCTTTGCGGAGCAGTCAGACGATTTTCAAAGTTGCTGATCTTATCGGCAATGGCTTGGCGCTGATAAAGACCACTTTCAATCTGATGAATCAGAACGCTGTGAGACCAGCCATTCTCAGCCGTTTTGCGGATATACCACTCACGCTGTTCGGGCGTTTTTACTTTATCCAAGATCGCTGTATTGTGCGACCACGGAATTTGTGCAGACACTGTCTGCACAAATTCTTCGTCCTCGTAGGTAGCTGCAAACTTTGCCATATATTTAAGGTTTCTGACGGAATATCCCTTTGCATCGGGGAAAGAGATCTTGATGTCGGCGGCAAGGTTTTCAATAAACTTATTGCCCCAAGATTTATGTTTGTTGATAAGGCATCCTATGCCGTGATAAAGCAGGATAAGCTCCTTGTTAACGCTCAACGTTGCCTTGTACTGTGCCTGCCTGATCTCCTGTTTGACCATATGAACCAAGTTCAAATACTCATTATCGTTTATTAACATAACAAAAACCTCAATTCATCAGTATGTTGATTACCAAGCCTGCGTTTTATAACGGTATACTTTTCTCGTCCCGCAAGGGACATATCGAACAGCGCGACATTGTGGCGCACTAAGATTCCTTGTTTTTCAGAGTTGTTACGGAAGACACGAGCATTCGCCTGATTGCAATACAATCGCAACTCAAACTCTTATAGCTTTCTTCGGAAATGCAGTCGGTTTCAAACAGCAATTCAAGCCAATACTCGGTTTCATTTGCTTCTTTTAATGAAATTTCCAATTTTGATATAAAATCCTTGGTACCTTGAGCGTATTGGGCTTCGTGAACGTTTGCGCCTATAGACGTACCACAGCGTAATATTTGATTTATGAGCACGGCCTCAACTTTGTTTGCCCGCAAGGTCCTTGAAAGCAGAACTATATTTTTCGCAAAATCTTTGGTTTTTGTTCTGAGAATGCTTTCTGACATATTTTCTCTCCTAATCAAATTTCAAACGCGCGAAGCGCTCATAACTTATAACTGCGCAAAGCGCATTATAGTTAGTTTCGCGGCGAAACAGGTTTGAGTTTAGAGTTATGAGTTATGAGTTACGCAAGCGTAACGTTATGATATGATAGCTTCGCAAGCGAAACTATCATAGTTGAAAAACCGCTTTGCGGTTTTTCAATGACTGTTCATATGTATCCCATAATACAGCTTTCTATAAGCCGATGGCGACATTTTTTCGTGATATTCAAAGAACTTCAAAAAGAGCTGATAGGTCTCAAAGCCGCAGAGGGCGGCTACCTCGCTTATATTATGCTCTGTTGAAAGCAAAGTCTTTTTTGCGTGGTCAAGACGCTTTTTTATTATATACTTTTCGAGTGTAACGCCCTTTTTTTGCTTTATGAGGCGGCTTAAATAATCGGAATTATACTTGAAGCGCTCGGATATTTCCGCAACGGTTATCTTGCGGTTGGAATTTATGCGCACCCACTCGCAGATCTGCTCCGCTATGGCATTCGGCTGGGGCTCGGCGGTGGAAACGGCAATTTCCGTAAGTATGAGCTCCAGCATAAGATCGAGGGTGCGACGGGGGTATTGGGGACTGTTCTCGTAATGCAGAAGCTGACGGATCAGCACGGATATACGCGGATCGGCTGATCTGACGAGCTTTGCGGGGATATCCTCGGAAAAATGGAACCAATAAAAGGCAACGTTTTCCGTTTCCCTTGTGCCTATATGGTGCTTGCCGCGCTCCAGAAGGATGATATCGTTTTCCTCCAGCGCAAATTCAACGCCGTTTTCCTCGATATACACCTGTCCGCGCTGAACGTATATAAGCTCGTTGCTCTCTATGGTCCTTTTGGGGTGTATCCACCGTCCCGCACACTCAAACAGACCGCCGTTCAAGTATCCCATGTCGGAATTTCTCCTATTTTATGTTCTCTTGGGGGGTTCAAAATCTGATCTCATTATACTATAATGTAACTGTGATGTAAACATCGCAGACCAAAAAAATTATTAAATGTGAGGAAATTATGAGAAAGTACGAGCTTTTTACCGCCAAGGAGATCAAGCCTGCCGGTTGGATGCTCCGCCAGCTGGAGATAGAGGCAAACGGTCAGTCCGGCAACCTTGACAAGATGTGGCCCGACGTAAAGGAGAGCGCATGGATCGGCGGCACACGCGAGGGCTGGGAGCGCGTTCCCTACTGGCTTGACGGATTTATTCCCCTTGCATACCTGCTTGATAACGACGATATGAAGGCGCGTGCGCAGAAATACGTTGACGCCATTATCGCGGGTCAGTGCGAGGACGGCTGGATCTGCCCCTGCACCGAGGACAAGCGTCTTACCTACGATATCTGGGCTCTGTTCCTGCTTTCAAAGACCCTTACCGTATATTACGACTGCACGGGCGACGAGCGAATTCCCGAGGTCATCTACCGCGCAATGAAGAACTGCTACGACTACATGAAGAACGGCGAGATCAAGCTTTTCAACTGGGGTATGCGCCGCTGGTTCGAGGCATTTATCGCCCTTGACCTTATCTACAAGCAGTACGGCGAGGAGTGGATCAAGGAGCTGGCAAAAATGCTCCGCGAGCAGGGTACCAAGTGGGATTCCCTTACCGAGCGTTGGGTAACTCCCCTTAACAAGTGGACCCAGGAGACCCATATCGTTAACATAATGATGAGCCTTAAGTACGAGGCCATCAGCCACGAGCTTCTCGGCGAGGACTACACCGGCATTACCGAAAAGCTCTACGACTTCCTTTACAAGCATAACGGCACTCCCGTTGCTCTGTTCACGGGCGACGAGTGCCTTGCAGGACTTTCTCCCATTCAGGGCACCGAGCTTTGCGCCGTTGTTGAGGAGATGTTCAGCTGCGAGCTGCTCTTTGCCTACACCGGTAACTCCAAGTGGCTCGACATTCTGGAAAAGGCAAGCTTCAACGGTCTGCCTGCCACCGTATCCGAGGATATGTGGGTGCATCAGTACGTTCAGATGAGCAACCAGATCGACTGCACCACCTTCCCCGGCAAGCCCATCTTCCGTACCGTTGGCAAGCCCGCACACACCTTCGGACTTATGCCTCACTTCGGATGCTGCACCGCTAACCTGCCCCAGGGCTGGCCCAAGCTGATGCTTTCCGCATTTATGAAGGCAGATGACGGCATCGTTAACGCCGTTACCATTCCCGGCAGCGTTAAGACCGAGATCGACGGCAAGGGCTTTGAGGTCAGCCTTGCCACCGAGTTCCCCTTCCGTCCCGTATTCGACTACACCGTTACCGCGGAAAAGCCCCTTAAGACCAAGCTGATGATCCGCGTTCCCGCTTACGCAAAGCACCTTACCGTAAACGGCAAGGCCGCAAGAGCAAAGGACGGATTTATTACCATCGAGAAGACCTGGAGAGACACCGAGAAGATCCACGTTGAATACTCCGTTGATGCAAAGATCGTTCGCACTCCCGCGGGTCTTTACGCCGCAGAGATGGGACCGCTGGTATTCTCCCTGCCCATCGAGTACGAAAAGACCATGAAGGAGTACGTGGACAAGGCAGGCGTTGAGCGCAAGTTCCCCTACTGCGACTACGAGATCGCAGGCAAGAGCGAGTGGCGCTACGCCTTCGAGAACGCTCCCCTTGAGGTGGAGTACAGAGGCATCGACAGCGAGTACCCCTTCTCCGAGACAAAGCCCGCAGTTGTGCTTAAGGCAAAGCTGAGCCGCATCAACTGGGAGCTTGCGGACGGATACGAGCACGTTCCCGCGCCCAAGCCCGCATCCCCCAAGGCTATCGCCGATGCCGAGGACAAGGTGCTGTACCCCTACGGCTCCTCCCGCCTCCGCATGACCGAAATGCCCTTTGCTTTGAGAAGGAAGTAATAAAGATCAAGGGAGTGTAAAGAAACGCGAGTTTCTTTACACTCCCTTAATTATTTTTTACAAACTTAATAATATTATTTGCGAAATTACGGTGTTTGTTAATTATATGTTGACAAACGCCGTAATTTTATGTATCATATTATAAAGAATATATACTAATTGGGAGGTGCACAGTGAACACCATCGCTAAACTGAAGATCGTTGCCAAAAACAACGGCGGAATAATAACAGCACGCAAGGCCGAAGAAGCAGGTGTTTCACGCGCCATGCTTTGTAAGCTGAATAAAGGAAACATAATTCAGCGAATCGCCAGAGGACAGTATATCTTTGCCGATGACATTCAGGACGAAATTTTTTCCATTGGATTGCATTCGGAAAAGATCATTTTTTCCCACGAAACCGCATTATTTCTCCACGGGATGTCCGACAGGACTCCTTTTGAACACACACTCACAGTACCCACAGGATGTATTCCGTCAACGGTGATACAAAAGGAATACAAAATGTATTTCATAAAGCCGGAGCTTCACGGCGTTGGAAGGACCACGGCAAAAACGCCATTTGGGAACAGCGTAAGCTGCTATGATCCGGAAAGAACCGTATGTGATATTGTCAGAAGCCGTAATAAAATCGGCACGGAAACTTTTTTTGCCGCGCTTAAGGCCTACGCCGCGAGAGATGATAAAGATCTTAACCGTCTATACTCCTATGCAAAGCAGCTTCGAGTATTGAAGATATTGCGTAATTACATGGAGGTGCTTTTATGAATAACGCCATGAGCCTAAAAGCAAAAATAAGAAATCTCGCAAACACAAAGAGCATTCCGGCACAAGTAATATTGCAGAACCTAATGTTTGAAAAATTCCTTGTTCGACTTTCAAGATCTGAATACAAGAACAAGTTCGTCTTGAAGGGCGGCATGCTTGTGGCAGCTATCGTTGGTCTTGACAACCGAGCCACTATGGACCTCGATACCACGTTGAAAAACCTACCGCTCACCCCCGAGGCAATTCAAAACGCGCTCCGCTCCATTTGCAGCATAGATAACGACGACGAAATATCCTTTGAGATCGGAAGGATCTTGCCGATACGCGACGATGACATCTACGGTGGGTATCGTGTTATGCTGAACGCAAAATACGACACGATAGTAACGCCCCTTTCCATTGACGTTTCAACAGGCGACGCGATCACACCACAGCCCGAAGAACGTACATTTTCAGAAATTTTCGATGAGGATAAACAGTACAGCCTATGGGCATATAACATTGAGACGGTTATGGCAGAAAAAGTCGAAACCATTCTTCGCAGCGGCGTGTTCAATACCAGACCGAGAGATTATTACGACGTTTTTATTTTAGCCACTACACAAAAATACAGCGATGCTGTTTTTGCAGAAGCCCTTAAAGCAACTTCTGTACATAGAAAAACCATAGATCAAATAACAGATAAACGCGCCATTATTAAAAGCATTGAAGATAGCGTTGAGCTCTGCAATATGTGGAACAAATATCGCACAGAATTTGCCTACGCCGAAGCGATAGCTTACGAAGATATAATCAGCGTTTTAAAAGCGCTTCTGTTTTGAATTCACAGTACGCATAACCAAAACACAGACCCCCAAATAGCCTTCTTCAGATCTCGCGCAGTT
>JAFSCG010000224.1 GCA_017436885.1 Clostridia bacterium | reverse complement strand
GGATAAAAAGTACTGCGTTACCGACGATAGGGGTACAAAATATCTCTACCGCGTTTCCGACGTTTCCGAATACGATGCCAAGAAGGCGGAATTTGAAAAGATGCGGCAGGTTGCCGCTCTCGGTGTTCCCATGTGCCTTCCCATTGAGTTCGGTGTGTGCGAAGAGGGCGTTTATTCGATACAAAGCTGGATAGATGGCGAGGACGCCGAGAAGGCTATCACAGCCTACTCGGATACGGAGCAGTACATTTTCGGTCTTGAGGCGGGTAGAATACTCAAAAAGATTCATTCGATACCCGCGCCCGAGGATACTCCCGATTGGTGCATGCGCTTCAATCGCAAGATAGACACAAAGATACAGCGATACACGGAATGCCCGCTGAAATACGATAACGGTCAGCTTTTTATTGATTTTATCACCGAAAACCGACACTTGCTTACAAGCAGACCGCAGGTCTATCAGCACGGGGATTATCATATCGGCAATATGATGATAGACAAGGACGGCAAGCTGAATATCATCGACTTTAACCGCAATGATTACGGCGACCCTTGGGAGGAGTTCAACCGCATCGTGTGGTGCGCTCAAAGGTCGGCAAGCTTTGCGTCGGGAATGGTGGACGGGTATTTCGACGACGAAGTGCCCGAAGCGTTTTGGCGTTTGCTTGCGCTTTATATTTCGTCGAACACTCTCTCCTCGCTTTATTGGGCGATCCCCTTCGGCGAGGAGCAGATCAGGGTCATGCGCAACCAAGCCCGCGAGGTGCTTTTGTGGTATGATAATATGCAGAATTACGTGCCGAGATGGTACCGTAAAATACTTGCGGACATATAGTTTTTTTGCTTTAATGACATTTTCATGCCAGGTATATACTCGACAGTTTTTCTAAGGAAATAACATTGGAAGAACTGATCGCAATAGCAGAGTCAGTAAAATAAAATACTTAAAAAAGCGTCCTTGTTGCACAAAAAACAAGGACGCTTTTTGGCAGTTATGCCGATTTTTGGAAAAACTGACAGAAAAAATCAAAAAACACGTAATAAATCGACTGTTTGTTTCGTTATATAAAGCAAGGCGAAAGACAAAAAAGGAGGAATAACAATGAGAAACAAAACTATCAGACAAAAAATGCTATTTGTTTGCTTCAAATTCGGCACCAAATTAGCGATTTAAGTTGATTATTCCCAAAGTATACCGTATAATATACTTAACGGATAGGAGAACTTATGAAACCAAAGATCTATATATTGTCAGCGATAATAATTATTGGCGTGCTTTTTTGCCTTTGTTCCTGCGCGGGCACAATGCGGTCGGAGATCACCGACGCTATCGACACATCTGCGGTTGCGGACACGGACGTAATACTTGATACCACGGTTGCATACGATACCACGGGCGTTCCGGATATAACGGATGCTCTTGATACCACTTCCGCACCGAACACGACAGTTCCCAAGTCAGCCGTTACCGATTCGTTTGTTACGGACAAGGTAGAGGAAACAAGCCGCCCCGCGGTTGTAACAGACGCGCCCGGAACTTGGCCCGATCCGGATAGCATTCCGAAGGCCGACATTGGAAACGTTGGAAAGCTCGAAAAGTATACCCCCGCAGCAAAAGACGTACTTTATTACCACTATAATAAAGAAACGGGCTTTGAGCGATTGGTCGTTATTGAGCAGCTGCTTTGGAGCGGTCAGTTTGGAGGGCACATCCTGCTCAAAATATACGAGTCTGATCTTAACGGGCTTGGCGGACTTTGTGATGCACTAACAAGCGGAGAAGAGCTTGAACTCGAGCTTGCCTATTGCGCAAACATATCGGTCTACGAGGCTATGCACATTAATTTTCGGGGAGACAACGTACATCCGCAGGAGATAATCAACGTAAGCTCGCCCACAGAGAATCCGAATGTTTTGCAGTATTATATAATCGGCATTTCCAAGGACGGCGAGATCGGTATGATCGGAAATATGCTGCAGTCAACAAGTTGGTATCTGCAGACCTATATAAATGTTTGGAACCGAATATTCGAAAGGTTTTCGTTGACCGACAAAGTTTATACGGTAGGTAAATAATGAGGACAGATAAAAGAATTCTTGCGTTTTTGCTTATAATTGCATTTGTTTTTTCCCTTTGCGGCTGTGGGGACAGCGGACCCAAAATGCCGTCGGAGGGAAGCGAATTTGCCGTGCATTTCATTGACGTGGGGCAAGCGGATGCGGCTCTCGTTATATGCAACGGCAAAACTATGCTGATAGACGGCGGAAACACGGATTCTTCCAATCTGATGTACAGTTATCTGAAAACTCACAACGTGAAGCATCTTGACTACGTTGTTGCCAGCCACGCTCACGGCGACCACGTGGGCGGGCTGCCCGGTGCGCTGAATTACGCCACCGTGGGAAAGGCCCTTTGCCCTGTTACGGATTTTGACAGCAGTGCATTCCGTAATTTTGTTAAGTATCTTACAAAGCGCGGCGTGGATATAACTGTGCCGGAAACGGGCGACACCTTTATGCTTGGGGAGGCGGAGTGCACCGTCCTTGCGGTGAACACCACGGACAACGAGCCAAATAACACCTCCATCGTTCTTCGCATCGTATACGGGGAAACGTCGTTCCTCTTTACGGGAGATGCGGAGAGGGAAGTGGAGCTTGCGCTGGCAAGCTCGGGCTTTGAGCTTGAAAGCACGGTGCTTAAGGTAGGACATCACGGCTCGTACAGCTCAACGAGCTATGTTTTTCTGCGCAACGTTATGCCAAAGTATGCGGTGATATCCGTGGGCAGAGGTAACGATTACGGTCATCCCACGCCCGAGGTGCTCAGCCGCCTTCGCGATGCGGAGGTAAAGGTGTTCCGTACCGATAAGCACGGAACAGTTATTTGCACCTCCGACGGTAAGAACCTTATCTTCGGTACGGAAAAGACACCGAAGGACGACGTAATGGACGGTATCGGCAGTAACAGCGTTACCACCGACAGCGGCAGGGATTACGTTGCCAATAAAAGCAGTATGAAATTCCATTACCCCGATTGCGCGTCGGTAAGTAAAATGAGCGAGGAAAACCGCCTTGACTTTCACGGCAAGCGCGACGAGCTTATAACGCAGGGATATGACCCTTGCGGCAGCTGTAAGCCGTAGCATATAATGAATAATAAACGGGAGGATATGGCGTTGTGTTCCTAAGGACAGTTGTTGAAATTTAATAAAATACGTTACCTACCGACAGGAAAAGGACGAAGAGTTGTAGAAACTCTTCGTCCTCTTTTCTTTACAAGCACTGCATCTGTGTCCACGGATGCTATTTTTAGTTATGAGTTATGAGGCTCGCCTTTGCTCGCCGTTATGGGTTTGCTTCGCAAACGTTATGACATGATCGCTCTGTTACTTCAAACCGTGCCGTCAGGCACATCATAACTTGGCGTAGCCAATCATAACTCTAAGCTCGCTGTAGGCGATCATAGTTGCGTAGTGTCCTTAAGGGCACTACGCATATCCTCCCGTTCTTTTATGTGATCATTTTGGTAATATGCTATGGCTTAACACTTTTACAATGTTTTAAGCAAAGCCTCGCAGCCGCGGTATATGTCGGCGTAGGCGATGTCAAATTGGTCGGAATACCATGGGTCTGCAACGTCGCCGCCGCCTGTGTAGTCAAGCAGCTTTTTTACCTTGTGGGAGCAGCTTTCGCCGAGTATCCGCTTTGCGTTCCGAAGGTTTGCGCCGTCCATGCAGAGGAACAGGTCGTAATCCGCTCCGTCGCGGGCTTTAAGCTGTACGGCGCGCTTGCCGTCGCATTTCAGACCGTGCCGCGCAAGCTCCTCTCGCGCCGGAGGATAAACGGGATTGCCGATGCCGTTCCATATCTCCTCGGTGCTTGTGGCGGAGGAGGCGATAACGAATTCGTTTTCGCGTCCTGCCTTTCTAACCATGTCCTTCATAATGAATTCCGCCATGGGACTACGGCAAATATTCCCGTGGCAAACGAACATAATTTTTGTCATTTTTCACCTGCTTTCGGTTAATCGGAAAACTTGCAGAGTATTTTGATAGATGGCTTCCTCGACATCTGCCGGGGATAAGCCACGCAGCTCCGCGATACGCTCGATTACGGAGGGCAGAATAAGCGAGGAGTTGCGCGCCTTTTTCTTTTGACGGTTGCTTGTATTCACCTCGCTTATATCGGGGCGGAGATAAGGAGCGTCGGTCTCCACAAGCAGGGAGGAGAGAGGCACGTTTCTTACAGCGTCCCACAGCTCGGCGTTGTCCTCAAGTAACTTACTGCCGATGCCGAGGGCAAAGCCAAGGGATATATACTGCATTGCCGTATCCTTATCTCCGTGGAAGCAATGGGCAACGCCGCCGTGAAGTAAGCTACTGTACTTTTTCAGTATTTTTAGCGCATCCTTATCCGCATCTCTGACGTGCAGTATCAACGGGAGCTTGTGCTCGTTTGCAAGCTTGATCTGATAAACGAACCAGCGCTTCTGCCGCAATCTGAACTGCTTTGCTCTCGGCATGCTGTAATCAAGACCCGTTTCGCCTATGGCTATTGCGTTTATCTCCGCAAGGTTCTTTTGCAGCAGATTTCTGTGCTTGAATGGAATAGCCGAGCACTGCTTGGGGTGAAGACCTGCCGCACAATAAACGTAGCCCTTGTGTTTTGCCGCAAGGGCACGCTGAGCTTCGTGTCTTTCAACACTTGTTGCAGGCTCGATGGTCGCGCATATACCGTACTCTCTCATTCTGTCTAACATTCCGCGTATATCGGAGTGGGAAATGCAGTACTCACCTTCCCCACAGTCGATAAACGAAAATTCACCCTCGTACATTTCGTGGGCATAATGAGCGTGGGAATCAATTATCATGGCATTCACCTCTTTTCAAGGCACAAAGCACGGCATTTGCAATGCATTCCATGCCCTCTGCCGTGGGGTGGAAGCCGTCGATGGTGTCGTAGCGATCCTGCGGACGGTAAATATCAAGCACTCTGCAGCCTGCCTTTTCACCGCAAGCGCGGATCGCCTTGCCGTAGTCGTTCAATCTGCCGCCGCTTTTCGCTTCGGGTATTTCTATCTCGGGGTGCTTGCTCCATTTGCTCTTTGGGAGGGTAAGGCACCATATCTCCGAGTGAGGGTAGTTGGCTTTTATCTTATTCAGCATCTCGGAATACGCAACGGCGAAAACGTCAAGCCCGTCATTTTCTCCTTCGGGGTAAATGCGCACTCCCCAGCCCCAATCGTTGATGCCCATAAGTATCATTATAACGTCGGGCGTTTTTTCGTCGTTGCCAAGTCTGCCGGTGCGCAGGTCGCTGCAACCATAGGACTCAATCTGCCATTGGGGCAACTTGCATACCGTACTTCCGGAAAAGGACTCGTTAATGAGCAGCTTGGCGCCAAGCTCGTTTATAACCTTGCCCCACCATGTGTCCTCGACGGTGAAAACGCCCGAAGCACGCATGTTTTCCCATTCATAGAAAACGGCATTGTCGGGCGGATTATAGCCCGAAAGGGTGCTTATGGAATCCCCAAGGAGGGAAAAATATTTGTTTTTATATTCGGTGGTCATGCTTTGCCCTCCTTTTTGGTGGAAAAATCTTTATTCTTAGTTAAGCTGAAGCAAGTAACGGATGTTGATACGGTCTGATTCCTTCAATCGATCCGAAAGAGCGTTGTACTCTACCAGGCACGGGTGGGTGCGGAGTGTGAAATCCTTCTTTTCGCCATAGGTCCAGTTGTTTAGATAATGGTATCTGCACCAGCGCTCGTGCTCTATCATGGCAAGCTCTTCAAGGCTTTCGGCATCGAGAGGTCTGTCGCCAAGAAGTTTTTTTGCAACTTGACGGAAGTCGGCGGCTCGCAAATACGAATATCGGTTTTGCGCAGATAATGCCATCCATTCCTCATCAATGCCTTTGGCGTTCGGCGAATACATCATAAAAAGCTTCTTTGCATAGTAAACGGTATCGAGGCGGAGAATGTTATGGGGATCCAGCGCTTCGCCCTTCCAGTCAAAGGGAATAAGCCTACTCTCGGAGCTGCTTTTCGCAAGGAGCTCTACGCCCACGGGCTGTGCGCTTAAAACGTAGATGTTTTTTGCCGGTATAGCAAGCATAAGATCGTTTAAAAGATCAAACTGATCCTTTTGCTTTGCAACGATCACCATCTCTGCGTCGGCAATAAGGTCGGTGGCTTTTTTCCACGATTCTTTGTGGAATACTACTCTGTCGGGGATATTGTGAAGCTCGTGATAGGTATCACTGAAGCCTCTTTCTTTTCCGAAAATATGGTAGGTCACGTTCTGATCGACGCTGAAGACGTTAACGTGCAACGCACTGAGCAGCAGCTCACGTGCCAGCTTTTCAAATCCGATAATAACTATGTCCAGGCGACGGTTGCTGTCGATGAAAAGCTCATAGGGACAATGCTTATCCCAGAAAACACGCGAAGCTGTACGCTCGGGGCAGAAAAGACGGAGGTTTTCCATTTCCGCATGCTCGGGTAAGCTGCTGCACTGCACGAATACCTCGGCTTTTTTATCTTTAAGGTGATTGCGGTAAAAGGAGAGACTTTCCACCTCGTCCCCCAGGAGAATATAGTGATTTGCATTTACGGGACTGTTTTCCATATCTATACCGCGTCTGCCGAGTCGTTTGAGCATAGCCTCTTTTTCGGCTTTGGGGCCCCGCACCGCAACGCTGTCGGACGTGCAAGCGGAAATAAACTCGCGTATTCTGCGGCGGACGGATCTTGCCACGATAAACACGGTGCTCGCCGTAGCCAAAGGTGCGATCCAACGGGCGATCTCTATTACGATGTTAGCGGGCATTTCCTTTTGCCCCATACCGTAAAGGCACAGGCTTGCATAGATGGCTTGGGAAACCGACTCGCCAGCTTGGAGATATCCTATAAATCCAAGTATAAGCGGAGCAGAAAGAAAAAGAATGCGCGCGAGCTCCTTTAACTTTGTTTTCATTGATTTCCCCCATTTATTTATTCTTTGATGCTTTAATAACGTTCAAAAGCACGTAAGCCCCGATAAGCACGGCAACGGTGGCACATACCACGGTGTACATAGTGACTGTGCTTACCTTAGTGTCAAAAAAGTAAAGGTTACAGTCAATGGCGTCGCGCAATGCGGAAATCGCATCGGCGGGAACGCCAAGCCCCTCCAGCTCCTCGATGGCACCGTTCATTGCGTGATTTCGCACAAGCACTGTTCCGTGGGTTCCGGGCAGGAAGGCAAGTACCTTTTGCAGGCCCGCGGAAAACTGAGAAATGGGCATATACGCTCCGCAGACGAAGCCGTAGGTGGAGCTTACTATACTGCCGACGGCGGATATTTGCCCCTGAGAGGAGAGAAAGAAGTTGATAACGGAGGAAAGTGCGGTGCCAAACAGTGTTAACATCAGCACGTCGCCGATTATAAGCAGTACGTCGCCAACGGAAAGATACCAGCCCTTGAAGGCAAGGTAACCGAGGCATAAGGCGGTGGCGGTGAGACAGATGGTAAGTGTGGAGATGAGGGTGGCAACGTAGTATGAGATCGCCAATTTTGCGCCGCTGACAGGGGAAACGGTAATATCGCGTATACAGCCGTTTGCCTTATCCTGCACCATAAGCATATTGGAGCAGAATGCAACGGTTACGCAGGACACCGCAAGTATGGAGGATATAAGCTGACCGCCCACAAGTCCTTCTATGATCTTTTCGGGTATTTCTATAAACGCGGGCAGGTTGTCGGTAAAGCTCGTTCTGTACACGTTGCCAAGGAATGTGGCGTACAGCACCAACAGTATCGCGGGGGTAATAAGAGAGGTGAAAAACATTCCCTTATCCTTGAAAAACAGCTTTACGTTTCTCTTTATAAGTACTTTAATCATTATTTACACCTCCCGTAAGCTTTTTGCCCGTAACGGCAAGGAACACGTCGTCCATCTTTCCCTTGGTTATCTCGTAGTCCGTGAACAGGGAAGGGTGCTTTACTATCATATCCGTTGCATCCTTGGTGCTTGCTACGGAAAAACGGAAGCCGTCGCGCACCATCTCGCAGGGCATGTCAAGGACCGCAAGCTCCTCCTTCGTCCGTCCGTAAACGGTAACAAAGTCGCGGACGTATGCGTTTTTTAGTGCGAGGGGCGTTCCCTCGGCGGCGATAGTTCCGCTTTCCAGAATGATAACGTAGTCGGCCTCTGCCGCCTCCTCCATATAGTGGGTGGTGAGAAAAACGGTCATTTTGTTTTCCTTACGGAGCTTGTCTATTACCTGCCACAGCAGCTTTCTCGTTTGAGGGTCAAGTCCCGTTGTGGGCTCGTCAAGAAAAAGTATATCAGGCTTGTGGATAAGCGCGCGGGCAATGTCAATGCGCCTGCGCTGACCGCCCGAAAGCTTGCCAACAGTACGCTTCAAAAGATCGGAGATATCAAGCAGCTCGCATATCTCCGCGAGGCGCGCTTCAAAGGCCTTGCCCGTAATGCCGTACAGTGCCGCTCTGCTCTCCAGATTTGAATAAACGGAGAGCGCTTTGTCAAGTAGCGAGCTTTGGAAAACCACACCAAGCTTGCCCTTTATGGCATTCAGGTCCGTTTCTATGTTCTTTCCGTCGATAATAACGCTGCCTGCGTCCTTTTTCAGCTGTCCGCAGATTATGTTGATAGTCGTGGATTTTCCTGCGCCGTTTTCACCAAGGAAGGCAAAAAGCTCGCCCTCACGGACTGAAAAGCTGATGCCCTTTACAGCCTTGACAGGGCCGTAGCTTTTCGTCAGACTGTCAATTTCTATGATCTTTTTCATTCTTTTTCGTCGGCCTCCTTTATTTTTCTTGTAAGAGAAGTGTAAATGTCGGTAAGAGTACTGCTGATTATATCGTCGGGTATGTCGATATAATTGGAAACGGACATGGTGGCAAAGCCGTGCACGCACGCCCAAAGGGAAAGATGTACTCTTTCCGCAGTGTTCAGGTCAAAGCCCGTGGCGTTCATAAGCATTTCCAACGCAGGATCCACGCGATACCCAAGCGCCATTGGCTCGTTTGTGCGGTCGCGCATGAAAAGCAGCTTGAAAAGCTCCTTTTCCTCCTTTGCAAATCTTATATATGCCATACCGGTGGATTTGTAGGGGGGATAGAGCTCTTTTTCGATCAGCTCCTTTTCATTTTTCTGATAAAGCTGGTTTGCCTTCTCTATAACGGCGCCCCTCAGCTCCTCCATACTGCAAAAGTTGGAAAAGATCGGCTGTGTTGAGCTTCCGATGCAGTTTGCGATGGCACGGGCGTTGATTGCCTCCGCGCCGCTTTTACGCACTAAGCCTACCGCTGCTTCAATTATTTCTTCCTTCGTGATCTTGGTTTTGGGCGGCATGGTACCTCCTTGTATAACGTGTGATATATAACTGCTGTTATTTTACCACAGGGCATAATGAATGTCAATATGCAAACTTTGTTTTTTCATCATTTTTATTTCAGCATATTGCTTTTGTTTTTCGCGTGTGATAAAATAAAGTGATTAATTGCGGAGGTAGCTTATGTATATTATCAAAAAAGGAACTTCTTACACGGTCTCCGATTCGGAAATCGGTGCTATTGCAAAAATAAATTCCCCCATAATCGAGGAAAACGGCCTCGAGCTGACCCTTTCTCAGTCCGGTTGCTGCTTCAGCGAGGGGTATGATTTTTCCTGCTCCGAGTCACTTGAGGACAAGGGTGACGGATTGTTTTTACTTACTCGCACTTTCAAAAACGAGGGAGATAACGACCGTACCGTAAAGTTCATTCTTGAAACGGTAACAGCCTTTGCTCCCGCAAAGTATATCATTCCTTGCGTCAGCTACAACGGCAACTACTGGGGCGAGGGCAAGGAGCCCAAGGGTATGATAGCCGAAAACGGCGAGCCTTGGATCCACTCATACGACAGAACTCCCGTTCCGTCCTGCTCCGTTACCGAAACTAAGGATATCGCCTTCTCTCTCTTTGCTTGCGGCGACACGGTGGAAAGTCTTGTTTCCTCCGTTTCTCTCCGTCCCGCAGAGGGCGACAAGATATCCCAGCGTATTTACTGGCCCGTTACCGAGGCTCCCTTTACGTATCACGAAAACGATAAGTATTGCGAGCGCTACGATACGTATATAACCCTTAAGGCAGGGGAGAGCATAACCCTTTCCGCATATATGCTTTGCTCTGTTCCCAAGTGGGAAAATTACGGCTGCGCGGAAACCCTCGACCGTGCACTGGAGCTTTTCCCCTTCAATCACGGCCCAAACCATAACGTGGACGAGCTGTGGCGTCTTGGCATCAGTTACACAAAGTATCTGCTGCAGGAGCATCGCGGCAAGCTGCTTTTCTCCACCGGAATCCGTTGCGGTTACGGCAAAAATCATCCCGGTTCGAAATGCGCCCCTCACTACGAGGTAGGCTGGTGCGGTCAGAACATCATGAACGCGCGCATGCTTGTTCTTGAATATCTCCGCACAGGCGAGAAAAAGCTGCTGCAAAACGCTCTCACCGTATGCGACAACTGGGTGGAAAAGCAGTCCGACAGCGGACTTCTGCTCGCGCATTACGAGTGGTACACCGAGGGCAAGAACTGGAATTACAAGCCTCGCGATTACTCCAAGAGCTGGGCGGCAAACGTCAGCTACGAAACGGGCTGGCTTCCCGAGACCTGCAATACGGGTTAGGCAGCCTGCGAAATGATAAAGATGTACGATCTCCTCCGCGAGAACGGCATCGACCGCCCCGATTATAAGGAATTCGCAGTTAAGATCTTTGATTTCTTCTGCGACCATTACAGCGAGGAGTTTGCCTTCGGTAAGGCTTGGCATTTCGACGGACGCTGCGAGGAGCCCAATGGCACCATCGGTGCGTTCGTTACCATGGCGCTTGTGGACGGCTATCGCATTCTCGGCAACGAGAGATATCTTGAGTACGCCATCAAGAGCCTTGATTTCTACATGAAGCGCGACCTTGACCAGTTCCTTTGCACCGCAGGTGCCATCGACTGCACCTGTGTTGACAAGGAGACTGCAGGCCCCATTATCATTGCCGCTCTCGATATCTACGAGATTACGGGCGATAAGAAGTACCTTGAGTATGCGGAGAAGGCATCCTATTACTTTGCTTCCTGGATGTACCTCTACGACGTTCACTACGGTCCCGAGGCAGAGTTTACCCAGTACGGTTATTATACAGCGGGCTCTACCTACGTTTCCGTTCAGCATCCCGCCCTTGACCAGTGGGGAGAGCTTATGTGCTGTGAATGGCTCCGTCTTGCTGACTACACGGGCGACGATAGATGGCGCAAGCGCGCTATCATGAGCTGGTATAACTGCACCCAGTGCATCGCCACCGAGGAGAACCGCGTGTTCCACGGCAGAAAGCGTCCCATCGGCTCCCAGAACGAGGCCTTCTATCAGGCACGTTGGGGACACCGCAAGGATCCCAACGAGCGCGGACATCTCAACGATTGGCTCGTTTCTTGGGTAAACGTGTTCCGCCTTACGGTAATCGACCGTATGACGCGCGTAAATAAGTATAAAGACGCAAGCGCGTTGAATTAATGCATAATAAAAAGAGGACGAACCGACATTCGGTTCGTCCTCTTTTTGCGTTGTTTTTCAGGAAATGTATTTGTGAGTATTATACAAGAAACAACGATAATACTTAAGCAACAAAACGAAAAAATGATCAAATATTGACTTTGTGAGAAAATACCACTATAATTATGATAACGTATTATTCGTATAGGTATGTGTGTAATTATATCTGTTTTTAATTCACTTATACGGGAAGGATTGTAGTATGAAAAAAGAGACCTACGCACCTCCGGCGATCAGCTTCGTTGATTTTGCCGAAGAGGTAACTACCCTTAGCAACACCAACGGCCAGAGAAACGGAACCAACGTTCTTGCAAGCTGGCTTATCGGCGAATGAGAAAGGAGTAAAAAATGAAAAAGTTAAACAAGCTTCTTGCATTGCTCCTTTGCGCAGTAATGCTCGTTGGCATCGCACCAATCGCAATTCCCGAAGGAAATACCGTTTCCGCCGCTGATGCCGACAAGGGGGTCGTTCAGGGGCCTAATGACGGTGTTATGATCGTTACCGGTAACGCTTCCTTCAGTGCTATGGCAAAATATGTCGCTGGTAACAAGGTAAACGGCAACGGACTTGGAGGCTCATCCTCCGGAAATGCTTTTGACAGAGTTATTATTTTGTTTGCATACAGTAAATCCATGGCAGCTGAATCTGCTGCTTTCAAGGCCACTGCGTTAACCGGAAATGAGAATGTTGTTTGGACACACAAGTGCACACTCACTAATGTCTCTCAAGTTTGGGAACTTGGTGCGTCTGGTGCGCCTGTAGCAACTTCCCGTAGTACAGGTCTTGTAAACCATTACGATTCCACATCCACCAATCACAAATATACTCATGCAAGTGCCTCTGCACTGTTTATGCGTTTCGGATGTAATATGGAATGGGATTATTTTAACGCGCATTTTCCTCAGAATAATCCCATGCTTTATTGCGACGGCAGAAACTTTACCGTTGGCGAAAACGTAAACTTCACTTACGGAGCGGATGAGCCCGATTACAGACCTATTGTTGTTAACGGTACTTATTTTGCAAGTTCCACTCCGACAAACGTTTCCTTGAATCAGACCATCACTTTGCTTGGCGGTGAGTATAAGTATATTGCGCCTAAGATACGCAAGACTGATGCAAGCTCCGTTGTAACCGGCACTATCAACGTAGTGCTCGGTAAGATCAAAGTGGTTGGCAACATTAAGGATAATGACCCCAATCAGAACGCCATTATGGCCTTTGATTCTCATGACAAGAACACCGTTATAAATTATACCATTAATGGTGCATATTTTGAGAGCCCTTTGTACATCCTTGGTGGTAGACAGATTTTAAACTCTGAAGATGCCCCTGTTGCTGCAGGTGTTATTAACCTTACTATAAACGACGGATATTTCAAGCAGGGAATTATTTGCTCGTTTGATTCTACAGATGATTCTTCCAGCATACCCACGGTCATTTCCGACGATGGATTGAGACTTAACATAATCGTTAATAATTACCGTGGTAAAGTTGGAATAGATGTTGAGTGCGGAGCTGAAGCTAATATTCAGTCGTCCGTTTCTTATAACGACGCACATGTTTCTCCGAGCATTATAACCAACTGCGATTCTGTCAGTGTAGCTCCTAACATCGAAGATTGCGGTGACGGCAATCATGTAACCGCTTCTCTGATCAAGGATGGTGTACCCGTGTATGAGTGCGCAATGTGCGAAAAGGCTGGTACTGCAGTTCAGCATATCAACGGCAAGCCCGTTGTTTATCTGGATGCAGTAAAAGGCTCTGCGACGGCTTCTGGTTTGAGCGATACCGATGCCTTTAACTCATTGTCTGATGCTTTCTACAGACTCACTGATTGGGGAGTTGGCGGAACCGTGGTGATTTGCGGCCCCTCCTTCACGCTTAGAAATGCGTATCTGCTTGATGCAGGTGATGAGGTCACTATTACTTCAAAGGTTTTTCAAACCGATTATCGCGAAACCACGGATGCTAGCTTCGTTTTCGTCCATTACATAAAGTTTTTCAATGATATCGTGTTTGATGATCTCAACATTTTGGGCACAAACTCAGATAAGACAATATTCATGAACTTCAATGATCTTACTGCTACTGAGACCTGTGCTTTCTATGTTAATAGAGGTGGCTTCGTTAAAGATAATCCTCCTGTGACTAAAGACGGAAACGGACAGCGTGAGAAGGCGGATACTTGCAAGCTCGTTGTAATTGCCGGAGCTCGATTGGCAAATGCTGCCTCAGAAGGAAGAAATATTGATTTTGGTACACAGATCATTAACCTCAAGGGTGGAAACTGGCGCAGAATTGCCGTAGGAACGAAGACTCACGCTGAGTCTGCTTATGCAGATAGCGAAAGCGTGAACTCTAAGGGGTGCGTTGGCAATGTAATCATTGCTGTGGGAAGTGGAGCAAAAGTCGTTGCTATCGATACCCTGACCTCCGAGGCAAACGACATCGGCGTAAATGTTGTTTTTGACGATAGAACTGATTTTAAGTTCTATACCGAAAGTGCGGCTCCTGCCGACAGCGACGTAGGTGTGTACGTGGATGATGTTGATGGAACCGAGGAGTGTGTTTCCGTTATAGATCCCGACTTTTTCGGATATAAGGATTTTGAGTATAAGATCAACGTAAGCGGCACTCAGTATCTTGGCGTACGTGCAAACTACACCATCGATGCAAATGCCGATACTCTTAAGGACGTTGTTGAGTTCGGTACTCTTATCACCACCAAGGCTAACTACAACAAGCAGGGCTTTATAGGTTATATCCGCAGTGGCGCGTACTACGGTGCTGACAATATCGATCTTAACAATCTGTACGCCGGTAAGACTGCAAAGTCTCTTGCTTATCTCCAAAACAACAACGAGGTCAAGGCAGCGGTTGCAAATTACGAGCTTGCCTACGGCGACACCGCCGCAACCTTCCGCGGAACTCTCGTTTACGATGATGGAACCGACGTAAGCAATGCAAACACCGAGTTTGCTTTCGCTCCCTATGCTGTTGTAAATGGCGAAACCGGATGCTACGCAGTAATCGGTACGGTAAGCACCAATCACACTCTCAACGGAGTCGGTACTGCTAACTGATATGCGTTGTGACGCAAAAAAGTTTTTCTTGTTAAATAAGTAAGCAAATGCCTCCCTTTTCTTAAGGGAGGCATTTGTGTTTTATCGCAAATTGTAATTGCATATTATATC
>JAFSCG010000223.1 GCA_017436885.1 Clostridia bacterium | reverse complement strand
GACATCACGGGCGAAAAGGTTGATACCTGGCAAATGTTCAACCCGAACAGCGACAAAAAAGCACCTTTCCGAACAGTTGGCGAGGCATCTCAACATATTTACAGAAAGAGGTTCTTATGGAATACATGAGCAAAATTTCAGGAAGTTCAGACAGAAAAGGTATCATCATGACAATTTTGTCCCAAATGGGTGCGAACTTTGAGGTTCAGCAATTTGAGGACGTAGAAAACATCGTCATTTCTTTTAATCCGAGCAACAAACGCTTGGTTGTCGGAGCACATTGGGATGCAGATGAAGACAGTGATGGTGCAAATGACAATGCCTCGGGCTGCTCGGTGCTTTTGCATACCATTGAAGCTGTGCTTGCTAAACCAACCTTTGAAAAAAGTGTAGATTTCGTGTTCTTTGGTGAGGAGGAAAAGGGGGGCATTGGTGCATCCCGTTACATCGAATCCGTAGGAAAAGAGAATATCTCAGCTATGGTCAATGCGGATGTTTGCGGCTTTGGTGATAATATTCTCCTCAGCGACAAAGGTAATTTGTCAAATCCGTCGTTCTTTGGCCTGATGGATGAAGTTTTACTAACAAAACACAAGATACAACTCCCCAGATTTTTACCTCAAGGTGATGACTGTATTTTTGAGTGGAGTGGGTTGCCGAGTGTTTCCATCTGCACCGCAGAATGCAATGCCTTTAATGTTTTTTCCGAAATCGGTCGCAAAATTGTTGCGGAGCAGCCAATCACAGAGGCAGACCAGGAAGCTCTTATGAGTTTGGATGTCGTAAAAACCATGCATGGCGGCGAATTTGACAATATTTCCTATTTAAGCGGCACAGCAGTTAAAATGGTAGCAGACTACCTGATAGACGGCTTGTTGAACTGCTGAAACATTTAGACGAATTGGAAATATGAACGGTATTTCTAAAACTCCAATAGATAAATTCCAATTTGTGGGTCTGCCCTTGTTTTCCCTCATAGATATTTCAATTTTTTGTGAACGATACAGGCGACCAATTGAAAAATAACAATAAATATGATATACTAAATATGTGAAAACAGTTCGATAAACTTGAATTTGACGAGGGGATAAGCTATATGGATGGCAAAACAACGATTAAGTATTTACAGACTTATATTAAGGAGAAAGACTATCATCCCGAACTCTTAAAGGATTACTTCTTGAAATTATCCGAAGAAGTCGGAGAACTTTCTCGTGCTATGAGAAAAGGGTTGAAGGCACAAAACAGCACCGATATTTTGGGAACAGTCGATGAAGAATTGTGGGATGTAATTTATTATGCTTTGGCTATTGCTAACATATATGACATCGACATAGAACAAGTTGCAAAAGTTAAGTCTGAGATGAACGAAAGCAGATATCCCTCTAAAGTTAAGTTTGTAGAAGGTAGATAAATTCCAATTTGTCGAGCAGAACAGCGTTGAATGTTGGTGTGATCTTGGTGCAAATTTTTGTGCTGCTTTCTGCGATGCTTTTCGTCCCCGTAGTTCGTTATTTTGTAGGGCGGTGGCTTGCTGCCGCCGAATTAGAAGCGCGATAACGGCGGGAGATAAACCCCCGCCCTACGGGATTTGGATTGAATTATAACGTATTAATCTGCCTATTTACATTCGGTATTATTTATGTTAAACTGTCATCGTACGATACACCATTCTGTTGAGGAGGCTTTACGTGGCAAAGGTTAAGAGATTTATCAAAACTTACAGTCAGGATATGGGGTCTACCATTATTTTGGTGGATAGAGAAACCGGTGTTAATTATTTGTTTTCTTCAAGTGGATATGCCGGTGGTCTGACCGTTCTTCTGGATAGGGAAGGCAAGCCTGTTATCACTCCCGTTGAAGGCAAATAACGTAATTGTTTGTAATATCCCCAAAAAGCTCTGCTTTGCAGGGCTTTTTTGCAAGAACCGTCGGGGAAGCTCAACCGGCAGCACAATGTGAAAGGAGCTTGATATGAACGAGTGTAAAAGATGTTTTTGGTGCAATGAAAATAATCCACTATACGTAAAATACCACGATAATGAGTGGTGCAGGCTTAATACGGACGACAAATATCTTTACGAGATGCTTATTCTCGAATCCTTTCAGGCGGGTCTTTCGTGGGAGTGCGTTCTGAATAAAAGGGAAGCGTTTCGTGCCGCCTATGACGGTTTTGACATAGAGAAGGTATGCCTTTACGGTGAAGATAAAATAGAAGCGCTTCTATCCGATAAGGGCATTATACGAAACAAGCTGAAGATCAAAGCAAGCATCAATAACAGCAGGATATTCAAAAAAATAGTTGCCGAATTCGGCAGCTTCTACGATTATTTGCGCTCCTTTGCGGGTAACGAGGTCATTTATGAAAACCACATAACGTTCAGCCCTCTGTCCGATGCTATCTCCACGGATCTGCAACGTCGCGGAATGAAGTTCGTCGGCTCTACCATAATCTACTCATATCTGCAGGCTGTCGGTATTGTATATTCCCACGACGATGATTGCTTCCTGTACAAAAACGGCGAACAATGAACATTTTATCTATTCCTTTTTATAATTTATGATTTTTAAGTAAAACCGGGTTGCTTTTTGCTTTGTAATTTGATAGAATTTTAACGTTAATTAATCATCGGAGGTACGTTATGACCGATATTCTTCGCGAAAACGGCTGTAATTATCTTGTTACTGACGGCGTTAAGGCTGCCGAGATCGTTTCCGTAAACGGAGCGGAGGACAGCTTTGTTCGCATAAACGAATTGGCATTCCTTTGGAAGCGCACCACTTCAGCTCCAACCGTGCACATGCGCATGGAGCTTCTGACCTTTGAAAAGCCCGAGTTTACCATGATCCCCTCTATCAGCTACAACGGTAACGGCTGGGGAACCACGCCCGAATACGTTGGCGACAGAGCCGAGGACGGAACTCCATGGACCTTTGCGTGGCACCGCGCAACTATCCCTTCCTGCACCTTCAGCGCGACCAAGGCTGCCTGCGTTGCGATGATGACCGAGGTTGGCGAGGACACCGCATGCTCCCTTTATCTTGAGGACGGCAGGGAAAAGCACGTTGTTATCTCCCCCGAGGAGGAGCAGCCAAAGACCTTGCAGCGCCACTTCTGGGGCGAGGCTTATCAGGGCGAGGGAATGCCACGTACGGAGTTTACCGCCATTATTCTTGCTTATCCCACAGAGGACAAGCCTATTAAATACGATAGGCTTCTTGACTTTGCTTGGCGTTACTACGGACACGCAATATCGGCTCCCAGAACTCCCGAAAATCTCTATGACCTTGCGATCTCCTATTCCCGTTATCTTTACGAGGAGGAGAAAAACGGCTTCTGCGGCTTCACCATGGGCTGTCAGTGGCATTTGTACCATCACTCTTATCTTAAGACACTCAACCGCTACGAGATCAGCTGGGTAGGTCAGTCTGCTTCCATGGCAAATGCCATGCTTTATCATTATCTTAAGACAGGCGATAAGGATGCCCTTAAGATGGGTATCGACGTTCACGATTCCTGGATCAAGTTCGGCACGCGACAGGACGGTCTTATTGATGCGCGCCTTGATTGGGACGAGTGGCGCAACAAGTATTATGCCGATGATTATACTCCCGATAAATGGAAGCTCGGCGAGAGCGCCTGCGAGAGCCACAAGGCGTTTGCGGGCAAAAAATTCCGCCGAGACGAGAACGGACAGATCAAGCTTGCCATTGACGCATGCAATATCGGCGGCGCGGCAGACGGATATTTTGAGGGCTACGACCTTGCAAAGCAGTGCGGCATTGACAAGCCCGAGTACCTTGCTACAGCCTTCGGCATCTGCGATTTTGCCATCAGCACACAGGACGCAAGCGGACGCTACGCAAAGAGCTGGGATTACGACGGCTCCATTCTTGCCGCCGACGGCACCATCGGCTGCTTCCTTGTGCTTCCAATGCTCACGGCATATAAGCGCTCGGGAGAAAAGAAGTATCTTGATTCCGCGCTTAAGGCATTCAACTTCTATTACGACGCTCTTGAAAAGGACGGCTTTACGACCGCAGGAGCGCTTGATACCTATTGCATAGATAAGGAGTCCTCCAGCCCTCTGCTTCGCGATGCGCTGGCTCTTTACGATATCACAGGCGATAAGAAGTACGTTGAGGCCGCGCGCAATATTGCGTGGTATCTCTGCACCTGGCTGATGTACTATACGATAGAATACCCCAAGGATAGCCTCATAGGCTCCATGGGTTACGATACCTTTGGCTCCACCTCCGTCAGCACCGCACATCAGGCTCTCGACCAATATGCCCTGCGCGACGTTATGTCCTTCCTGCGCCTTGCAGAGATTACGGGTGAAAATCATTGGAAGGAAAAGGGGCTTGCATTCTTTGCAAACGCTTGCCAGTGCATTTCCGACGGTACAATGTACGTCAACCGCCGTGTACGTCCCGCAGGTGCGCAGGACGAGGCCATCTTCCACACCAGATGGGGAAGGCACGGAGTTCCTCCTTTTTCTCCCTCTCAATGGCTGCCCGCTTGGCCGTCTGCCTTCCGTCTTGAGATCCTCCGCTTTACCGAGGATTGGGACGTGCTTCGCAACGGACTTGAGAGCATCGAAAATCAGATCCCGCACGTTAAATAAACATATAAGGAGGCGTATTTGCGCCTCCTTAATTTGTATTTTCTATTGATTAACCGCTTTATTTGTGGTATACTTAACAAAAAAGATATGGGTGTGATATTATGAAATCAGTAAGAAACATATATAAAAAGGGCTTGGGACCCTCCAGCTCTCACACCATGGG
>JAFSCG010000222.1 GCA_017436885.1 Clostridia bacterium | reverse complement strand
CCGCGCTGTCGATATCAATTTCGCTTCCGTACTGCAGTTCAGCCTCGGAAACGTCGTAAACTCGGAATTTTCCCTTGAATACGTTGCCATCGCGCTTATATTCCTTGGTTCCGTCCTCGTACTTGAAGGTTGCAACGGGCAGAGTTGCTTCCTCACCCTCCTTTGGCTTTGTAACGGGGATAAAGGGGGCCGCAACGGCGGCGTAAACGCTGTTGTAGCTATTGCCGTTGTCTTTGACCTTGGCAGGGGATGGTGCGGACGCACCGGTGCGACCGCCCTGCTCCGATGGAGGCGTAGGTGCCGCATCGTCGGGCACGGAGTTCATAAGCGCCGCAAGGTCGGCATAATAACGGTTCAATTCGTCAAGAAGGCGCCGCTCCATCTCCTCGCCCTTACGGGCGGCGGCATTGGTATCGGAGAGCACTGCGACCTCCGTTTTCACGGAAAAGCGTTCCTCAATGGCGTTTGCAACGGCGATCTCGGTGCCAAGACCCTTTATAACGCTGATGGCATCCACGTAAGGCAGATAAAGCTCTACCCTGCCCTCCTGCATTTTTATCTTAACGTCGTCAAAAAATCCGAGGGGAAGGAATCCGCAAAGCTGGGCATAAAGGATTATATCGCGCACCGCACGCTCGGAAAAAAGCGCAGACGGATACTTAACGATGGTGGAAACGCCGTTTATCTCGTAAGCGGTGCGTATTCCATCGCGCAAAGCGGCAAGATACCGCTCGTTTACAAGCTCGTCAAAATGCAGGGTAAGCTCGATAACACGCGCTTCCCTGTCCGCCCGAACCGACCAATCGGTCAGCTTGCGTATAAGCTGCCATTCCGATACCTCGGGCTTATATTTTTTAAAATACTCGCAAAAATCCTTCATACTCAAGCACCTCGCTTATGTGTATTATTATTCTACCATATAACTTTCCTCGGCACAAGTGGAAAATGACAAAAGAATATTTATGAACAAATTGTAAATTTTCTATGAATATTTTGTTAAGAGGTTGACAACTATAATCTAATGTGGTATACTGCTTCAGTCGCGGCAAAATCTACTTAATTCCGCGATAATTCACACACGGAGAAGCCGCCGCGGTTCCGCGAAATGCGGTTGGCGAACAGCTTTATTCGTGGTGGAAAAAAACCAAAGGAGGACATAAAAATGTCTGTTATCACCATCAAGCAGCTGCTTGAAGCAGGTGTTCACTTCGGACACCACACCAGAAGATGGAACCCCAAAATGGCCGAGTATATCTTTACCGAGAGAAACGGTATCTATATCATCGACCTCCAGAAGACCGTTAAGAAGTTCGAGGAAGCTTACATGTTCGTTCGCGAGCTTTCCGAGCAGAACGGCACTATCCTTTTCGTAGGTACCAAGAAGCAGGCTGCCGACACCATCAAGGAAGAGGCAGAGCGTTGCGGCATGTACTACGTTAACGTTCGTTGGCCCGGCGGTATGCTTACCAACTTCAAGACCATCAGAAAGAGCATCAATCGTCTTAACGAGCTCGAGAAGATGCAGGCTGACGGCACCTTTGATATGCTTCCCAAGAAGGAAGTAGCCGCAAAGGTTAAGGAGATCTACGACCTTGAGAAGAACTACGGCGGTATCAAGAACATGGATACCCTTCCCTCCGCTGTATTCATCGTTGACCCCCGCAAGGAGCACAACGCAGTTCTCGAGGCAAAGAAGCTTGGTATTCCCGTAGTTGCAATCGTTGATACCAACTGCGATCCCGATGATGCAGATTACATCATCCCCGGTAACGACGACGCTATCCGCGCTATCCGCCTTATCTCCTCCGTTCTTGCTGATGCAGTTCTCGAGGGCAAGCAGGGCGAGCAGTTCACCGACAGCGAGGAGACCGCAGAGGCTCCTGCAGCTGAGGACGCTGAGTAATCTACCGAATTAAAAGGAGAATAGAATAATGAATATTACCGCTTCTATGGTTGCCGATCTCAGAAAGAAGACCGGCTGCGGCATGATGGAGTGCAAGAAGGCACTTGTTGAGGCCGAGGGAAATATTGACGAGGCTATCAAGGTTCTCCGCGAGAGAGGCCTTGCAGTTGCCGCAAAGAAGGCAGACAGAATTGCTGCTGACGGCGTTGTTGATATCAAGACCATCGGTAACACTACCGCTATGATCGAGGTTAACTCCGAGACCGACTTCGTTGCAAAGAACGAGAACTTCCGCGCTTTCGTAGTTACCCTTCTCGATACCATTATCGCTAACAAGCCCGCAGACGTTGACGCTCTGCTCGCTTCCAAGTATCTCGACACCGAGATGACCGTTGCCGACAAGATGAAGGAGATGGTATTCACCATCGGCGAGAAACTCGACATCCGCCGCTTCGTTGTTGTTGACGGTATCGTTAGCACCTACATCCACGGCAAGGGCAGCACCGGCGTTATCGTTTCCTTCGAGGCTGACGATGCAGCTAAGAACAACGAGGGCTTTGCAGAGTTTGCAAAGAACATCGCTCTCCAGGTTGCCGCATACCCCACCACCTATCTTGACAGAGCTTCCGTTCCCGCTTCCGTAGTTGAGGAAGAGAAGAACGTTCTTATCGCTCAGATCAAGAACGATCCCGCTAACTCCAAGAAGCCCGACAACATCATCGAGAAGATGGTTATCGGTCGTATCGGCAAGTTCTACGAGAGCAACTGCCTCTGCGAGCAGGGCTACGTTAAGGACGACTCCATGAAGGTTTCTCAGTACGTAGAGAAGACCGCTAAGGAGTTCGGCGGCTCCATCAAGCTTACCGGTTTCGTTCGCTTCGAAAAGGGCGAGGGTATCGCAAAGCGCGAGGAGAACTTCGCAGACGAGATCTCCAAGATGGTAAACAAATAAGATATCCTTTTAAGGGTCGGTACGGTTTTCGTACCGACCCTTGTTTTATGCGCAGTCATTCACACATTTTTAACACAAATTGAAAAATATTTCTTATAAACGTATTTACAAATTACTCGTTATCGGTTAAAATATATCTGTATGAATATGTTTTGGGGAGGTCATAATGCAGAACACACCTAAATACAAAAGAGTACTTCTGAAGCTGTCGGGCGAGGCACTTGCCGCAGGCGCAGAGGGTATTCTGAATCACGAATTTATTGCAAATATTGCATCCGTGCTGAAAAAATGTCTTGATCAAGGTGTTGAGATCGCAGTTATCGTCGGCGCAGGCAACATATGGCGCGGACGCCAGGGCAAGAACATGGATCCCACCCGCGCGGATCACATGGGTATGCTTGCAACCACCATCAATTCCCTTGCGCTTCAGGACGCGTTTGAGCAGAGCGGCATTACCACCAGAGTTATGACAGCTATCGAGATGGATCAGTTTGCAGAGCTTTATATCCGCAACAAGGCTATCTCTCATCTTGAAAAGGGACGCGTCGTTATCTTCGGATGCGGACTCGGTCTTCCCTTCTTCTCCACCGATACGGCGGCAGTGCTCCGCGCGGCAGAGATCAAGGCCGACATAGTGCTGATGGCAAAGAACATCGACGGCATTTACAGCGGCGACCCCAAGAAGGATCCCAGCGCAACACGCTTCGACCACATCTCCTACACCGAGATCATAGACCGCGGTCTTACCGCAATCGACGGTACCGCAACCGTATTCTGCAAGGACAACCACATCCCGATACTTGTGTTCGGACTTGACGACCCCGAAAACATATACCGCGCCGTTATGGGCGAAGAGCTTGGCACGGTAGTAACCGAATAATTACATAATCAAATATATAAGATCGAGAAAGGAACCGCCATGAGCTACGACGTAAAAGAAATCGAAAGCAAAATGAAAAAGACCATTGATAACTACAACTCCGAGCTTGCAGTTATCCGCGCAGGACGCGCAAACCCCGAGCTTCTCAACCGCATTACCGCTGACTACTACGGCACCCCCACTCCCATTCCCCAGATGGCACAGGTAAGCATGCCCGACGCACGCACCATTGCTATCCAGCCTTGGGATGCACAGTCCGTTAAGCTGATCGAGAAGGCTATCCTTGCCTCCGACCTCGGCATTACCCCCATAACCGACGGCAAGACCATTCGCCTTACCTTCCAGCCTCCCACGGAGGAGCGCCGCAAGGAGCTGCAGAAGCAGGTCTCCAAGCTTGGCGAGGAGAAGAAGGTTGCCATTCGTAACATCCGCCGCGATGCAAACGATACCGCTTCCAAGATGAAGAAGAACGGCGAGCTTACCGAGGACGACCTTAAGGCAGCCGAGAAGAAGATCCAGGAAGTAACCGACAAGTTCGTTAAGCAGGTAGACGAGATCACCGCCGCAAAGAACAAAGAGATACTTTCCATCTGACGACAAACCGCATATTATCAGACGGGGCAGGCGGTTAACTGCCCCGTCTTTTTCAAGGAGTAATTATGGCTTTTTTCAAGAAGACGAAGGTTAAAGCAGAGGAAAAAGAACCCATCGTCATTGACGAGCGCCTGAAGCACATCGCTTTTATCATGGACGGCAACGGAAGATGGGCACAGCGCCGCGGACTTCAGCGCCCCATGGGACACGTTGAGGGCATGAAGACCTTTGACAGACTGATGATACATTGCCGCGAGCTTGGAATACCCCACGTTACCGTATACGCCTTTTCCACCGAAAACTGGAAGCGCCCCAAGGCTGAGGTGGATACCATAATGAATCTGCTCTCCTCCTATATGGACAGAGGAATAAACGAGCTGGAGGAGCATCGGACTGCGTATCACTTTATCGGAGATAAATCCGGTCTGCCCGACAAGCTCCGCGAGAAGGCGGAATACCTTGAAAAGATCTCTGCACACATGCCCCTCACCCTGAATATTGCGCTTAATTATGGTGCACACTCGGAAATGGTGCACGCCGTAAACACCCTTATTGCCGACGGAAAGAAGGAGGTAACCGCCGAGGATATCGATGCCGCCCTATACACGGCCCATAGTCCCTATCCCGATCTGCTTGTCCGCACTGCGGGCGAATACCGTCTTTCTAACTTTCTTTTGTGGCAGCTTGCATACAGCGAGCTTTACTTCACGGACATTCTCTGGCCGGATCTTTCAAACGACCAGCTTGACGATATAATCCGCAAGTTCTATAATCGCAACAGGACCTACGGCGGACTTAAAAACACCGAAAAAGGAGATAAGACCGCAAAATGAAGACCCGAATAATTACGGGAATATTTCTTGTTTTGCTTTTGTTCGTTCCATCTCTTCTTTTGATGGACACAATATTCCTGCCCATAGTTTGCTCCCTTTTGTGCATTATCGGAGTTCACGAGATGCTTTGCTGTATCGGAAGGGATAAGCATCTGCCTACCGCGCTTCCCACCTACGCCCTTGCCCTTATCAGCCCTCTTGCCGCACGTTTTCTCGATATGCAGACTGTTTTTCTCCCTTCTGCCATCGTTATCGTGGTGCTGTCGATAATGTATACCCTTTCCCTTTCGGTCTTTATACCCGACAAATACAACAGCGGGGATACGGCGCAAGCCTTTCTGCTTTGCACCTACGTTATTGCGGGATTTACCGCCATTGAGCTTATCTCCGTAACGGAAAATGCAAAATTCGTTTTCCCCATGATATACATAGGCGCGTTTGTTACCGATACCTTCTGCTATTTCACGGGTATGATTTTCGGAAAACACAAGCTTATACCCCGCATCAGCCCCAAAAAGACCATTGAAGGCTCTGTCGGCGGCACCGTTGCCTCTGTTTTTGCTTTTCTTTTGTACGGATACGTTATATCCCTTCTTACAGATCTGAACGCAAATTATTTTGCCCTTGCGCTTACGGGCTTTGTGCTTGCCATAGTTTCGCAAATAGGCGACCTTGTGGCATCGGCTGTCAAGCGCAATTACGGCATAAAGGACTATGGCAAGCTATTTCCCGGACACGGAGGAGTTATGGACCGCTTCGACTCCCTTATTGCCGTTGCCGCTCTGCTTTCCATCATTGGCACTCAAATGCAAATATCCTTGTTTAAATGACAGGTGAAAAAATGTTAAAGACCGCTATTCTCGGCTCTACCGGCTCTGTGGGAACGCAGGCTTTGGACGTAGCCAGAAACAATCCAAATATAAAGATAACCGCCCTTACCGCAAACAAAAGCGTTGCCGCAGTTGAGGCGCAGATCAGAGAATTCAGTCCGCGCCTGGTGGCGATGGAAAATGAAGAAGCCGCAAAGGACCTTCGCGTGCGAGTTGCCGATAGTGGCACCAAGGTGCTTTCTGGACGCGAAGGTGTTGCCGAGCTTATCGCAGAGACCGAAGCCGATGCCTTCGTTAACTCCGTTATCGGCTTTGACGGACTTTTTTCCACCCTTGAGGTAATTAAAACGGGCAAGCGCCTTGCTCTTTCCAACAAGGAGAGCATCGTTGCGGCGGGAGAAGCTGTTATGGCTCTTGCAAAAAAGAGCGGCACCGAGATACTGCCCGTTGACAGCGAGCATTGCGCGATCCACCAATGTCTGCGCACGGGGGAGCATGTAGAGATACGCAAGCTTATTATTACCGCATCGGGCGGTCCCTTTTACGGAAAAACGAAAGAGGAGCTCGAGGGCGTTACCCTTGCCGAGGCACTTGCACATCCCACCTGGTCCATGGGCAAAAAGATAACCATCGACAGCGCGACACTGATGAACAAGGGCTTTGAGGTAATTGAAGCCGCAAGACTTTTTAACGTTTCCTCCGACAAGATCGACGTCGTTGTCCATCCCGAGAGTATAATACATTCCATGGTGGAATATATTGATAGCGCGGTCATTGCGCAGATGTCTGTTCCCGACATGAGGCTGTGCGTTGCCTATGCCCTTAATTATCCCGATCGAGTTTTTGGTGCAACGCCTCCCCTTGATCTTATCAAAACGGGTGCACTCACCTTTAAGGCTCCCGATCCCGAGACCTTCCCCCTCCTCGGTCTTGCATTCCGTGCCCTGAAGGACGGAAAAACAAGACCCGCGGTGCTTAACGCCGCAAACGAGGTGGCGGTAAACGCGTTCTTACGCGAGGAGATCGCATTCTCAAATATTCCCGAGGTGGTTTTTGCCGCCTACGAAAAGACCCCCGAGCACAGCGAGCTTACCGTTGAAAGCGTTTACGCCGCCGACGGAGAGGCTCGCAGGATAGCAGCAGAGGTAATTTCGGCTATCAAAAAGTAAAGAGAGTTTATAATGACGATACTGTACGTAATTCTTGCAATACTGATTTTCGGCGCGCTGGTGCTTATGCACGAGCTTGGCCACTACTGCTTCGCCAGACTTTTCAAGGTAAGCATCACCGAATTTTCTATCGGAATGGGCCCCAAGATATTTCAGCGCAGGGCAAAAAAGACCGGTATTATGTGGTCGCTTCGCGCACTTCCCTTCGGCGGCTACGTCAGTATGGTGGGTGAGGACGGCGAAACCGACGACCCCAATGCTCTTCAAAAAAAAGCCCCGTGGCAAAGGCTTATTATTATGGCCGCAGGCGGACTTATCAACATTATCACCGGCATTATACTGATGTCGGCACTGGTTATCGCCACACGCGATCAGCTTGGCTCCACGACCGTATATGAATTTATCATTCCGGAATCCGGCGAGGTCGCTCTCTCCGATTCCACGGGCCTTAATGCAGGGGATAAGATCGTAAAGGTCGGAAGCATTCCCGTACACACCGCAAACGAGCTTGTTTATGAGATAATGCGCCAGGGCATCGAGCCCATTGATATGACCGTTATCCGTGAAGGACAGAAGCTTCGCCTTGAAAACGTGGAATTCCCCACCTTTACAGATCAAGGGGTTACCTTCGGTGATTATGACTTCCGCGTTTACGGCGAAATGGCATCCTTCAAAAACGTGGCGAAGCACGCGTTTTTCCGCTCCGCCTCCACGGTCAAAATGGTTTGGGACGGTCTTGTGGACCTCGTTACCGGACGCTACGGCATGGAAGCCGTTTCCGGCCCCGTTGGCGTTACGGAGGTAATAGTTGAAACCGCCAAGACAAAGCAAACAGCAAATCTTGTTTATCTTGCGGCTGTTATTGCCGTAAACCTTGGAGTTATGAATCTTCTTCCCATTCCCGCCCTTGACGGAGGCAGGATAGTATTCGTATTATACGAAATGATCTTCCGCAAGCCAATCAATCGCAAGGTAGAAGGATATCTCCACGGCGCGGTAATGCTTTTACTGTTTACGTTTATTGCTTTTATAACGCTTAAAGACATCATCAAATTGTTTTAGAGGTTGATATGACCGAATACACACGCAGAGAAAGCCGCGCGATACACGTTGGCAAGGTGCAGATCGGCGGAAACGCGCCCATCAGCATCCAGTCCATGACAAACACAGACACCTACGACCACAAGGCTACCCTTGAACAGGTCAAAAGACTCGAGCAAGCGGGATGCGACGTCGTGCGCATAACCGTGCCCACTCCGGAGGCGGCAAAATGCATTGCCTATATCAAGGAAGCGGGCGTTACCGTTCCCCTTGTTGCGGACATACACTTCGATTACCGTGCGGCACTTTACGCCCTTGAAGCAGGTGTTGACAAGATCCGCATCAATCCCGGAAATATCGGCAGCGAGGATAGAGTGCGCGAGCTTGCGGAGGCGGCAAGACGCAGAGGCGTTCCCATTCGCATCGGCGTCAACTCCGGCTCCCTTGAAAAGAGCATACTTGCAAAGCACGGCGCGCCTACCGCCGCCGCACTTTGCGAAAGCGCGATGTTCCACACCGCGTTGCTTGAAAAATATGATTTCCGCGATATTGCAATTTCCATAAAAGCATCCTCGGTAATGACCACCATAGAGGCCAACCGTCTCCTTGCCAAAACCTGTAATTATCCCATTCACATCGGAGTTACCGAAGCAGGCGGCGAGGGCATGGGGACAATCAAAAGTGCCATCGGTATCGGCACTCTCCTTGCAGAGGGCATAGGCGACACCGTTAGAGTTTCTCTCACCGCAGACCCCGTAAAGGAGATAGCCGCCGCAAGAAATATTCTTGACGCTGTTGGTCTGTCCTCCACTCCCCATCTGAATATAGTTTCCTGCCCCACTTGCGGAAGAACGAGAATAGGGCTTATCGATCTGCTTGCAAAGCTTGAAGCCGCCGTTGAGTCGGAAGGGCTTCGCTCCGTGCCTATAACCGTTGCGCTTATGGGCTGTGCCGTAAACGGCCCCGGAGAAGCACGGGAGGCCGATATCGGTGTTGCGGGCGGCGACGGCGATGCCCTACTGTTCTATAAGGGCGTTACCGCGGGTAAGATACCGCAGGATATGATAGTTCCCCGCCTTATTGAGGAAATAAAGAAATTTAAAGCTTGATAATAAAAGGTCGATACGCGTGCGTATCGACCTTTTGTTATATATCTTTTACACCGTTAACAGCATTCAATCCATACTTTTTCAGAATGTCGACCGCCCGATCCACGTCTTCTATATGGGTTACCGTATCGGGCAAAGTGTTCTCCATTCCAAGGGCATCATACCTTGATGCGGCAAAGCAGTGGTACTGCAGTACCTTTACCTTTCTTATTCCCTTCAAGCCGTGCAGCACCTTGCCGATCTTTTCGCACTCACCGTCATTATATTTCATAACAAGAGGATAACGGATCTCTATATTACAGCCATTCTCGGACAAATACCGCAAATTACTTAATATCAGCTCGTTTTCCCTTCCCGTAAGGCTTTTATGTACCGTGGGGTCTATGGCCTTCAGATCGTACAGAAACACGTCTGTATAAGGAATGATCCGCTCGAGGGTCTCGCGCTTTACGTATCCGCAGGTGTCAACGTAAACGCTGATACCCCTTTCATACAGCCGCTTTGCCACGTCTACCGCAAACTCGGGCTGTGCAAGGCATTCACCGCCGGACAACGTTACGCCGCCACCGCTGTTTTTGAAAAAATCTGCATCCTTCATAAGCAGATCGACCAATTCGCCGCTTTCGTACTCCGTTCCGTAGCCGACGATGGCAGAAACGGGGCAGTTCTCCTCGGTCGTGCCGTTCAAAGCTCCGCCGCAAGTCCCGCAGCCGATGCACTTTTCCTTAAACCTTGCGTACTGGGGGCTAAAGGAAATACTTTCGGGATTATGGCACCACAGGCATTTCAGCGGACAGCCCTTGAAAAACACGGTGGTGCGAAGTCCGTCGCCGTCATGGATCTCCATTCTTTTGATTCCTGAAATCAAACCCTTCATACCTTTTCACCGTTAAGCACGCATTGAGCGAGCAATAAACTCGTCCTTTTCCTTTTCGCTCAGGGACGAGAACAAAACGTTCCAGCCACACAGGCGCACCTGCAGATTAGGGTATCTTTCGGGGTGGAGCTTTGCATCCTTAAGCACCTCGGTATCCAGCACGTTGTAGTGAACCGCAAAGCCGCCCTTATCAAAATACGTTTTCAGCGTTGCTACCAATGCGTCAAGTCCGTTTTTACCTACCACAGCTGAGCTGTGCAGGTCGATATCAACTATCGTTCCGTTTGGCGTTTGCTCCGTATCGAGCTTTGAAACGGACGTCAGATGTGCTGTTGCACCGTTTTTGTCAGCACCAAAGGTTGCCCCCGAGTTTTGGGACAAGGCTTCGCCCGATCTTCTGCCGTCAGCAGAGGCGCAGGTCTTTTCCCCGAAGGGATGACGCCAATCAATGGAAAACGTTCCAAGACGATATACGCCGCCCTTGGCATTTTTTCTGCCGTTTATGCTGTTTGCAAGGACGTCAACTATCTCCCTTGCGATTCCGTCCACCTCGTCGTTATCGTTGCCGTATTTTGCAAATCTGTTCTTGATCTTAAGGCGCAATACTTCCTCGCCTGCCCAATCGGAGCGAAGAATATCCTTCAGCCGCTGAAGGGAAAGGCTCTTATCCTCAAAAACAAGCTTTTTTATGGCGTAAAGCGAATCCACGGCCGTTGCAAGACCAAGAGCATTTATGGACGAATTATCGTATTTTGCCGAATGTCCGCAGTAGATATCGGCACCCTTTTCCAAAGCAGAGGTATAAGTACCCGATATGATCGGACCGCCGTGAAGACGGCCGTCAATTATCTGTCGGGAATCCGTTTCCAGCACTGCGCAATCCACAAGATATTCAAGCTGACGAACAAATTCCGCAAACAGCTCCTCAAAGCTTTCGGGGTTTTTATTTGGATCAAGACCTATCTTTTTCCCGCTTAAAACGTCCACGCCGTCGAATAACGCAAGCTCCAATGCCTTTGGAATGTTAACACGGGCATTACAGGAGCAGGTTATCTCGCCGTAGCCTCCGCATTCGTAACAGCCCACAACGTGGTATCTTCTTGCGTCCCGTTCTTCCTCACCCAATTTAATGAGAGAATTTATAATTCTTTCATCGGACATGAACACGATGCTGTTGTCCCCGTTTCTGACCGCGTCCATGGCTTTTTCAAGTATATCACGGGGCATATCATCGCTGCAAAGCAGATGTATTTTTACGTTAGACACCCGTGCCGCCCGATAAGCGGAAAGAAAGGCATAGGAAAGCTCGTTTACTGCAGTTCTGCCGTCAACATCGGTTCCGCCAAGGGCAAAGGGGAGATTTGCCAACACCTTAAGGCGGTCGATCTCGCGGATAAAATCAACGCAAAGCTCGTGGATGAATTCACTGTCTGCGCTTTTATAAAAGGGATAAAACAGCTCGTCGAGCCTGCCGAGAGTTCTTAAAAACGTTCCGTCAAAAAACTGCTGTAAGGTGTAATACACCAACGACAGCTGCATTGCCTCGTATATATTGGTGGGCGCACCAATGGCAAGGTGCCTCAGTCCCTCTGCCATTTCGCTTTTTCCCTGCGCATCTGCCTCATTTGCGGCGCGCTGAATGAAGCGCAATGCCGCATCGTATACAGCGCCAAGGCAAGCATAAAAGCGAGAGCGTTCCGCATCATCGGTATATTTATCGCTATAACGGGCTATACGCTCTCTCAATCCGAAAATACCAAGGGAGATCACGCTATCCCATTCAGCGCAGGTGTGTCCGAAATCCCAATCCCCCGTGAAGGCCAAAGCCGACCTTCCCTCGCGCAAGCCGTTTTTTTCCGTGATATCTGCAAAGGGAGCCTTGCGAAGGCGTATAACCGAATGCTGTACGCCGCCGCAGTTGACCTTTACGAAAAAGCGGTTCTCCATAGGCACGATTATCTCGCAGTGATCGAGCAGATGCTCGACTATCTTGCAGTCCACCTCGAACACTCCAAGGTCCTTTTCAATACCCTCGAGGGCGCAGGCGTGAGCAAATGCAACAAGCTGTTCTCTGTTTTCTGTCATAACGTTCACCTCCGTTGATAATATTCTATTACCCAAACCGCAAATTGTAAAGTATCAATGATTGCAAAATTGCACTTTTCGAAACTGTAAATGAAAGTTTTTCTTGATTTTGCAACATTATCATATTATAATGATTTCAAAAAACGATAATATTCCATTTGGTGAAGCAATGAACAAGACCGAAATATCTCTCGGCGGCTTATATATAAACAAGCTGATAAACGTAATAAGATCCCAAAACCGCAATCACCACAAGCTGTTGAAGGTAAATTGCAGGCACAGCGATGCGTTCGTTTACGTTATATCGGGCTCCTGCTCTTATGAATTTGACGACGGTACTGCATTTTCCGTTGGGGAGGGCGATATTATCTACCTGCCGCATCAGGCAAAATACACCATGTTCATACACGACGAGAACTATCGCTTCATTTTTTGCGATTTCAAATTTGATTCCATCGAGCCAAGGCAGAGCTTCGTTTGCACTCCAAAGAACCGAACCCATGCCGAAAACCTGTTTATTAAGCTACTAAACGTATATTCCGCAAAAACTGCAGCATCAACGGCAGAAGCCATTTCCCTGCTTTACGCCGTTTACGCATTATTGATATCAGCTAAAAACGAGAGCTACATGCCTAAAACCGTCAAGGAAAAGATCGCCCACGCAAAGGACTACGTTGACACCAACTTCGGCGATGCGGATCTGACGATAGCTACTCTTGCTAACGGCGCAGGCATCAGCGAGGTTTATTTCCGCCGCTTGTTCCAAGCCGCTTACGGATGCTCCCCTTCGCAATACATTTTATCGGTAAGGCTGAAAAATGCAAAGCAGTATTTAAAATACCCCTTTCTCACCGTTGAGGATTGTGCAATAAAAAGCGGTTTTTCCTCCGCACAGTACTTCTGCCGAGTGTTCAAAAAAGAGCTCGGCGTTTCGCCTACCAAGTATCGCAAAACGATGAAATAAGATCACTTACCGTACATAACGGATAACCCCCTTAAAGTATACAGCTTTTCAGCTGTATACTTTAAGGGGGTATATCGTTTTATTGACGTTGGCGAAGGTCTGCTTTTATTCTCTTTCCATAAAAAAGCTCTCCAATACCGAGCTGTCCATGAACGGAAGCAATTTCTGTATACCGCGAAGACCTTCTTTATCTATTACTTGTTTAGCGATAGAGTTTATGGCATTACTACTCATGAAAGGTATAACTGAGCTTATTCTTGACAAGCTACCCGATTCATTAAATACGCGCAATGCGATATCATCGACTCTTCTACCATTCAAAAACGGAACAAGCGGCATGAGGCTTTCAATGCATTTATGCTTTTCATATGCTTCCAATGCCAAGCTGTCAAGCTTGTAATCGCTTAAAAACGGAAGATACCCCGCAATAGAGGAAAGACCGTGACGCCGCAAGCCCTCATCCGCAAGAGCGTTCAACGCGCTATCGCTCAAGAAAGGTAAAATTCCACCAAGGCTTTCAGGGGGAACGCCCTCGCAAATTTTCTTTTTCGCATAGTTATCAAGAAACTCTGTGCTCAAAAACGGTGCTACGCTCGCGATATCATCAAGCCTTGACTTCTCATTTTCAACAAAACGCTCCACCTGCTCGTCCTTCAGCATAGGAGCGATGCTTTCAAGCTCTTCGCCCGTTACATTCTCCGCGGGTCTATCATTGAGCACAGCATCCGCAATATGCGCCATGCGCTCATTGTCCAAAATTTCGTCAATAGATGCACCGAGTATATCGGAGAGCTCGCCAAGCTTGGATATATCGGGCATGCTGTTGCCGCGCTCCCAGTTGGATACGGCCTGAAAGCTAATTCCCAGCCTGTCAGCGAGCTCCGTTTGTGTGATGCCCAGTTTTTTTCTCAGCTTACATATATTAGCGCCCACTCGCACGGTGTCAAATGCCATTTTGTCCTCCACGTTAAAAGAATTGTTTTTGTTTTTAAAAAGCATAATTAACTCCTTTCGCTTTTTATACTCACATTGTAATACGAAAGAAGCTAAAAAAACAGCAAGCAATGCTTGAATATGGCTTTTTGCCGTTATTCAAGCATTGCTTGAGCGATGAGAAATCAAACTGCCATTTTTGCTCGTTTCTTTGCCGCGAGCTCGCGGAGAACGGCGCGCACAGCGCGCTTGGCGGCGGCATTGCAGGCATCGTTAAGCCTGTCCTCATAGCCTGCGGCACGGGGGCGAAGCTTTGCCTTTGTGGGCATTCCGAGGGAAGTTGCGCTGATGACCTTGGCGGTGTAAAGATCCTTGAACACGCCCTCCATAATACGAACGAGAGATGCCTCGTCAAATCGCTCGGATATAGCGGAGCTGACCGCGGATACCGACGGAAGCTTCTCGGAAAGGCAATAACCGATGAACCAGCGCATGGCAAGGCTGTCAGACGCATCGCGAAGGACAGTGCGCACGGTGGCTTTTTTTCTCGTTTTAACGAGAAGGATTATTCTGACGATAACCGCAGGGTCAATGGCGGGACGTCCCATACGTGCAGAATAAAAGGGCTCTGCGGCAACGTACACCGACTCCCAGTCCACCGCCTCCTCGATCTTCCTCAAAGGATGATTTTTTGGAACCAGACTGTCAATATCCACCATTTCAAGAATGGTGCGAACGTCCTCGCGTTTCCATTTGGTTATCATGTCGTACCTCTCTTAAATAACGTTTTCGGGTCCGAAGCCGTGAGGAAGAAGCTGACCGAGGGTATATATCTCCGTGCGGCTTCCACGGGGATTTGTTACGATTATCTTGAAGCTCTCGCCGCAAAACTCGCGCATAAACTGGCGGCACACTCCGCAGGGATAGAACAGATCGCCCTCTATGCGCAGGCGGGTATTCTCTCCGCATACGGCAATAGCGGTAAATTTACGCTTGCCCTCGTTAATGGCGCGTACAAAGGCAGAGCGCTCGGCGCAGATAGTGGGAGAATAGGACGCGCTCTCGATATTGACACCGGTATATACCGTGCCGTCGTCGCAAAGCAAAGCGGCACCGACGGTGCACATGGAATAGGGCGCGTATGCCTTTTGCATTGCTTCCCTTGCCTGCATTGCCAAAGCCTCCGCATCAAACTGCGGAACCAATCCGTCGATAAACGAGGTTCCCGCGCCGCTATAAGGAACGCCGAGCCATGCGCTAACGCTTGCGGCAATATCCGCAAAGGCGGAACGCTCGCCAAGATCGGCGGGAACGATACCATGACCGTATACGAGAAGCGGAACGAACTCGCGAGTGTGATCCGTGCCCTTAAAGGCAGGGTCGCAGCCGTGATCCGCCGTGATGATAAGCATATCGCCGTCGCGCATGAAGCGCATGAACTGACTTAACCACCTGTCAAACTCGGACAGGCATTTCGCAAAGCCCGCGCTGTCCCTGCGGTGTCCGTACTCGGTGTCCGTATCCACAAGGTTAACGAAGCAAAGACCCTCAAAATCCTCCCAAAGCACGCGCATTGTGCTATCACAGCAATCGTAATTTCCGTGAACGGGATGGCTTTGAGTGATTCCCTTTGCGGCGAATATATCGGAGATCTTACCAACGGCAATGACCTCCTTGCCTGCGTTTTTAATGGCATCAAGCACGGAATCGGGCGGAACAAGGGCAAAATCCTTTCTGTCCTCCGTGCGCACGAAGTTGGGCGCTTCGCCCTTGAAGGGGCGGGCAATTACCCTGCCAACGGTATAGGGTCCAACAAGCACCTCGCGCACTCTGCGGCAAATGGCGTGCAGCTCCTCCACGGGAACGAGGTCGATATGGGCGGCTATCTGACAGACGCTATCGCCCGATGTGTACACGATAAGCTTGCCCGTGCGAAGATGCTCCTCGCCGTATTCCGCAATGACCGCTGTGCCCGAATAGGGCTTGTTTACCATTATATCTCTGCCTGCGGCACCCTCGATAAGGCGCACCATCTCGGGCGGGAAGCCCTCGGGATAGACCTTGGGCGGCTCGGTGCCTATAATACCCGCGATCTCCCAATGACCCGTCGTTGTATCCTTACCAACGGAACGCTCGGACATTTTTCCGTAAGCGGCGGCGGGCTGCTCCTCGCTGCCGAGAAAGGAAAGACCGTCTATATTACCGATGCCAAGGGAAACGAGATTGGGTATATCAAGCTCACCCGAAGCGTGGGCGCTTTTGAGAGTAAAGGCACCGCTGTCGCCGTAATCGGCTGCGTCCCTTGCGGCACCTGCTCCCGTGCCGTCAAGAACGATAACAAATGCTCTTTTTTTCATTTCAATATCCGCCCTCGGCTTTTTCATTTTTAGCGATGCTGATAAGACGGCTGGTGCCAAGCCTGTCCGCGCCAAGGAGGATAAAATCCTCCGCGTCCTTCTTGGACTTGATGCCGCCGGCGGCTTTGATCTTCAGATGGGGGGAAACGTTTGCGGTCATAAGGGCAATATCCTCCCTTGTGGCACCGCCTTCTGCAAAACCGGTGGAGGTCTTTATATAATCTGCGCCGGATTCCGACACGATGTGGCACATCTCGATCTTTTCCTCCTCGGTAAGGCGGCAGGTCTCGATAATGACCTTCAGGATCTTATCTCCGCAGGCAAGGCGAACGGCACGTATCTCGTCGCGAACGGCGGTAAACTTACCTTCCTTCACCATGCCGAGATTAATTACCATGTCTATCTCCTCGGCACCGTCCTTGACTGCCTCAAGCGCCTCGGAGCATTTAACGGCTGTGGTCTGATAACCGTTGGGAAAACCGATAACGGTACAAACGGGGATCCTGCCCGCAACGTACTCCACAGCCTGCTTAACAAAGCAAGGAGGAATACATACGGATGCGGATCCAAACTCGATTCCCTCATCGCAAATGGTGCGGATCCTTTCCCAGGTTGCGCAGGTATCAAGCAAGGTGTGATCAACTTTAGATAGTATTTCCTTAATGTCCATACCCATTTCCTTTTCAACTGCAAAATTAATCTATGCAAGCAAAAATCATACAAAAGCATACATTTATACAGATATAGTATACACCTTATTATCAGATTTGCCAAGTGTTTTTCAAAAAAATAAGCGGTTTTTTACCGCATGATACAATTAACGGTACCAAAACGGCAAAAAACCGCATATTTATCCGAACAATCCTCGTTTTGGAGGTTTGGGCAGCTTGCACGAATCCGGTTCTCCCTCACAGCAATCCTTCACTCTTTCCTCCCCAACGTCAACGATTATTATATCCGAGCCTATGCGCTTAATGCATCCCCAAGGAACTGCAACAGTCTCCCCTCTTCCAAAGCACAGTATCCCCGATTGAGGCGCAACCAAGAGT
>JAFSCG010000221.1 GCA_017436885.1 Clostridia bacterium | reverse complement strand
TGGGGAGAGCTCCCGCGATAGCGGGTGAGAGGGGGTATATTTGCGGGAAATAAAAACCTTTGGTTTTACTGATCTTAATTTCAACACGGCCCCTCTCCGTCGGCTACGCCGCCACCTCTCCCGAGGGAGAGGCAATAGTAAGTACCAAGCTTAACGAAGCTATAACGCGTTTAATTACCCCAAATGGATTCCGGTAAGCGATACCTCGGCTACGTTGGTGCCGAGATCGTCCGTAACGCGGACGGATGCGGCGCAGGTTGTCCTGCCGTTGTGGATAAGGGTTGCGCGGGCGATAAGCCGCTCACCCTTTGCCGCCTTCATGAACATGGTGTTTGCGGAAATGGAAACCGTAGGGACTCCGCCTGCGTTTGCCGCCACGGCAAAGGCAAAATCCGCAAGGGTGAAAATCGCACCGCCCATTACGGTTCCGCGGGCGTTCTTGTGTTTTGCTTCAATGGGCATGGAGCACACGGAAGAGCCCTCGCCCACCTCGTCAATTACGCACCCTGCATCGGTTGCAAAAATATCGTCTTTAAAAAACTCTCTCAATTCATCTATGGTCTTCATTGTTTCTCCTTTCACGGTAAGCGCAGGTCGTTCCGTGTCATTTGTTTTTCAAGCCATTTGAACAGCTGCGGTATCTTTTCGCTGTCGTTTTTTATTCGCTCTATTTCCGAAACGTGGAACCACCAAAAAGAGTTCATGTAACGGAACAGAACGGGGAATATCTCCCGTTCTTTTTCGGTAAAGCAATAGTTTTCGGCTATAAGCCCGATGTTGTCAAAAAACAGATCAAGCCTGTGATCATCAAGGGCTTCGTCGTAAAAATACAGCTCGTGGTGATCGTCCTTGTGGTAAAGACGGCTGTCGCTTACGTTCCACAGCGCCTCTCTGCAAAGATAATTGATGCAGGGCTCCTTGCCCGAAATGTTGAAGTCGATAAGTCCCGCAAAGTCCATATCCTCATCAACGAGGATGTTTGTGTCGTTCAGATCTGCCTGAAAGCAGGAGGTGGGCAGGTCCTTATATACGGCTTCAAGCTCTCGTTTGTTGCTGTAAAACATATCAAGCAGCCTTTTGGCTTCTGCCTGATGCTCTGGCAGCTCCTTGCACACGAATCGGTAAAACTTTTCCGCGCATTCCGTAGCTTCGTCCGTTTCGTCCTCAATATCGAAGGGAACGAGCAAAGCGTAAGCGGAGGGATGGTCCATTACGTCAAGGTGCGCACTTGCTACCTTTCCAAGGTGGCGCATCATGTTGGAAAGAAAATACGGGCGTCCGTTTTCGTCGTAGGTCTTTTCTTTCCCAAGGCTTTCTGCCGTAGGGAATTTTGCGAACTCCTCGGCATACACGTAGTATTTCCTGCCGTTGTCCGTGTATTCGCTGTACAGCTCTCCGTTTCTGTTCCTTACGGTCGTGGGGCAGTATATACCCAGCGAGTTATATTTGTCGGCAAGCTCTGCCCATCCGCGGATGCTGTCTCCGTTAGAAAAGGAGTTTGAAGTATGCTTGATAACGAGCTTTTTTGTTTTATCATCAACTATATAGACCTTGCGAAAGTCGCTATCTCCGCGGCAAAGGTCAAGCTCGCGCAGTATCTCTGCGCCGTTTTCGTAATATAATGCGATTATATCTTCCGTGTTCATATCTGTTCCTTGGGTTTTTTATTATTTTAACACAGGAACGGGTTCATTGGAAGCGACCTGTGGTTGATTTGCGGTCTTCTTTTTCGCGATCACGAATTCCGCGCAGATAATGGCAGTACACAGCACCACAACGCCGACGCCGATAAGTATGGCGCAATCCATGAAGAAATCCTGGGGAAGCACGGTGATAATTTCATCCGTTGTCGGGTCGAATATCCAATTTTCCTTGCCCGGGAAGAATATGCTGTGGAAGATAACGAAGGCGCGGTCGAAATTCGTTGCCGCAAGAGCTCCGATAACAATGGGGAAAACGATTGCGGAAACAGCCGCCCAGAAGGCAGAGGATCGTTTGCCAAGCTTGTATGTAATTTTAAGCCTTCTGCCCACTATAAGTAGCAGGGCGATGACCGTTGCGGAGGCAAACAGCACGGATGCATTCAGATCGAACAACACCTTGCAATCGGCAAAGTGCGCCGCACCCTCCTCAGAATATCGCATTATCCCTGCGGAAAACTCCTTGTTTGGCAGAGTGAGATAATCAAGCACCTCGTCGTAGGCTTCCTTTATCTCGCCGTAGCTGTGTCCCGATATGCTTGGAAGCTCCATTGCGTTTATATGTGCGTAATAGAATGGGCGAAGGTAAATCGGCAGCCCTATGGAAAAGGTGATTATGAAGAAAAAGGCAGCTACCGTAAGAAGCAGGGAAGCAAGGATGCGCAAGACTTTTTTACTGTTCATTTGTGCCTCCAAACGCATCAAGTATCATGCTGAAGGCAACGTAAAGCCCGCCTTTGATGCTGTTTTCTTCAACGTATTCTTCTCTGGTGTGTGCGCCGCCGCCATTGATGCACCCAACACAAACGGAGGGAATGCCCATGGAAAGGGGCACGTTGCAGTCCGTGGAGCCGGAGCGTTGCTTGGGCGTGATGCCGTAGCCGTATTCAACGGCACTGACGGTGCGGCGCACAAGGTCGGCCTGCTTTTCCTCGTCGTGGGCTGTGCCGCAGGGGCGGTCGCCAACGAGAGAGACCTGAACGTTGCAGCTTTCGGAAAACTCCTTTATAATAGCTTCAAACGTGCCCTTCATCTCCGCAAGATCGTCTTTATTATCGGAGCGGTATTCGTAGAGCATTTCGGCATTTTGCGCAATGGTGTTAACGGAGGTGCCGCCGGATATTACCCCCACGTTAAACGTTGTGCGTCCGCGCTTCGGTACTTCAACGGAATACAGCCTGCATATAAGCTGCGACATAAGGTGGATCGCGTTTGGGCTGCCGAAATTGCCGTAGGAATGACCGCCTTTGGTCTTGATCTCTATCCTATATCTGTGGGAGCCCACGGCTTTTGACAGAATGGACTGTGCGCCGCCGTCGAAGGTAACGAATTCAGCCACGCGGCTTCCGTAATCCTCCATGATCTTCCGGCAGCCCTTAAGATTTCCAAGCCCCTCCTCGCAGGAGTTGATAACGAGCAGAACGCCGTATTCTCCGCACTCGGGCATGTGGGTTGCAACGTATTTCGCAACCGTCAGCAATGCAACTGCGTTTGCGGTGTCGTCTCCCACACCGGGGCAGTATATCCTGCCGTCGCGGCAGTAGAGGGGAAGGGGCTCCGTGTCGGGGAATACAACGTCGCTGTGAGCCATAAATACCTTTAAGGGACGCTTGCCGTCGTCGTATACGGGGTACACCACGTTCAGTGCCTCGTCGATATACACGTTTTCCGCACCGGCGTCAACAAGCCATTTTTTGCAGAACTCGGCACGCAGCTCCTCCTTATGTGATGGAGCGGGTATGGGAGCAAGGGTAAGCAGAAGATCTCGTGCGGCTTTTGCGTTATTTTCTATGTATTCGGTAACGTTTTTGTTAAGCATCTCATACCTCACAGCAGCTTGAAGCTGTTTTTGTAATTGTCGATCAGTCCTTCGTTTTTCAGCTTGCTTATCTCGGAGGAAAGACCGCTTCTGTCCACTTCGAGATAGTCGGCAAGCTCCTGACGGTCGAAGGGAATGTCAAAGGTGCTTTTTCCCGCCTTTTTTGCATGCATTGCAAGGTAGGCAAGCAGCTTTTCCCTTGTGGAACGCTTGGAGATTATCTCCATGCGCTTGTGGAACGCAATGTTCTTGGTTGCCAGATCCTTCATTAGATTATAAATGATCTGTTGATGAAATCCGCAGGCGTTTTTGCAGGTGTGAAGCAGATGGTCGCTGTCTATCAGCATTACGGCACAGCGCTCGTCGGCAATTACGGAAACGGGCAGCGCGGGCGTTTCCGCGCAGGCAAATGCCTCGCCGAACATTTCCCCCGGCTCTATCTCCCCAAGAATACTTCTGTTTCCGTAGTAATCCACCTGCACGGTCTGTGCCTTGCCCGACAGCAAGATACCGATCTTTTTGGCGGGCGAGCCCTCCGCAAATATGGTATACTTTTTGTCAAATTCCACCGCCTTCGCCCCAAAGCAGCCAAGCATACGTTCAATATCCTGGTCGCTTACTCCGTTAAAGAGCGGGCAGGCGCGTAACGAGCTGAAATAATTTTTCAAGATTTTCTCCGTTTGTTGAAATTTCAACATATTTAATGTGCATATTATACTATAATGATCTCACAAAAGCAAGGAGGAAACAATTTGAAATTAGCATTTTTTGATACCAAGCCATACGACAGACCTTCCTTTGACAAATACTGCAAGGAGAAGGGAATAGATATAAAATATTTTGAAACCAAGCTCAATGCCGACACGGCAGAGCTGGCACACGGGTACGATGCCGTTTGCGTGTTCGTAAACGATACCGTAAGTGCCGAGGTAATAGACAAGCTTGCGGAGCTTGGCGTTAAGGTCCTTGCGCTTCGCTGCGCAGGCTTTAATAACGTGGATATGAAGCACGCCTTCGGCAGGCTCCACGTTTTGCGTGTTCCCGCCTATTCGCCCTATGCGGTGGCAGAGCATACAATGGCGTTACTGCTTACCTCCGTGCGCCGTATCCACAAGGCGTATATCCGCTCCAAGGATTTCAATTTCAGCCTTGCGAATTTCACGGGCTTTGACCTTCACGGCAAGACCGTTGGCGTTATCGGCACCGGCCGTATCGGACGCGTTTTTGCCGATATCTGCCGCGGCTTTGGCATGAAGGTGCTTGCGTACGATAAATACCCTGCGGATGCCGATGGAGTGGAATACACGGACCTTGATACTCTGCTTGCAAAAAGCGATATAATCTCCCTCCATTGCCCGCTAACGGACGATACCTATCATCTGCTTGATGCCGCCGCCTTTGAAAAGTGCAAAAAGGGTGTGGTGCTCCTGAACACCTCTCGCGGCGCGCTTGTGGATGCGGAAGCGTTGCTTGCGGCGATCAAGAGCCGCAAGGTAGGTGCTGCCTGCCTTGACGTGTACGAGGAGGAATCCGATCTGTTCTTCGAGGATAATTCGGGTCATATTATGGAGGACGACGTGCTTGCCCGACTTATCTCCATGCCAAACGTTATCGTAACCTCCCATCAGGCGTTTTTAACGGAGGAGGCACTTGAGAATATCGCTGAAACGACGGTAAACAATATTGATAATTTCTTTAAAAACGGAAGATGCGAAAACGAGCTTTGCTATCGCGGCGGAGAAGCGCGTGACTGCAAGGACGGAAAATGTTTTTAGACGAAAAACACTTGACTTTTATTGCCATTCGTGATGTAATATAATAAATCAGAATTCAGAGGGAGCATTATGATAATTACAAACGACATCAAATATATTGGAGTTAACGATCGCAAGATCGACCTTTTCGAAGGACAGTACAAGGTGCCGAACGGAATGGCATATAACAGCTACGTCATCATCGACGAGAAGATAGCAATTATGGACACCGTGGACGTTAATTTCACCCACGAGTGGCTGGATAATATTCAGAACACCCTTGGCGAGCGCAAGCCCGATTACCTTATCGTTCAGCACATGGAGCCCGACCACAGCGCAAATATAGCAAATTTTGCAAAGGCATATCCCGATGCAAAGATCGTTGCTTCCGCGAAGGCATTTACCATGATGCAGAACTTCTTCGGCACCGATTACGCCGAAAGACGCATCGTTGTGGGAGAGGGCGACACCCTTGATCTGGGAGGCCGCGTGCTTACCTTCGTTACCGCGCCAATGGTCCATTGGCCTGAGGTCATCGTTACCTACGACAGCAAGGACAAGGTGCTTTTCTCCGCCGACGGTTTTGGTAAGTTCGGTGCTTGGGATGCAGACGAGCCCTGGGCAGACGAGGCACGCCGTTATTATATCGGCATCGTCGGAAAATACGGTGCGCAGGTCCAAGCGCTGCTCAAAAAGGCGGCAGGTCTTGATATCTCCATGATATGCCCCCTCCACGGTCCCGTGCTGAAGGAGAACCTTGGTTATTATCTTGGGCTTTATGATACTTGGTCAAGCTATCAGCCCGAGGAGGAGGGTATCGTTATCGCCTATACCTCCGTATACGGAAATACCAAAAAGGCAGTCATTCGCCTTGCCGATAAGCTGAAGGAAATGGGTTGTCCCAAGGTAAAGGTACACGACCTTGCAAGATGCGATATGGCAGAGGCTGTGGCAGATGCCTTCCGTTACAGCAAGCTCATCCTTGCAACCACCACCTATAATGCCGATATTTTCCCCTTTATGCGCGAGTATATCGACCATCTTACCGAGCGCAATTTCTCCAACAGGACCGTTGCTCTCGTGGAGAACGGCAGCTGGGCACCCATGGCCGCAAAGGTTATGAAGGGCATGCTTGAAAAGTGCAAGAACCTTACCTATTGCGACGCGTCGGTAAAGATCCTTTCCGCCCTAAACGACGACAGCAAGGCGCAGATAGACAAGCTCTGCGAGGAGCTTTGCATGGAGTATCTTGCCCGTCAGGACAGCACCGCAAACAAAAACGATCTTTCCGCGCTTATGAATATTGGCTACGGACTGTACGTTGTTACCTCAAACGACGGAAAGAAGGATAACGGTCTTATCGTTAACACCGTTTCTCAGGTTACAAGTACTCCAAACAGAATAGCGGTAACCATAAACAAGGCAAATTACTCTCATCATATTATCAAGCAGACCGGTGTTATGAACATCAACTGCCTTACGGTGGACGCTCCCTTTGCCGTGTTTGAAAAGTTTGGATTTTTGAGCGGCAGAAACGTTAACAAGTTCGAGGGCTGCGAGCCCCTTCGCTCCGATAACGGACTTGTGTTCCTGCCCAGATATATCAATTCCTTTATGTCCCTTAAGGTAGAGCAGTACATTGACCTCGATACTCACGGAATGTTCATCTGCTCCGTAACGGAAGCAAGAGTGATCTCCGACAGAGAGAGCATGACCTACGCCTACTACCACGAGAACGTAAAGCCCAAGCCCGAGATCGAGGGTAAGAAGGGTTACGTTTGCAAGATCTGCGGTTACGTTTACGAGGGCGACGAGCTTCCCGAGGATTTCGTTTGCCCCCTCTGCAAGCACGGCGCTGCAGATTTTGAGGAAATAAAGTAAATAACTTACAGTCTTCCCGAGCTTGCCGTCCGCGGATCCTTCGCTTCGCTCGAGAATGACGTCGCGGGCGGCAAGTTGAGGATCTATTAATTAATAAAAAACCTTGCTGTCATCCTGAACGAAGTGAATGAGCTTGCAAGGGGAATATAAATAATTTATAAATTGGAGGAAACAACAATGAAAAAATACGTATGCGATGCTTGCGGTTGGGAGTACGACGAGGAAAAGGGCGATCCCGAAAACGGTATTGCTCCCGGCACCAAGTTTGAGGACCTTCCCGAGGATTTCGAATGCCCCCTCTGTGGAGTTGGCAAGGATATGTTCAGCGAGGCTGAATAATTAGATTCTTTGTAAATACAAAAACGGCAGGAGCGAACTCCACCCCACGACCGATATTACGGTATGCCGCAGGGCAGGTGAACGCTCCTGCCGTGCTTTTGTTGCAAAAAAACATCGATAAATATATTGATAAATATATTGACAAATTAGCAGAAAGTGCGTATACTATTAATGAAAAGCAAAGTATGATTAGCGGAGGTATCCACAATGGATAATATGTCTTTGATAGGAATGATGAATTCTATAGTGCCTATTACTCGTTTTAATAAGGGGGAGGCGAATAAGATATTTGAAGAAGTGGAAAACAGCGGCATGAAGATCGTTATGAAAAACAATAGGCCTGCGTGTGTTCTGCTTTCTCCGATGCAGTACGATAATTTGCTGGAGATGCTTTCCGATTCGATAATGTATGCCGAGGCTGAAAAACGAATGGCGGCAAACGACGACAGCGAGACCATCTCTCATAAAGCTTTGCTTGAAGAACTGGGCATAACTGAAGCTGACCTTGCGGACGTAGATGTTGACATCGAGTAAGGAGCTTGCCGTATGGAGTGGACGATTGAGTACATCAAGGAAGCGCAGCGCGATTTAAAAAAGCTCGAGCCGCATAACAGACTTCTTATCTTGAAAGCAATCGAAAAGACCGCGGAGCGCCCTCTTCCACCACCGGATGGTGTTGGTAAGCCGCTTGGCAATCATGCTTCTTCAAATCTTTCGGGATATTATAAGATTAAGCTGAAAAATCTCGGATACCGCATTGTTTACGGACTAAAACGAGAAAACAATATTATGAAAATAATTGTTATCGGCATCCGAAACGACGAAGAAGTTTATAAAGAAGCCGAGCGTCGCATTAAGAATATGGACGTCAGCAGAAACGATTGAGTCTATATAATACGTCCCTGAGAGCATGAAACTCTCAGGGACGATATTTTGTGCTTTTTAATAAACAAAATACTTAAAACTCGATCAGATACGCTCTGCAGGGGGAGCCGTCGGAGCCTTTTATGTTCAGCGGTGCGGCGTTAAGGAAGTATTCGCCCTCCTTGACGTCATCCAGCACGATGCCTTCAAGGAGCACGATGCCCTTTTCAAGGAGTATCTTGTGCACCTCCATGGGCTCTTCCTCGGGGCCGACAGACGTGCCGCCATTGCCGATAAGCATTATTTCAGCATCCGCAAAGGCGCGCGCGGCGCTTGCGGTTACGGTTACCTTGCCGCCAATAAGGATGCGCTTTGCTCCATCGGCTGTTTTCAGTATGCTTTCCGCATCCGCTTTGCCAAGGGCTCCGTCAAACCTTGCAACGTAGCACTTACCGACGCAACGCTCCAGCGGTATTCCTTCAACCGTGTAGCCGCCATCGAGGAAGTGGAAGGGCGCGTCAATATGTGTGCCGTTATGCACGCACATCTCCAGCGCGGAAAGATTGTATAATTCGCCATCGGAGGTGCTTTTCAGCCTTTTAAGCGACGGGCGCGGGTCGCCGGGGTAAACGGCGCAGGAGGTAAGCTCCTGTGAAATATCAATTATCTTCATATCACCATCTGTTCATATTGAATTCGTGCTTTTGGCGATAAGCTTTTTCAAGCTCCTCGGGAGTGATATCATAGCAGATAAGCACGTCGTTGTAATACATCAGCACGTCGCACATCTCCTCCACAAAATGTGCACGCACCTCGGGGTCGCTCATTATTTTCGATGCGCCCTTTTTCTTTATAATGTCGCTGACCTCGCCAAGCTCTCCGTGGAGCCACAGCAGCTTGGAAATGGATCTTTCGGGGGAAAGTCCGCCCCAACGTTCAAAATTCTTTTCCTGCAGGACCTTTTGCATTTCCTGCATTTCGGTTATGGTAAGGTTTTCGGCGATTTCTTTCATTATTTCAGCTCCTGAAGGTAATTTGTTTTGCTAACTATTTTCTTGAAACCAACGATGCCACCGTCAAATCCCATCACGCGTTTTTTGTCGCTGTTATACAGGCGAAGTGAGGAGATTTTGCCCGTTTCATCTCTTTTTACCTGTTTGTATTTCAGGTTAGATAGCTGTACTGTCTTTTTCACCTTAACAAACAGCACGTAATATTCTTCGCTTATATAAGTGCCTGTCAATACAAATCGGTAAGAAAACAAGGTGGGCAAAAAGCCGAGTGCAACCGCTGTTACAGTGCCAATTATTATACCGAGGGTCATCTCTTTAATTAACAACAGAAATAATGCAGTCATTGCAAGCCCGAGACAGGCGGCTATTGTCATAGCAAGCTTATAGCTGTAAGCCATGCCTCCGACTGTTTCTCCGTTTTTTGTTTCAGCGGCTTCATTTTCCGCAGAAGTGTCCATTGCATTAGTTATGGCAGAAGCAATAAATCTTTTTAACGGCATCGTAGTTCTCCTTTGTTTTTTATAATTTTATCACGTTTTTTAAAAAAGGTAAATAGCATTTTCGTTGATTATAGCAGATTTATGTTGTATAATGAAATATATTGACGGAGGGCTTTATGGAGATATTTGTACCGAATTATTATAAAAGCTTTAAATGCATTGCCGACAAATGCAGGCACAGCTGCTGTATCGGCTGGGACGTGTATATAGACGAGGACACGGTTGAGAAATATGAAGGGCTTAACGATGCCCTTGGCACGCGTATAAAGGCAAGCCTTTGCGAAAAAGAGGATGGCGTGTGCTTTGAAATGTGCGGGGACGGGCGTTGCCCGTTTTTGAACGAAAACGGTCTTTGCGACATTATCTCCGAGAAGGGCGACGGGTATATCGGTGAGATATGCCGCGAGCATCCACGTTTTTATAATTTCTTTTCCCATAGGACCGAGGTGGGACTTGGCATTTCCTGCGAGGAGGCTGCAAGGATAGTTCTTTCCGCGGAGGAAGGCGGAGGTCTTGTTTGCATCGGTGAGGACGAATGGGAAAGCGGCTCTCCCGCGGAAGCGGAGCTTGAAATTATCGCAAAGCGCGACGGGCTGATAGAAACACTCCGAGGGGAGGGAAGCATTGACGAGAGGGCAAAGCGGATGCTTCTTTCTTCCGGTGCAGACCTGCCCGAGCGAAGCATCGACGAGTGGCACGACGTACTCTCCAATCTTGAAAGGCTTGACGTGCTGTGGGAAAGTTATCTCGACCTGCTTTTGGACGCCCATAACTGCGAGTGCCCAAAAGAGCTTGAAAAGCCCCTTGAAAACCTGCTTATCTACTTTGTTTACCGCCACGTTTCCGCCGCTTTTGACGCGCAGGACATACCCTGCCGAGCGGCGTTTGCATATCTCGCTTACCGTGTAATATCCGCCATGTGCGCCGCAAAAAACAAAAAGGACGGCAAATGTGAGTTTGCCGACCTTTGTGAATTTGCCCGTGCATATTCTGCGGAAATTGAGTATTCGGAGGAGAATACGGAACAGCTTCTTGAATTGCTGCAAGAGCTTAATCAAGCTCCGTAAGTATCTTTTTCACCACTGCCTCTGCAAGTATCTTGGAGCCTTCCTCGCCAAAATGGACCCAATCGCAATGCGTGTCCTCAATCTCCCTGCTGATGGAATACAGATCGTTTACGGGAACGCCGAGAGTATCCATAAGCGCCTTTGCGGCGGCATTATATTGCTCGATCTCCGAGTTATATCTCATAAAATCGGGGGATCCCATCTCCTCGATAACTCCGGTGGAAAGGGCAAAGACGATCTTTGCCTCGGGAAACAGCTTTTTCAGCTTGTTATAGATCCTGCGCAGAAATTCAACGTAAACGTCGCAGGGGGTGAGGGCATCGTCGCCGTTAACGTGCAGCACGTCCCACAGACCGTTGTTCCAATGCACCAAGTCGATCTTGACGTTATCCGCGCGGAGCTTGCGCTCCCAATCGTAAAGATTGCGCAGGGTGTATTGGGCAAAGCGGCAGTTTTCGTTCGGTGCGTACACGTTTGCCCTACCTTCAAGCATCTTTTTGACGTAAACGCCGTATCCCGGGCTTTTCGGCGGGGCACCGAAGCGAATGGAATCGCCTATCAAAAGTACGTTTTTCATTTCGTTTACCGCCTCACGCGTTTTCGTTTTGCTTATCAAGACGCTTATTGCGGAAATAGAGCGCCAGATCGGCAGATACCATGAGAAGATTGATAAAGTAGAAGATCAGCACGTACCACTTGGAGGCAAAGGAAGCCATGTAAGCCTCGTTCATGAATTTTGAGGTTATTCCCGCTATGTAGCCGAAGATTATGAAGCAAAGGAAGCCTGCGCTCTTGCCCTTCGCGGTGCGCGCCTTGTAGGATTTCATAACGTTCAGCGGCCATGAAGCTCCAAAGCTGAGTATCATGATTATTTCAAAAAGCTCTGACATGTTGTGTACCTCTATTTGATGTTTTTTTATTTTTACAGCGTAATTTGCCTTTATTACCGCTTGAACATAATGATACCACAATGCCTCTGCTTTTGCAATAAGATGTTTTCATAAATGGAGATTAATATGAATTTGCTGATAATTTTAGTGCTGTGTCTGCTTGCCGCAATAAAGGTACTTACCCAAAGCAGATTTGCCAAGGGGAATACAAAGTGCATTGCGGATTCCTCATTCTTTGTCGGTACTGTGTTTGCCACCATGAGCGTGCTTGCCTTCGCTTTGTCCCCTGAGAGGGAATTGAACGCCGCGTTGCTGTTGGGGGCTGCGTGCTTTGGTATTTTCAACGTTTCGTTTCAGATGATCTATCAGATCGCTCTCTCCTGCGGCCCCACGTCCATTACCGCTCTTATTGCGAGCCTTGCGTCCATTATCCCCATATCGGTATCAGCCATCGTTTACAAGGAGCCGCTTACGGTACTTAATCTCATTGGAGTGGTGCTGATTATAGCCACGCTTGTTCTCAACGCGGATATAAAAAGAGATACGGGAGCAAAAAATGAGGTGGGACGAAAGTGGTTTTTGCTTGTTATCCTTGCGTTTTTTGCTAACAGCATGGGCATTCTTTCCCAGCAGATATATGCAAAGGCAACGGGGGCGGCAAGCTCGTTCACCTTTATTGCTTGTTCCTCGGGAATTGCGTCTGTTATTGCGTTTTTGCTTTGCGCGGTGCTTCATTTGAGAGGAAATCGGCTGTCGTATACCGTAACACCGAAAAAGATGCTACCCGGCGTTGCCGTGGGTGTTATACTTGCGGTGTTCCAAATAATGTATACCAACGCCATGTCCTCTATCCCGGGGACTGTGCTGTTTCCCACCTATAGCGGCGGCTCCACCATTGTGATAGCCTTAGGCAGCCGACTTGTATTTGGCGAAAAGCTTACAAGAGCACAGCAAATGAGCCTTATAGTCGGTATTGTGGCTATTGTGTTTATAAACGTATAAACGATCGATCGAGCAGGAAACTAATTATTAATTGATTAGCTTCCTGCCCGATCGGTTTTTTCTTTTTCAAAGCTGATTTTACTTCGATTTTACATCGTCTTGCTTGCGGATTTTACTACCGGGATTTACAATATGAGTGTACTTAAAAAAGAGAAAAAACAAATGTAAAAGGAGACGAAAGAATGAAGAAAAATATCAGTTTACTTGTATTGACGATCATGCTTGCATGTGCGCTTGTCGGCTGTGGCGCAAGTGGTAATTCGGTAGCAACAGACGGCTCCACATCCATGAACAAGGTCATCGGTGCTTTAGGCGAAGCCTTTGAAAATGAGACGGGTATTACCGTAACCTACAACGCAACGGGTTCAGGCGCAGGCATTCAGGCGGTTTTGGAAGGCAGATGCGATATCGGTCTTTCCAGCCGCGATCTTAAGGACGAGGAAAAGTCCAAGGGACTTGAAGGAACCGTTCTTGCCTATGACGGCATCGCCATTATCGTAAATCCCAATAATCCGGTTTCCGATCTCAACGTTGAGACCATCGCAAAGATCTACACCGGTGAGATCATGAACTGGAAAGAGGTAGGCGGTAACGATGCCGAGATCGTGCTTATAGGTCGCGAGGCGGGCAGCGGCACAAGGGACGGCTTTGAGTCCATTACAGATACCGAGGATAAATGCAAATACCGTCAGGAGCTGACATCCACAGGCGACGTTATCACAACCGTTGCAAGCAACCCCGCAGCCATCGGTTACGCTTCTCTCGCTTCTGTTAAAGATACTGTTAAGGCACTTTCCGTTGGCGGTGTTGCAGTAAGTGAAGCAACTATCAAAGACGGCAGCTACGTTGTGCAGCGCCCCTTCGTTCTTGTAACAAAGAAGGGTGTAGCTCTTTCCGAGAGCGCACAGAGCTTCTTTGATTACATTACTTCCGAAGCAGCAAATGAGATCATCAGCGTCGCGGGTGTGGTTCCTGCAAACTAAGGATTCAAAGCGACGGCGCACAAGTGCCGCCGCTTGTTCCCGTTGAGGTTAAGCTATGAAGAAAAACAGATCATTTGAGAATATAGTACACGGTATATTTCTCGTACTTGGTTTAATAACCGTAGGCAGTGTTCTGCTCATTACCGTGTATCTGATCATATCGGGTATTCCTGCCATCAGGGAGATCGGACTATTTGATTTCCTTTTCGGCAAAGAGTGGGCATCTACTGCCGCCGAGCCGAAATACGGGATACTGCCTTTTATACTTACAAGCGTGTACGGGACGGCGGGAGCAATCCTGATTGGTGTGCCGATTGGCTTCTTTACAGCCGTTTATCTTTCAAAGGTTGCAAACAAGAAAGTCAGAGCCGTTATTGAAGCCGCAGTCAACCTGCTTGCAGGAATTCCTTCGGTGGTATACGGCCTTGTGGGAATGCTCGTGCTCGTTCCTGCTATTCGAGAGATTTTTAACGTGCCTGACGGTGCAAGCTTACTTGCGGCAATAATCGTACTTGCCATTATGATACTGCCGAATATTATAAAGGTTTCCATTACAGCACTTGATGCCGTTCCGAAAGAGTATGAGGACGCTTCCTTGGCGCTCGGCGCAACAGCCACGGAAACGTTTTTCAAGGTATCCGTTCCTGCCGCAAAAAGCGGTATTGCCGCCGCCGTGGTACTCGGTGTCGGTCGTGCCATCGGGGAAGCAATGGCGGTTATGATGGTTGCGGGTAACGTAGCGAATATGCCTTCGCTCTTTGAGAGTGTTCGCTTTCTTACCACCGCCGTTGCAAGCGAAATGGCATATTCAAGCCCCGGCAGCTTGCAGAGGAACGCTCTGTTCTCCATCGCACTTGTGCTGTTCCTATTTATTATGCTCATTAACGCTACGCTCAATTTCTTCTTGAAGCGTAATAAGGAGAAATGAGATGAATAAAAAACGAAAATTATATATCGGTTTCATGCGTGGCGCAATGATCGCTTGTACTGCACTCACAGCGGCGCTCGTGCTGTTCCTTGTGGGATACGTTTTTATAAACGGTATACCAAATATCTCTTGGGAGCTGCTCTCCACCAAGCCAAGCTATTTAAACGACCGTATCGGTATTTTGCCCGATATTCTGAACACGGTCTACGTCGTGATTGCTACGCTCCTTATCGTACTGCCCCTCGGCGTAGGTGCGGCGATCTACCTTACCGAATATGCTGAAAACAAAAAAATAGTGGCTATGATCGAATACGCAGCCGAAACACTTTCGGGCATCCCATCCATTATATACGGTCTTGTCGGTATGCTGCTGTTTTCCAACAACTTCGGAACAAGCCTTCTCGCAGGTGCGCTGACTTTGGTTATTATGAACCTTCCAACCGTAATGCGCACTACCCAAGAAAGCTTAAAAACCGTTCCGCAAAGTTATCGTGAAGGTGCTTTCGGCTTGGGGGCAGGCAAATGGCGTGTTATCCGTACTGTGGTCCTTCCCGGATGTGTGGACGGTGTTATCACGGGATGTATCCTCTCTGTCGGTCGTATTCTCGGCGAGTCGGCGGCACTCCTGTTTACCGCAGGCTTTGCCCACGCGCTGAACGGCATTTTTACGGGACTTACTTCTCCCGGTGCAACCTTGACCGTTGCTCTTTACGTGTATGCCAAGGAGGAGGGCGAATTTGGAGTTGCTTTCGCAATTGCAGCAATCTTGATGATACTGACATTATTGATAAATCTGTCTGCCGCGTTAGTGGGCAAATACTTTAAAAAAAGGAGAAACGCATGAGTGAAATAATTACGGCAAAAGACCTGTGCCTGTGGTACGGCGACAATAAAGCTTTAAAAAATATAAACGTTGCTATTCCGGAAAAAAGCATCACGGCGCTGATAGGACCTTCGGGCTGCGGCAAATCCACGTTCCTGAAAACACTAAACCGTATGAACGACCTTATTCCCATTGTAAAGATCGCAGGTGAAGTTTGCTATAACGGTCGCAACATATTTGATAAGGACGTGGACGTAAACGAGCTTCGCCGCGACGTTGGTATGGTGTTTCAAAAGCCCAATCCCTTCCCAATGAGCATTTACGATAATATCGCTTACGGGCCCCGCACACACGGTATAACGAGCAAGGTAAAGCTTGACGAGATCGTCGAGCAGGCACTTAACGACGCGGCTATCTGGGACGAGGTAAAGGACAGGCTTAAAAAGAACGCTCTCGGTCTTTCGGGTGGTCAGCAACAGCGCTTGTGTATTGCACGTGCCCTTGCCGTGGAACCAAAAGTTCTCTTGATGGATGAACCTACAAGCGCCCTCGACCCGATTTCTACTTCACGAATTGAGGAACTTGCATTGCAATTAAAAGAAAAATATACTATAATTATAGTTACTCATAATATGCAGCAGGCAGTTCGAATCTCGGATAATACGGCGTTCTTCCTTATGGGAGAATTGGTGGAATTCGGCGAGACCGAGAAAATTTTCTCGCAGCCAAGGGATAAGCGCACCGAGGATTACATTACGGGAAGGTTTGGTTGATATTATGAGAAGCAGATTTGACGAGCAGCTCAGCCTGCTGAATAAAAAGATGACCCAAATGGGCGCGGAATGCGAGGAACTGATCGCCCGAGTGGCAAAAGCACTGCTGAACGGTGATATAAAAGCCGCAAGAGAGGCAAAGGCGTGCGGCCGCGAAATTGACCAAATGGAGCGGGAGATAGAATCCATTTGCTTAAAGCTGCTCCTTCAGCAGCAGCCCGTGGCAAAAGATCTTCGTATTATTTCCGCAGCCCTGAAAATGATAACCGATATGGAAAGGATAGGCGATCAGGCAGAGGACATCGCAGAGATAATTCCTTTTCTCAACGGACGAACGGGTGCGGAGTTTGCCGATTTTAAGCCGATGGCCGAAGCCACCTGCAAAATGGTAACCGACAGCATCGATGCCTACGTAAAGCAGGACGTTGCACTTGCCAAGGCTGTAATAGAATACGACGACGTTGTGGACGATGCCTTTGGCAGAATGAAAGATATGTTAATAAAAATGATATCCGAAAACAAAGCTGACGGAGAATATGCCGTTGACCTTTTGATGATCGCTAAGTATTTTGAGCGTATCGGCGACCACGCCGTAAACATTGCGGAGTGGGTGGAGTTCTCCGTAACGGGTGTTCATAAAGGAGAATAATATGATCTGGTGTGTTGATGACGACAGTACAATACGCGATATCGAGGTCTATGCGCTGACACAGACGGGCTTTGAAGCGAAAGGCTTTGCCGACGGTATTTCTATGCTTGAAGCGCTGAAAACAGAAAAGCCTGAGCTTATCGTGCTTGACATTATGATGCCGGGCAAGGACGGCGTTGAGGTGCTCAGAGAGATCAGGCAGAGCCCCGATACCCGAAGGATACCCGTTATTATGGCCACAGCCAAGGGTACGGAAATGGACAAGATACATGGACTTGATACGGGCGCTGACGATTACCTTGTGAAGCCTTTCGGCGTGATGGAGATGGTGTCCCGTATAAAAGCAGTACT
>JAFSCG010000220.1 GCA_017436885.1 Clostridia bacterium | reverse complement strand
TTTTCCACCACGCCGGAGAAGCCGAAGAAGGCAAGAGCGACGATAGAGGCGGAAACCAGTGTAACAGGCAGTCCCTTGAAGCACTTGGGGGCGGGGCAATTCTCGATACGGGAGCGAACGCCCGCAAAGAGCACCATTGCGACCCAGAAGCCCACGCCGACGCCGAGAGAGGAGAAAATGGACTGGATGAAGTTATATCCGTCGGTGATATTGTTAAGAGTAACGCCCAGCACCGCACAGTTGGTGGTTATAAGGGGCAGATACACGCCAAGCGCCTTGAAAAGCGCGGGGATAAAACGCTTGAGAACTATCTCAACGAACTGAACCAAAGCCGCAATAACCAGAATGAACACGATGGTCTGAAGGTATTCCAGCTTCAGGGGAACGAGAACGTAGGTGTAGATGGGGAAGGTGGCAAGGGTGGCACAAAGCATTACGAAGGTAACGGCAATACCCATACCGCTTGCCTGATCGAACTTTTTGGAAACGCCGAGGAAGGGACAGATGCCGAGAAATTGCTGGAGAACGTAGTTATTTACAAGAACTCCCGCCATGAAAATGAGAATAAGCTCTTTCATTACTTGCTTTCCTCCTTTACTGCGCCGCACTCGGTCTTGTTGCAGATGTGGGCGGTGGGACAGCCCTCACAGCTGAAGGACTTGCGCTTTACGCCGCCCTTCTTTTCCGTCAGCTTGTTCATTATGGCGATAAGGATACCGAACACCATAAAGCCGCCGGGAGCCTGACAAAGCACGGGAATACGGTAATTTACAAGGAAGGGTATCTCGATGCCCGCAAAGCTGCCTGCACCGAACACCTCGCGCAGAGTTGCCATCAGCAGCAGGGCAAGCATAAAGCCGATGCCCATGCCGAGACCGTCGAGGGCGGAATCCACAACGCCGTTCTTACGGGCGAACATCTCGGCACGGCCGAGAATGATGCAGTTTACCACTATAAGCGCAAGGTACACGCCCAGCATATCGTAAACGGAGGGCAGATACGCCTGAAGCAGCATTTGCACCGCCGTAACGAATGCGGCAATGATAACTATATAGCAGGGGATACGAACGGTGTCGGGAATTATCTTACGGAGGGCTGAAATAACCATATTTGAGCATACGAGAACGATGGTTGCCGCAATGCCCATGGAAAAAGCGGAGATAACGTTATTTGTTACCGCAAGGGTGGGACAGGTGCCGAGCACAAGGATAAGCACGGGGTTTTCCTTTATTATACCCGCAAGGAACACCGCAAGTCTTTTATTTTCTTTCATGCTCAGTTACCTCCCTTCAAAAGCTTGAAGGCCTCGAACGCCTGCTTGATGGCCGTTCTGTAGCCGTCGGTGGAATAGGTCGCACCGGAAACGATGGCAACGTCGGTGTAATCAGCCTCGGTCTTGCCGTTGTACTGCTCGTAATAATCGGGGCTTGCAACGATGTCGCCGATGTTCTTGGATTCGCTCTGGTAGGTGGTGAGGGTGGAGATTATCTTGCCCTCGCCGTCGATGGCTACCTTCAGATTGATATATTCGCCCGAGGTGTGCCAATCGCCCATTATGCCGTAGCCCTTTGCGCGCATCTCGATAACAACGGTGCCGTTTTCCGCGGTGAACATCTTAAGCACGTTGTCGCTTGCGCCATCGGGCTTGGCGATCTCGGTAAGCTTTTCGCTCTTATATGCGTTGTACGCGGCAAGTGCGGCAGTTTTTTCCGTCTCGCCCGCTTCGCCGACCACAGCACCATCGGCAATACCTACGAAGCTCTCGCCTATTACGGCAACCGCGCCCTTATCGCTGATATAGAGTGCGTCAACGCCGTCAACACGAGCGGTGGCAAACCATTTTTCGAAGGTCGCGCCCTCGGTGCCGAGAGCCGCGTTGCAGTTATCCTGCAGTATCTGTGCGGGATCGCGGAGATCCACGGTGCCGCCGTTTGCAATAATAAACGCGTTAAGCGCCGCCTCGATGGCGCTGTAGTATGCGCCCGTGGTCAGCTTTGCGGTGGGACCCGCGATAATATCGGTGTTTATGGTGTCCTTGGTGTATCCAACGAACTTGGCACCGAGACCGACCTCGGCGTAAAGGGTTTCGTTAGAGGCGATAAAGTCGGCACCTGCAACGGTTCCGTCGTTATTTATACCGCACATGATGATAAGTCCGGGCTTGTAGCCTGTAACTTCCATTCTGAAAACGAAGCCGTTGTCGGCCTTATATGCGGCGGTAACGGACTCGGGATAGCCTGCGCCCTCTACGGGGAGCTCGGTGAAATTGGTTCCGCCGGGAAGCACCACCGCAAGAGCGGCGTTTGCCTTTTCGGCCTGCGCCTTCTCGATAATGGGACCTGTGAACATATTGACCACGGACAGCAGCAGCGCAACCACAAGACAGATGGCTCCGAGGACCGTGGTGGGCATTATTTTTTCTTTAAACATTCTTTGCACCTCCCAGAGGCTTCTTTGCGCACCATTTTTCAATGTAGGGGGAGAGGATGTTCATAATAAGGATGGAGAAGGAAACTCCCTCGGGATACGAGCCCCAGAAGCGGATAAGCACGGTGATAATGCCGCATCCCAGAGCGAAAACGCACTTGCCTGCGCGGTTTATGGGGGTGGTAACGTAATCGGTAGCCATGAAGATAGCACCGATAAGAAGTCCGCCGCCAAGCACCTGATAAAGCGCCGCCGTCAGATCCTGCTTAACGAGCAGAGAGAGAACGAACACTGTACCGACGAAGATAACGGGCGTTTCCCAATGTATGACCTTGCGGAGCACAAGGTAAACGAAGCCGAGGATAAGGGCGATGGCACAGGTCTCGCCGATGGCGCCGCCGCGATTACCGATAAGCATGTCCGTAAGGGAGGGCAGATCCGTCTCGCCTGCCTTGATGGCGGCAAGGGGAGTTGCACCGGAAACGGTGTCCGCAAACACGGTGTCGCTTCCTCCCGCAACTGCGCCGAAGGAGATAAGCATGAATATACGGCCCGTAATGGCGGGATTTGCGAAATTACAGCCTATACCGCCGAAAAGGCACTTAACGACGATAATGGCGAACACAGAGCCCACAACGCATTGCCAAAGGGCGGTCTTTGCGGGCAAATTAAGGGCAAGCAGCAGTCCGGTTACCGCGGCGCTGAGGTCGCCTACCGTTTGGGGACGCTTGCAGATGATGCAGAACAGAGCCTCCGCGATAACTGCGCTTGCAACGCAGATAAGCACCATCAGAGCGGCGCGGAGTCCGAAGAACACCACGGATGCCGCCGTTGCGGGGAGAAGCGCGATAAGCACGTCTCGCATGACCGTTTTGGTGGTTACGTTGGTGTACAGATGCGGAGACGTGGATATAATAAGCTTTTCCATTTTTGTATCTCCTTTAATTCTTCAGCGTCGCCTGATGAGCGAGGTAGTCCTTAAGCTCAGCCTTGGCGATGCGGTTATTCTGAATAAGCGGTCTGTGGGCGGGACATACGAAGGAGCAGCAGCCGCATTCCATACAGCTGAGCACCTGAGTTGCCTGCAGCTTTGCCATTCTGTCCTCCTTTATCTCCACGTTCAGCGCACGGGCAAACTCCGTGGGGTTGAGGGAGTGGGGGCAGGCGGCAACACAGCGTCCGCAATGGATGCACGCCGTTTCCGCAGGGGGATTGCTGTCCTTTACGTCGAGAGCTGTAATGGCATTGGTGGTCTTAAGCACGGGGTCGTCCACGGTGCAAACGCAAACGCCCATCATGGGACCGCCGTACAGCACCTTACCAAGCGACTTGCCGTCCTTGATGCCTCCGGCAGCCTCGATAACGTAGCTGATGGGAGTGCCGACGGGAACGGTAACGTTCTTTGGCTCGGCAATGGCACTTCCGTCAACGGTAAGGGTGCGCTCCACAAGTGGCATACCCGTTTTTGCATATCTTGCGATAAAGGCGAGGGTGCTGACGTTCAGAACGATAACGCCGCACTCCGCAGGCAGCTTGCCCGTGGGCACCGCAATGCCCGTGGTGTTGTGCACTATGACCTTCTCGGAGCCCTGAGGATAAAGGGCGGGAAGGGCCTTTACCTTTACCTTGGCGTTATCCTTAAACGCTTCGGAGAGCTTGTTTATACATTCGCGCTTGTTGCTCTCGATGCCGAAGATGATCTGCTCCACCGTGGGCATATTGTCAAGCAGGAGCTTAACTCCGTACACCACGCTGTCGGTATCGTCAAGCATAGTACGGGTATCGCTGGTTATATAGGGCTCGCACTCCGCGCCGTTGATAACAACGGTCTTGATATTGCCGTTTTTGGCCGCCGCAAGCTTCACCGCCGTGGGGAAGCCCGCGCCGCCGAGACCGACGGCACCGGAGGCGCGCACAGCCTCGATAAGGCTGTCAAGATCGTGGATATCGGGAGGTGTAATGCTCTCGTCGGCGGTCATAAGTCCGTCGCTTTCGATGCGGACCGCATCCACCTGCTGTCCGTTGTAGCACATCAGCTTTTCAATTTTCGTTACCTTACCGGAAACGGAGGAATGAACGGGCGCGGATACCGCTCCGCCCGCCTCGGCGATAAGAGTGCCGACCTTTACCTCGTCGCCCACCTTAACGACCACCTTTGCAGGTGCGCCGATATGCTGGGCAACGTGAAGCAGGACCTCCTTGTGTACGGGAAGCCTTACTGCGGGCATGGCCGCCGTGTTTTTGCGGTGCGGGACAGGGGTGTTGCCTAAAAACTTAAAGCCAAACATAATTTATCCTTTCGTCCTTACACGTTATTTTTCTATTATCATTTTATCAAAGCCGGGGGTCGTGAGCCTCTCGCCCGATGCCGTTACCCACAGAACGCCCGAGATACCGTCGATGCCGTCTATAAGGCGAAGTCCGTCCTCGTGGCTCATGCAGAACAGCGCGGTAGTCAGCGCGTCCGCAAGACCGCTGTCCTCCGTTATTACGGTAACGAGAGAAAAATACTCGGCGGGCATCAAAGTGTCCTTGTCTATAACGTGGTGGTAGCGCACGCCGTCCACCTCGTAGTAGCGTTCGTAATTGCCGGAGGTAACGCAGGAAACGTTTTTAAGCTCCACGCGGCACACAAACGGCTCCCCCGACTCCTTATCGGGGTTGGTTATGCCCGTTGACCAGCCTTTTCCCGACGGGCGCGTGCCGATACAGCGCACGTTACCGCCCACGTTGAGCACGTAGCCGTCAACTCCCGCAGCGATAAGAGCCTCCGCCGCCTTTTCAACGGTGTATCCCTTGCCCACGGCACCAACGTCGATGCGGAGCATTGGGTCGGTGAAATACACGGTGCCCTCTTCCCTGTTGATAACTATGCTGTTTATATCGGTGTGCTTTGCCGCCTCCGCAAGCTCTGCTTCGTCGGGCAGGCGTTTTTCTCCGCCGTCATTTGCCTCGGTGCGGCAGTCGTGCCACAGCTTAAGCACCGCCCCCATGGCGATATTCATCTCGCCGTTTGTGAGGGTGTAAAGCTCCTTCGCGTATTCAAGAAAGTCCAAAAGCCGCGGATCCACCTTTACGGGCTCCCTACCGGCCGTGCGGTTCACAACGCACAGATTGTTCACGCCCTCGTGCATATCGTAGATATCAAAGAGCTTATCGTATTCCTCGAGTATCGCCGCAACGCCCTTGCAATTTGCGGCAAAAGCCTCGGGACTGTCGTTTGCGTAAGAATACACCGTGCTGAAGGTATCGAACCAGTCGAAATAAGAGCGCACCTGCGGCTCCGATTCCCTCTCCTTGCAGGAGGTCAACAGCATCGCGGCCGCCGCAAGGCACAAAACGAGGCTGAATATTCTTGTTTTTTTCATACCCGAGCCTTTATTTTAAATAATTCTCGACCAGTTTATTATTATATACAATTTCAGCCTTTTTGTCAATAAAATCACCTATTTTGTGGCAGTTTTTGTGATAATTAAATATTTAACGAAGATTTTGGAAATTTTCAAGGGCGGGAAGAAATTCGCATCTCTCCCCGCCCTTGCAGGTTTTATTCTTTTTTACAAGCTGAAACGTAAAAGTCAATCCTCAACCTTGTTTTTGGAAAGATCAACGGTTCCGTCGGAGCACTTGATGGCGGTGAAATAATTTTCAAACCACGCAGGCTTGTCCAACGCCTTCCATTGCTCCAAGGTGCCTTCGTACACAACGGTTCCGCGTATTTTTTTGATCTCAGTGCCACGGTCCTCTAATTTTTCCTTGAGTGCGTCGGAAAGACCCTCGCTTGGCTGACCCACGTTAAGTATAAGCTTTGTACTTAACGGTATTTTGAGCTCAAAATCATCCTTCCAGAGCACGCCCACAATTACCGCATGCTTTTCCGTGCCCATACCGAGGTAAATAGCATCATCGTATATCTCGCCGCCAAAATAATTTTTAGCACCGCTGAACGCTCCGTCTTCATATACCTTGATACCTTCATGGAGCCAGATCCTCTGACCCGGTCTTGCCGTTCGGATAGCATTATGTCCAACGCGTGTAACGCTTTCGGGTATGCGGAAAACGTCGCCCGACCAATTCGGTGCCATCAATACCAGATGTGATCCGTCCTTGGAATAAAGATGCCCGTCTATAACGGTATAATAGCGATTCTGGGGGTCCACTTCTATTGCACGGCACCCCTCAGCAGAGCCGACGAACGTATTTCCGCTTACTTTAGCAAGGTTTTTCGGAATATAAATGCGCTCCAAAAGCGGACAATTCGCAAATGCGCTGTTCTGCAATGTAAGCAGGCTTTCGGGAAGATCGAACTGACGCAACGAGCTACAACCGCTGAACGCCGAGACCCTTATCTCCTCCAAGGCTTCTCCGCCTTCAACGAAGGTAAGAGATTTGCACCCCCAAAAGGCCTGCAATCCGATATACCGCAAATTAGAACCGAGTTTTACTCTGTATAGAGTCTCGTTTTTCTTAAAGGCTTCCTTTTCTACACCAACAACGGTATACTGACCGTACACCTCGCCGATAGTAAGGTCGCTGATAAGCATTGAGCCGAGACCCGTTACAACGCATTCCGTGCCGTTATCGAGTATTTTATACTGCAGCCCCTTGGTTCCTTCCTTGCCGCCGCAGCCCGTACACTGTCCGTTTTCCACCGTGTGGAGCGTGCGGGCGATCTCCTTTTGAGCCACGAGGACAACGCCGCAGCTTGAGCAATGGTTGCCCTCTGTCAGACCTGCTTCCTTGCAGGTTGCGGGTCTTGCTTCATCCTTTACCTCGGTGTGGCCGAGCGCGCTTCCCGCCACCGTACGCGTGATCCGTTCGCCGCAGTCCGAGCATTCCGCCGCCTCAACGGCATCCGTGCTGCAGGTGGCGGCAGAAACCACGCTGTAAACGCCAAAGGAATGTCCCTTTGCCTCGGTTTCCAGAGTCTGCTTATGCCCGCAAACGGAGCAGCTTGCGGAAACAAGTCCCTTTTCCGTGCAGGTGTGCGGTTTTTCAACCTTGTATTCGCCGTAGCTATGCTCGGTTACGGGAACGGAACGCTGCTCGATCAGCACCGCACCGCAATCACCGCAGCTGCTTCCCGCGGTCTTTCCCTCCAAGGTGCAGGTTGCGGCAACGGCAGGCACTTCCACCGCACGGTGTCCCGTTGCGGGAATGACCTCCTGTACCTTAAGGACCGCTCCGCAAACGGAGCACTCACTGCCGTCCGTCTTTCCATCATTCGTACAGTCGGGAGCCACACCCTGCTTTATTACCGCGGTATGTCCCAAAGGAGGAATGACGGGATCCCCCTCGGTCTTCTCGAACCCGCAGCGAACGCATTTTTCAACGTCTGCCGTTCCCTGCTCCGTGCAGGTCGGTGCCTTGCCGTGAACGGTAGCAAATTCGTGTCCCGTTGCGGGGATTACTGTGCCTTCCGAAAGCACCTCGCCGCATACGGTACACTTCGTCTCTCCGCTGTTGCCGTTTTCCGTACAGGTAGGCACGGAAGGCTCCGCCACCGTCGGGACGTGTCCCGTTGCGGGGATCACGCTCGGCTCCGTAATGCGCATACCGCACACGGAGCAATCGGAATATGCCGTTGCACCGTCCTTGGTACAGGTAGGCGCAACCGACGGAACAGTTCTGACAACGTGCTCGCATTCGGCCGCTTTGCAGGACGAAAGCGCAAAAAGGAAGACTATCACCACGCAGGTCTTAAGCCAATTCACAGATCTCATATTCTCTCCTTTCCGTTTGTAAGCAAACCGTTCTCTCGGACCTGACGGTCCTGAATATGTTAATGCATTTTTGTGCAAAACCACCCTAATATCCATTATTATTTTAACATTTATTCAGCAAAATGTCAATACAAGGAACAGATTATCACCATTTGTCCTCCCAAGTGTTTGCTTAAAAATCATAACCACCGGCAACTGCTGGTGGTTTACACAAGCCCCCGTGGGGCATAGACCCAGCCTTCCCCAGTGGGTTTCGCGGTAGTGAATTGATGTCCGGGGGACATCAAGAGCCGCGAAAGGACCGAGCGCACGAGAAGAAGGTGGCAGCCGAAGGCTGACTATCGCGCGCCATAAAGCCGCGCTGTAGGATGAGGTGTCCTGAACTCAAAGCAACTCCTCATCCACCGAGTCGCGCGCCACAATGCCGCGCTATTCGCTATCGCGGTCCCCCTTCGTGCTACGCACTTCAACCCCATACTCCCACAGGAGAAGGCTACTTGATTCCTCGCTTAACTCGGATAAATAATCTGGGCAAAGCTAAAGCTTTTTGGAACCACCAGCACTGCTGGTGGTTTTCGTTTTACAATAATGACAGCCCCGCAATGAGCGATGCTCATTGCGGGGCTGTTCTTTAGTTTCGCTATCTTATAAAATTCGTTGCCTTCTTCTGCTCCTTCTCGGGCAGGCCGTAGGCCTCCTTGCCAAGGGCAATGCTCTTCATTAAGAAGATCATATTGCGTGCGAGAGTGCGCATGGTCTGAAGGCCCTCCGCATCCTCTGCCGCCTCGCCGGGTCTTGCGCCGTGAACGCTGTTCCAATACTGGCTGGATGCCACGGGCATGCCGCTCAGGGTGAAATACTTGTTCAGCTGATCGAAGGTGGAAGAGCAGCCGCCGCGGCGCGCTACCGCAACGGAAGCACCGACCTTCATGGTCTTGTCAAAGCGGCTGCTGTAGAACACGCGGTCAAGCAGCGCAACAAGGGTGCCGTTTGCGGAGGCGTAATAAACGGGGGAGGCGATAACCAGCGCGTCGCTCTCTTTAAGCTTTTCGGCCACTTCGTTTGCCATGTCGTTTATAACGCATTTTCCGTGCTCGTAGCAGTAAAGGCATGCGGTGCATCCGCGCACGTCCTTGCCGCCAACCTGAACCACCTCGGTCTCCACGCCGTTTTCGGCAAATATCTTCCGCATCTCCTCGATTGCAAGTGCGGTGTTACCGTTACTTTTGGGGCTTCCGTTCAGCATTAAA
>JAFSCG010000219.1 GCA_017436885.1 Clostridia bacterium | reverse complement strand
GAAAAATGCGAGCACAACCCCATCCTCAACTGGAACTTTGCGGTTGACGGACCGGGCGACGCGCTGATCATTCCCTCCCCCGACGGCGAGGAGCTGTACATGGTCTACCACAGACATTACGAGGTCGGCAACATGGGTCTGCGCCAGACCTGCATCGACCTTGTGGAATTTGTTCCCGACCCCGACGGAGGACCCGATATACTTACGGTGCGCGGTCCTTCCACAACTCCCCAGAAGCTACCGTCCAACAAGTACCGCTACGACGTGAACCGCGACGGAAAGGTTACCGTTGAGGACGCAAAGCTGGTACAGGAAAAGATAAACGGCAACGTTTACAGCGGCTATTACGACGTTGACGCAAACGGCTCCCTCGGACTTGGCGACGTTGCCGCAATACTTGAAAAGATAGGAGGTAACGAACAGTGAAAAAGCTTTTGTGCGCTATACTTATAGCATTGACCGTATTCTCCTGCCTGCCCGTTGCCGCCTACGCAAGCGATGCCGTGGCGTTTGTTTCCTACAATCGCGGCAACGACGCAAACGACGGTCTGACAGCCGATACGCCCAAAAAATCCATCGGCTCCGCAAGCGGCAAGGGCTGCTTTGGACTTGTAAGCAAGGGCGGAACCCTCGTCGTCTGCGAAAAGATGTATTTCGGCGTCAGCTACACTTGGAGGGCAACGGGTGCCACCACCATCACCGCCAGCTACGGTGGCACAAGCTATAAGAATCCTTCCCCTGCCTCTAATCCCGCAAGCGGCGTTATAAAGTTAAAGCCCGGATGCGTTCTTACCGTTGCAAGCGATCTCACCCTTGACGACGTTATCCTTCATTCGGAAAGCGTTTCCGACTCCATCGTGGTATCAAGCGGCGCAACGCTGACCATAACAGACACGGTGCTTACCACCTCAAAGACCAACACTTATTTCAAGATCGAGGTCAAAAAAGGCGGACGTGCCGTAATAAACGGCGGAAATTACGCCTCCGTTACGGGAGACGGCGAGATAGTGATAGGAGGCAAAGCCACCGTTGCCGGCGGCTCCTCCGACGCGCGAGGTGCCGTGTGCTACGTTTCATATAACTACGGCAACAGCACAAACGACGGTCTTACCCCCGACACACCAAAATCCGCACTTGGGCAGGTTGACGGCAGCGGGATCGTCGGAGTTGTCAGACAGGGCGGAACCGTTGTAGTATGCGAAAAGATGTACGTCGGAAGCAGCTACGCATGGTGCGCAGGCGGAGCGGTTACCATTACCGCAAATTATAACGGCGTAGACTACAAGGTGGATACACCCGCAACCAACCCCGCAAGCGGAGTTCTGAAGTTCAAGCCCGGCTCCACGTTTACCGTTGGCAGCGACCTTACCCTTGACGACATTATACTGTTCCAGGAAAACGACCAATGCAATATCGTCGTTTCTCCCGGCGTTACCTTCACCGTAACCGAGTCCGTTATCACGATGTCAAATCGCCCATACTATATGAATATTTACATTTCCAAGGGCGCAAAGGCAATCATTAACGGCGGCACGTTCTCCACCGTCAGCGGAGACGGCATTATCAAGATAGGCGAAAAGGCAACCGTGCTTGAGGAGAAGGCAACAAGCGATGATTCCTTCGTTTACAGCTCCGAGACCACGGTATGCTATCTGGACTACACCGCAGGAAACAACGCAAACAGCGGCGAGAATGCGGCAAATGCAGTAAAGGACTACGCCGCAGGACTGTTCAAAAAGATGCTTATCGGCGGCACCGCCGTGATCTGCGGCAGCTCCCGAATTGCAGGCACCAACAATCAATACGCGCTCCCAACCCTGCCCATGCCGCTCACCTTTACCTCGGCATACGGCGGCGAGGATTTCAGATCGGACGAAAAATGCGATCTGCGCTTTGCAAAGAACACCACGCTCGTTATCTCCAGCGACGTTTGCTTTGACAGCATCGTGCTGATGGAGGAGGCGGCGCAGACCACCCTGCGCGTTACCAACAACGCCACTCTGACGGTAAGCAACACGGCAGAGCTGCGCTCCGCCCTCTCAAACGGCGCCCACTACAAAATAATCGTCGAGAAGGGTTGCTACGCAATTCTTTCCGCAGAAGCACAAAAGGTATTCACCATTGAAGGCGACGGCACGGTACTTACCTACGTGGACGGCAAGTCGGAAATATTCAAGCATTTTCTCGGAAACGATTTTTCCTTGAACTGATAACAATTAGCGCCCTGCGGCAATGCCGCAGGGCGCTAATTATTATCGTCTATCATTTTTTATCATTTATTCCTTGCAAGGTAATTCCTGCACAGGTTCTCCACAACCGCAAAAAGAGCTATGAGAGAGCCGGAGGTAAAAACCGTTACAGCCGCGTGCAATACGTGTTCCATAATTTTCTCCTTTTCGGTATCATATTTTTGAGTTAGCAACCGCTAACCAAAATGTTTGAGTTTAGCAGATGCCAACACGGTTAGCATCTGCTAACTACATACAGTATATACGAAAATTACGGATATGTCAATAGTTTTTCAAAAAATCTCTCCATCCGAAACCAGTATTGGTGTGTATGACTAACCATAGCATTCCTTTTTTAATAACCAACGAGAAACTAAATCATCAACCGCAAAATGTTCGTTAGAGCAATGCCATTCACACAGGCATTGGTGTGGAAATATGGATCGTGCCATTAAGCTCGATCATTGCCTATACCAACTCTTCCAAATAAGAAATTATATCATTAGGGAATTTGTTATTCATTACATCGGTTGTCAGAACACGAACTGCATATTCTTCAAAAGCATTCAGTCTGCCTGCATTATCACCGGATAAATAATAGGATTCATCAATGCCTGGATATATCCGTTTGGCTGTCGTAACGATATCTGCAATATCCATGACAGCGGGATGGACCACATGGTGCAAAAACTCATGTATTACAGACTCTGTACTGAACATACCGGAACAGAAAATAAAGGTGTTTCCGTCCATGTGAAAGTCTGCAGAGTAAACACACTTGATCGGATTGATGACAATCCGAATATTCTGCACCGGGGAGCTGTATTTGGAGACACACACATCCAAGCAGTTCTTAATCACCCGAAGCGCTGTTTCATGATTAGTGTTTTGTGTGGCAAGCCATTTCTGCTCCCATTCCAGATAATCCTTGAAAGCATCACAGGCTAAAACCTCGGAGAGTGCTGTTGGAAAACCAGTTATCCAATCCCACAACTTATGATCTCGCTCACAGTCTGCAATGTTGGTAGCATTCATAATTTGATTGCGTAAAGCATCATAGTCTCGGATATGTGAATGATCTGGCGATAAATAAAACGATGCTGTTTCCAAAATTGCAGCACGGGGCCAATATGGATAAACTTCGCAGGTGTTCTGCTTCACCCCAGCGAAAAAAGGAATAGAATTATCAGCACCAACATGCCCTTGAATATATGAAATATGTTCAAGGCTTCGCTCCATAGCATAATAGTTATATCCGCTTTGCAACAACGCAAAGTAGATTGCCGATATTTCCGGAATATTTGAAATTGTAATCGGCTCTGTGTTTCGCATATACATCTCGTCAACAGTCAGCATAGATTTTTTATTATAGTTCATTGTACTTTCTCCATGCCAATCAGCACTTTTTCCGCTTCCGCATACAGTTTCGGTGAAGTCTGCGGATATGTAAGCTCGGCAGGGAGAGTGTCAAATATCTTTGTTTCTTTCATTTCGCTTTCGGGAAGTTCTCCAAGGGAGTGAACCACCGCAAGGAAAACCATTCCGTTTGAACAGGATTGCTTGTTGAATCCCCAATAGTCGCAGACGGGATAGATGTCAGCATCTTTGATACCACTTTCCTCAAAAAGCTCACGCTTCGCACATTCAAGCGGAGTTTCGCCGTCCTCGATATGACCGCCCTGCGTTTCCCAAGTGTTGCGTTTCTTGTGCTTTGAAAGTATCCACTTTCCTTGATAGGAAGTACAGATCACGGTG
>JAFSCG010000218.1 GCA_017436885.1 Clostridia bacterium | reverse complement strand
CGCAAATCAAACGGTGCTGAACAGCCTCAAGCCTGCCGCGGTAAAGTTTGAAATGCCCCTTGCGGAAGAAAAGGGGAAATACCTTCTTGCCCCGGGTGAAAGAGCGTACGTTTGGTTCGTTTATTCAACCACCTACACCACGGAGGTGGACGTTCCCGACGGCAAGGCAATGCTTGTGGAAAAGGGCGCAGACGGCAAGCCCCTTTACAGAGTGGACGTATTCCGCAAATGTATCGAGCAGCTTTCGGCTGAAGGCAGCTACAACGTTTCAAGGGTGGCCGAGTCCACTCTGGTGGTTCCTCTGGACGTGACCACGGGCACCGTATTCGGTGCAAACGGCAGCTATAAAAACAAAGCTGATCACGTAAATCTGCAAAACTCTTATTTTATCAGACTGTATCTCACCGATATAAACGCAAAAAGCTGTGCCGACGCCTTCTGCACGGCGGATCTGGACGGTACCGATAACGGCACCTACCACAACGCCGACGGCAGTGTGAAGGTGAACTTCGGCACCTTCACCTACGAAAGGGTGGAGGGACAGGTGGCTATGAGGACCTCTGCATTTCTTGCGGGCACCTATCTTTTCGGCAATGCCTACGCGGAGGAGGCCGTAGACCCCGTGGCACCTGCGCCCGAGGGGGCCTTCCGAGTTATGTCCCTGAACGTGCTGAACGACGATTACAAGGCGAGCCGCTTCGGCTATATCGAAAAGACGGTAAGCACCCTCGCGCCCCATATAATCGGCCTGCAGGAATGCCGCGAGGGATTTAACTCCATGGTGGACAATATCAAAAAGCAGGGATACGCAAGCGTTGTTTCCACCCTTACGGACGATGCGCAGGACAGCTCCATTATAAACTGCGTGCCCGTCCTCTACCGCACGGACAGGTACGAGCTTGAGGAAGGCAGTGCAGGTGCCCGCCGATTCAAGGAAAAATATATGGATTCCTGGACCAAGTCCCTTTGCTGGTGTGTGCTGAGGGAAAGGGACAGCGGCGCGCGCATTATCGTTATCAACGTGCATTTTGCGGTGTACAGCTCAAGCTATGAGAATATCACCTCCACTCAGGTGGAAAAGCAGCGCGAGTCAAACGCCGAGGAGGTAATAGCGCAGATAGCCGCCCTCAGGGAAAAATACGGTTATTTGCCTGCGGTGGTCCTTGGGGATTTCAATATGGACGAACCGGAAAGAGCAAACCGCATTCTCCAGACGGAGCTGAGGGACACCGCATATCTGGCTGACGAGAGCTATCCGTGGATGGCAACCTATCACAATTCCCTCGAAAAGGGGCAAAGCGGCAATTACCCCATCGACCACGTGTTCGTATCAAGCGGGGATTTTACCGTTATCCGCTCCCTGCCCTACACGGCTCCCCTTGGAAGGAAGGCATCGGATCACTATCCCATCTACGCCGACCTCCGCCTTGAAAAAAACGGCAATACCTCCTGCGCAGATACCCATAAAAGCGATTCGCCCCTAATTATCGTGGACGCAACGAGGCGCGTTCCCGCCATGGGCGGCTCCTCCGATATGCTTGAGGGCTTTACGGTTATGAACGTAAGCTCCGAGCCCGTGGATCTTTCCCACGTTCTTGCGTGGAGCGCATCGGCAAAGACCGCACGGGCCCTTGAGCTGACAAAGCCTGCGGCAGTGACCACGGTTATGCGCCTCTCGGAAAGAACGGGCGCATACGTGCTGAAGCCGGGTCAAAAGGCCTTTATATGGTGCGTTTATTCCTCCGTTTACAAATCCGAGGTGCAGACCCCGGAGGGGATGAAAAGGCTTGTGGAGCAGGGGGAGGACGGAGCTCCCGTTTACCGCACAGACGTGTTCCGCGAGGCCCTTGCATATCTTGCCGCCAATAACGGCGACGAATACGAGGTAAGCGCCATAGAGGACTCCACCCTCATCGTCCCTCTGGACCGCACCACCCGCGACGCCTTCGGGGATAACGGCGCATACCGCAGTCTTGCAAGGTCCTTTAATCTTGCCAACAGCGCGTACATCCGTCTGTACCTTACCTACGATACCGCAAAGGATGCGGGAGATGCCTTCTGCATCGCGGAGCTGGACGGCACGGGCGACGGCACCTTTATAAAGGCCTCGGGCGAGGTGGGCGTTAACTACGGAACCTACAAGTACGTTCCCGGGGAAGGCGCCGCAATGAAGGTAGACTCCTTTGCAAAAAACACCTACTATTTCGGCACCAATACAGATGGGCTTCCCGTTATTGAGATCACCGAGGCCGCAACGACCGTACCCGAGGATAGCGGCGCGGCAAGCGACGTGACGGAAGACACCCGTTCAACTACTGCAGCCCCCGTGACCTCCGACGTGCCCGTCGGATCCGGCGGTGCGGGCACTGCCGTGTACGTAATTTTGGGAGCGGCGGCCGCCGCTGTTCTTGCAGCCGTGCTTATCCTTGCAAAAAGAAAGCAAGGTTCTGCTCGTTTATCCAAATAATATAGCAGACAGCCTCCGAAGCTTCCCTGTTCGGGCAGCTTCGGAGGCTTTGGCGTTTTTTGGCCTTTGGGCGGCTGTGAATTTTACAATCAACAAAATTGATTTTTACCTTGCCATCGGAGCGTAACTGTAATACAATTAAAAAAGAGATATTTAATAAAAAAGGCGGGTGTTATGAAAAAAGCCATTTGTATATTGCTTGCTATGCTTACTTTTGCTTCCTGTACAGTGCCCGAAGTGCCAAAGGATACCACCGCGCCCGTCACCGACGGGACCACCGCGACGGTTGAGGAAACACCTGTGGAAAATGATGATTTTTACATTATGACCGCAGAGGAATACCGCGATAAGACCACCGCAGGCTTCCTTTCCCAGATGATAGGCTTCCTCTCGGATTACAAATACGTCTGGAACAGCGATATGACCCCCAAGATCTGTATGCCCGACACCTGGTGGCGCGGCATCTGCACGGGCAACGACGCGCCCGACAATCCCTATCACTCCAAGATAGTCAAGCTTTTCTATAATGAAGAAACCAAGCTGTGGGAAACGTGGATCGCCGATGCCTTCAGCATCGACGTGCTGGGTCAGCACGTGCTGCGCGATATGTACGAGGAGTACGGCACCCCCGTTACCAAGGTAATTACCGAGGGGTGGGTAAAGTACGCGCCTTGGGATATGGGCGGCGGAAGCCGTACGGCAGGAGCTTACGCTCTTGCCACCAAGCGCGGATATATCTCTCCCTATCTCGGCTCAAACGAATACGGCAACAGGTATGCGTGGTGTCAGGAGCCGTGGATAGGCAACGACGGCCTTGGTATGGCGGCGGCGGGAATGCCCGACCTCGCCCTGAGCTTCACGGAGATGTTCGGCCGCGTAACGGGCGATTCCGACAACGTGGAATGGCTGGATTTTGTGGCCGCTATGTCCGCTATGGCGTATTTTGAGGATGATATCCCCAAGCTTATAAAAACCGCCGCGTCCCTCTTTGCGGAGGATTCGTGGGAACGGTACGTGGTGCAGCATTGCTTTGACCTGTACGCAAAATACCCCGCAAGCTGGCGTCAGGCAATGATACACGCGGAAAGAGAGTGTGCACGTCCCTTCTATTATCTTAACAACGGCAGAAGCACCAACGAGCAGGGCCGCGTTGAGGTAAATATGGCGTTTATGATACTCGCGCTCCTTTACGGCGAGGGCGATTACGTTGAAACGGCAAAAATGCTCTCCCTCTGCGGCTACGATACCCGCGGCACCGTTATGCTTCCCATCCTTGCCATTATGGGCGGTATGGACGCTCTCCCCAAGGAGGCACTGGACCTTACTTGGCAGGACGGCAAGGGCGTGATAATCAACAAGGCGGTAGCCGATACGGTAACGGGCGTATGGATGTTTGCCGAGGGACTGCCCGAAAGCTATAAAATAAGCGAGGTCATCGACCTTTACTGCGAAAACTTCGAAAAGACCCTTGTGCTTAACGGCGGCAAGGTGGAAAACGGCAAATATTACGTTCCCAAAAACGTGCTTCATACCTACGACTACGTCGGCATCCATAATTCGAGCTTTGATACTGGCAGCCTTGAGGGCTTCACGGTTACCGAGGGCGTTACCGTAACAAAGGACGCCTACCACGGCACGGGCGCGGCAAAGATCCCCGTCGGTAATTCCGTAAAGACCACGGTAAGCGGCCTTAAAAAGGGCGAGAGATATGCTCTTACCGCCTACGTTATTGCAAGCGCGTGCAAGGCAAGCATTTCCGCTTGCGGCACCACCGCCGCCGTGTATAACGAGGACGAATACGTAAAGCGCACGCTATACTTCGTAGCCGACGGCGACAGCGCGGAGCTTACCGTTTCCTGCGACGGCAGCGGCGGCTACGTAATTTTGGACGAGCTGACCCTTATCCGCATCTCCGAGAAGGCCGCCGAGGGCGTAACCTGCGGTGAGATAAGCAAGATAGACAGCAAAATGACAAAAATAGCCGCCGAGGGAAAGAGCGGCGGTCAGATATATCTCAAGCTTGGCTTTGCCAACACCACGGGCGCCATTGCGGACGTAAAGGTGTTCGTAAACGGCGACAGCTTCGGCACCGTTCCCTTTTACAAAACGGGCAGGGCAGGCACGGAAAACGGCGGCGACTGCATCTACGTGCCCGTGCTTCTGGAAAAAACGAAAAACAGCATCATCCTTGAAAGCGCGTCAAGCGTCAGCATACTTTCCGCCGAGCTTGTTACTCTCGATACCCGACTTTGCGAGGCAAAGGAAGTAGAGATACGCCCCTACGTTGCGCCCGACGTGCCGCCTCAGGGCACAGACGTTGTTTTCGTTCGGAGCGGCAGCAATGGCAGCGGCACCGTTGATGCACCCGTGGGCAGTCTTGCGGATGCCTGCGCTCTGCTCCCCGCAGGCGGCACCGTGGTGGTATGCGGTAAGGTAAGCGTAAGCACCGAGGTGCTTCCCGCATATGCAAATAACGTTACCTTTACCTCCGTTTACGGCGGCGTGGACTACCGCAGTACGGGCGCAAAGCTCTCCTTTGTGGGCAGTGATGCGCTGGCTATCTCCCTTGGAGGCAACACGGTGTTCAAGGATATTACTCTGGAGATAGCCGCAAAGGGCTCGCGCACCATCGTTTGCAACGGAAACAAGGTGGTAATGGATACGGGTGTTCGGTGCGTGCGCACAAATTCGGCCTTTGCGTGGCTCGGCATAACCGTCGGCTCCTACGATAACGGCGTATGCGTCTGCGACGATACCCGCGCAGGCGAGCTTACGATAAATTGCGGCACCTGGCAGCTTGTGCGCGGCGGCAACAGAGGCACGAGAGTTACAACCGTTGGTGATATAAAAATAACCGTTAACGGCGGCGAGATATACGGCGGCATCGTAGGTGCCTCCGCAGGCTACGTGGACGGCAGCGTGCATCTTACGGTAAACGGCGGCATTATCGGCAAGGCGGAGCAGACCACTACCGTCACCCCCGGCACAAACAGTGAAAATACCGAGATAAGCGGCAACGTTTACCTGACCGTAACGGGCGGCACCTTTGTGAACTGCGAGATTTCCGTTTCCCGCGCCCACGGTCTTGGCGGCGTGCGAGGCGAGGCCTTCGTTAAGATCACGGGCGGCGAATTCAAAGGAGGTGCCCGCGTAATTAAGGGAAAATTTGAAGGCAAGGTAACGGCTGAGATAGCAAGTGAGTACAGCTCCGTTGCCGCGGGATTTTAAACGTATGTAAAACGATATTAAAACAACCCCTCTGTATATCTGCTCTATGGCAAGCAGCAATAACGAAAGTCCTGAAACTTTAATAACAAAACGATCGGGTAAGGTGGAATTATGGGCTCCCTTGTGTAAAGGGAGCTGGCAGCGAAGCTGACTGAGGGATTGGTTTTGACATATTATTTACACTTTTACAACCCCTCCGTCTCGCTACGCGAGCCACCTCCCCTTACACAGGGGAGGCTCTTGCTGTCCACGTTCGTATAGCAAAAGGCACTTGTGGAAACTTTGCCACAAGTGCCTTGTTGTTGCTTTGGACCCGTTCTCCGGTACGTAATGGGAAATTCACGCATCAAAGGCGCAATTCCTGGTGGCGTTGATCGCAGTACCGGGAAAACCTTCGTTATCGGCAGCACCCGCAGATCAGGTGTGCGAGGGGTCTGATATTCGGCTTCAGTCGTTGATCTCAACCTTTCCGTCCTCTGCCCTCACCGTGAGCTTCATACCCGTGGTGGCGGCAGTGGTAAAGGTGGTGGTGCCCAGGGGAGTCCCGTCTACGCTGATGTGCATGGATGCGCTGACGTCGGCCACGTATTTGCCGATGTTCTGGGAAAGAGTAATGGAAATATCACCCTTCGTGCTGTGGAGATCGGCGGAAATAAAGGAGGTTCCCTCCGTAACGGTAATGCTTCCGTCTGCGTTTTTGATGCGCATATCGTTTGCAAAGCTGGTGCCCACCTGAACGTTGCCCTTGGTGCAGGATATCTGCATCCTTGTGTTTGTGTTGCTGTTTTTAACGGTTATATTGCCGTTTTCGGCGGTAAGGATAACGTCTGCGTTGGTGTCCTGTATGCCATCGAATACGATATCGCCCTCAAGGACGGTTATCTGTATGGCGTTGAGAGCGGTGCCTCTGGGCACGTACACGTTTATCCATTTTTCGCCCTCCTCCAGCTTGATATCGTGGAGAATGTTGCGAAGGCCGGAGAAGGAAATACCCTGTGCGCCCTCCTTGATAATGTCCATTATGCCAAGGGTATCGTTTATTTGCAGCATATTGCTGGAAACGCCCTTGATGTAGCCGCCCTCAAAGAGATTGTAGATCTCAACCTTGCACTCCGCGCCCTCGCGGACGTACACGTTGCCCTGCTTCAGGTCGATTGCGATCTTTTCCATCTTTGCGGGATCGTATTCCATAACGGAAACGCGGTTACCGTCGGCATCGCGGGAAATATTGAAAAGCTCAATATCCGCCTCAAGTGCTCTTTCCTCCGCCTCGCGGCACAGGAAAATGCCGCCGGCAACTATAAGCACCGAAAGAACGAGAAAAATTATGGATGCGGGTTTCATCGTGCCATCGCCCCCTTTACTCTGTAAAACAGTCTCTTAAGGGCTCGGGTAAAGCCGCCCATCATATGTACCGTTTGCTTGATAAGCCAAGGATTAAGTCTTACGGCAAGGTTGTAGAGGATAATTCCGATAAATATGGTACCTCCGCCGATAACTATGCCCTGGCCAAGCTCGTACAGGCCAACGGCAAAGGTGGCGTCGGAAAACAGCTGTGTTGCTCCGTAAATAATACCCACAAGGGACAGTGCAGTTCCGGCTACAACAACGGCAATAAGCGCCGCAACAAGCACAAGTATGCAAACAACGAAGGTAAGTACCATTGCCGCAACAAGCACAGTCATTGCCGCAAACAGCAGTATCCACAAGGGCGAAAGCGCCCAGAACAGTATCCAGAAGTTGGTGTGATCCTGCTTTTCCGTGATCTTGCCCGGGGTGCGGAGCCTTCCGTCCTCGGTGATCCTTCCGCTCATCGGCAGGCGCTCCGTGGGCGCCTTCTCTCTCATCTCGTCGGGGTCGAGAGGTCTTTTTTCCTCAGCGGGTTTTTTTTGCTCCGCGCGCTTCGGCTCGGGCTTCGGTGCCTCCGCGGGGGCTTTTGCCTCCCTCGGCTTTTGCTCCGCGGACTTTTGCTCCGCGGCGACCTTTTTTACCGCAGGTCTTTGGGGCTCTGCCGTCTTTTCAACAGGCTTTTTTTGCGCCGCAGGTGCTTTTTTTGCAGCTGCGGGCTTGCTTTCTGCTTTTGCTTCTTGCCGGATCTCGTGCTCGCCGTCCTTCAAAAGGTCGACAACGAAGGCCTCCACGTCTATCCCTCCGGACAGTATCGCGGTAAGCTCCTCGGGGGGGAGCTCGTCAAGCAAGGAGGCCACGCGGTCGGTGTACCTTTTGACCGTATCGCCGTTCAGACCGTGGCTTGCAAGACCTGTGGAGATCCTGGCAAGAAAATCAGTCTTTTCCATACTTTATCCTTTCCCGAATTTTTGTTTTTTGCAAAAATTTCAAAAAACTTTACTTTTTCGCCATAATGTGTTAATATATCTTCCGTAAACGGTGATATTGTCCCAAATTAAACTGTATTCACAATACATTATACTAAATATAAGGAAAAAAAGCAATATGAGAATGCGAAAAAAACGCCACGGCGCCGAAAGACTTCAAACCTGTGCCGAATTTCTGGCTCCCGATAGAGAAATAACCAAGGCAGATCCCCTTGCCCCCTTTGCAAACAAAAAAGGCGAGGTGCATCTGGAGATAGGCTGCGGCAAGGGTGCCTTTGCCGTTAAAAACGCCGCAAGCCGCCCCGAAATAAACTTTTACGCTATGGAAAAAGTGGAAAACGTTATGATAAACGCCCTCGAGAAGGCTATGGCACGCAGGGACGAGGTAAAAAACAATCTGCGGTTTATCATCGGCCACGCCGAGGAGCTTGAGGAAATGTTCCCCGAGCACAGCATAAGCACCGTTTATCTGAACTTTTCCGACCCTTGGCCCAAAAAGGGACACCACAGGCGCCGCCTTACCGCCCCCGAGAGGCTGGATACCTACAAAAGGCTGCTTGTGCCCGGCGGCAAAATAATCCAGAAGACCGACAACGTGGAGCTTTTTGAATATTCCGTGGAGGAGTATCAGAACGCGGGTCTTAAGCTGGAATTTGCCACCACCGACCTGCACAACAGCGCCCGCGCCGCCGAGAACATCACCACCGAGTACGAGGAGAACTTTATGCGCGAGGGCAAGCCCATTTGCTGCGTTATCGTTTCGACGGAGGCAGTGAACCGGTAGCGAGAAAAAAAGCGCGGCCTTGCGGCGCGAGAGCAGCAGAGGCGCGCGATACGGAACGAAAAAACGGACTCTAACGGTGCGTATTCTTAAGGACAGTTTTTGAAATTCATTAGAATACGTTACCTACCGACAGGAGGACAGATGGGGTTTTACTCTCTCTGTCCTCTTTGTTTATCTATCGGGCGGCGAAAAGAGCCTCCCTTGTGTAAAGGGAGGTGGCACGGCAACGCCGTGACGGAGGGATTGTAAAAACAATAATCTCCACAAAACAATCCTTCAGTCAGCTTCGCTGACAGCTCCCTTTACACAAGGGAGGCTTTGACACAAGAACATTCTTCGCGATTTTTATTTCTTTTCTGCTCATCGGCAAATCCTTTATGGAACCCCGCCACTATGGTGGGGTTTTCGTTGTACAAAAACCGCCGCAGGCCGATGATTGGTCTGCGGCGGCGTGTTTTTTTAAGTTTTATCCATACACTGCTTCATATAAAATGTGCCTTGACACGCTGACGGTAATACGAAATGCATAGAAATTCTGGTATTTGTTGGGGGAGAAAAATAAAATTCCTGCCCCATTACCCTCTATGTCTTTCCAACTAAGGGCGTTTCCCTCTTTTAGGTACTCAAATTTCGGTTTACCATCATAATCCGGCGTAGATTTTGTAAATGCGACACCCGACGGCATAGGCATATATTCCACCGCCATATCATACAGCGTGTTGCATATTGTTTCAAAGCCGGCTTTATCCACCGT
>JAFSCG010000217.1 GCA_017436885.1 Clostridia bacterium | reverse complement strand
TCGGTCTGATAAAATCTGACCGTGCCGTTTATTTGCGAATATCCCTCCGCCCCATTTATAAAAGCCACCCCATCGGGAAGCCTTCGCAACACTCCTCCAAGATTAAGACCCTTTTGTTTTTTGTCCATCGCAACCTCGCATATAAGTATTTCTACATTATATGCGAGCAAAGACGTAATGATAGCCGTTGTGCGCTTTTTGAATTGAGTGCTTTTTGGGGTTTGTCAACGCATTCGGATAATCATCGGACAGTTCGGACAGTGCTCACTGAAGCCTTATCCAAAACCTTTTTATATTCTTTTTTGAATTTGGCTCGCAAACCGTGGATTCATAAACACCGCCGTTTGCAAGAATAGTCTTTTCGCTCCCTATATTTCCGTCATTGCAAGTGATAAGCACCCTGTCAAGTCCGAGCTCTCGGCAAAACGGAAGCGCCGCTTTCAGCATTTCCTTGGCATAGCCCTTGCGCCGTTCGCTCGGTCTTACGGAATAACCGATATGACCGCCGTATTTTTCCAGATAGTCATTGAAGCTGTGCCTGATCTGGATCATACCCACAAGTCTGTTGTCGATCTTACGAATGAACAGAAGCTGTGTGGCGGGAGCCAAATGAGAAGGCGTTTTGGAGGGATCCTCATATTCGATGCTTTTGCTTACATATTCAACGGGATCGGCGATCTGTCGCAGCTGACCGCATCCGTCCATGGAGCTTCCCGCATCAAGGAACTCCTGTCTGTATTCCGTGAGCTGACTTGCGTATTCGCTTGTCGGTCGTATCAAAATAAATTCTTCCATAGCATGTTCACCTTCATTATTTCAGATCATAAAGCCATTTATCGCCGTTTTGGTAGTAGAAAAATTCACTCAAATCGTCATCGGCAAAAACTCGGAGCATGTCCCGCATATCAAGGGAAAGCTTAAGCTTCGGCAGCTCATCAATATCTGCCCACCACACCATGCCTTCATCGGAGGATACAAGCTCTCCTTCAAACACGCTTGCCTTGTACAGCAGAACCACGTATCTGCATTTATCCTCGTACCAATCCTTTATTCCGCATAACCTTGGAGAACGAATGGCAAGCCCCGTTTCCTCACGCACCTCGCGTATTACGGCGTCGGTAAAGGACTCTCCCTCCTCAACGTGCCCGCCGGGGAAGGTAACACCGGGCCAGTCCTGCTTTTGCCTGTCCATAACAACGACCTTATTTCCATCGCATATCATGCACATATTTGTAAATTCAACTTTTTCTATCCTTGACATATTTTCTCCCATCACTCAAGATCAATAGATCTGATATCGCTCCACAGGCTTTCCGCCATATCGGAAGCTGCCTTTTTTTCATATTTCGAGAATGCTCTGAATGGTGAAATGCTCAGCTTTTTATTCTTATATTTCCATTTTCCCACCACTACGCCGTCTATCATCAGCGCGGGCATTACGATTCCCGCAAGATTGAATATCGATCTTACGTTCTCCCCGCTCAAAAACAAGCTTTCCCTTTTTTCATGGGATAAGAGAAGCTGATCGAAGCCCGCAAGAAACAGGCATTTGGGGATATCCTTATGGTAATTCAGACCGTTTTCTATGTAATAGTAGGTCCTGCCATTACATTCCGCAGTTGAAACGGGGAGTCGCGATATCCAATCCTTTACCTGGGCGGCAGACGCATGGAAATAATACATCGCATCGTGAACGGTGGACGGTCCCATGTGAGTGAAATATCTCCGTGCCATTTCAAGCTTTGCTTCGCCCTCGGGAATGGGAGTGAATGCGGGAGAAAGGCAAAACGCCTTCTTTTCCTGAACCACGTAGTTAATAAAGCCGCGTTCGCACATTTCGCGAATGCCGCCGCCCCATGGATCGAACATACTGCTTTCTTCCGATGCCGTCATACCGTTTTGCTTACAGATATCCTTTAATTCATCTCTTGTCAGCTCGGAATATTTAAGCGCGTTCAGTATCACATCGGTAAAGTAAGCCTGTCGCTCGGGAGTTAACGCCCATCTATCCCGCCGGTTCCAAAACGAATATCCTCGCCAATCGTTTTTCAAATGATCCGCTCCGTTATTGCAATGAATAAACAGATGAAGATCCTCTGCGTTGAAAACGTGTACCGTTCCCCTTACAGTCCAGTTTTTCACAAGTCCGTTTTTGACGGTATCCTCGCTAAAGTCCGAGCATCTTATTTTCAGCGAGTGCATAGCATTTGCCATAAACTGCGCCTGCACTCCGCAAAGGTCGTGCAAAACGGTCCTCTTATCAGACGGGCTTAACAAATGCTGACCCGTTAATTGACGAAGCTTTATCTCCTCGACGGTCATAAAAGACCTCCCGAATTATTACTCAACAAGCTCCAGCGCCGCAACGGCGCGGATAAGCTCGAAGTCGAATTTATCCCTGCCGTACAGGTCAAGGAAAAGATCGGTATATTTATCCGTTTTCAAATTATACCAAAGGGACCAGATCGCCCAATACAGGTCGATATGCTTGTCGCCGATGCCCGACGTGGTGAAATCAATGAAGGATATGAACTTTCCATCCATCTGCATGAGATTTGGCAGGCAGGCATCGCCATGGATAAGCGTGTCGGCACGCAGGCGACCTATATTAGCCTTAATGATGCTCTCGGCTGTTTCGCGATCGGCAATGGCAAAGGTCTTTGATATTGCCTTTGCCTTAAAGCCGTAGCAATCGTAACTATCCGCGATGCGCAAATATTCTGTAAATGCAGGTGAGATATCCGCAGAATAACCGCATTTGCCGTGCAGGAGCGTAAGTGCCTCTGCAAGAATACGGCATATCATCTCCGGCTCGTCCACACAATGGGTGAGGTCTGTTCCCTGCACCGCCTCGGTAACAAGATAGTCCCTGTCCGTGCTGATATATTCCGTTACCGCGGGACCAAGGGCAAGAGAGTGGAACAGTCTGCCGACAGCCGCCTCGTTTGCAAGGGTGTGGAGCGCTGCCACCTTTACGTAATATCCGATATCGGAATAATACACCGCCATATCGGGACTGCAGCTACTGTCGTACACTCTTGCGTTTTCAAAATACTTGTGAAGCTGCTCGGGAAAATAATCTGTGTTTAGGGTTATCTCGGTCTTTTTCATTACTATTCCTTCACCGTTTTTATCTATATTACCACAAGAGTATACAACAGTCAATAAAACAAAGGTTGAAAAAAGCCTTCGCCGTATGCGCAGTGAGAGAACTGCGCATACGAGAAGGCTTAATATCAATGATCTACCGTTTTATGCCTTGCCCATGCAGTAGCGACCGCCGTCGATGCGGTAGTCAACACCGGTGATAAAGGCAGCCTTTTCGGACATGAGGTAAAGGATAAGGTCAACGACCTCCTGAGGCTCGGCAGCACGTCCCATAAGGGTCTTCATATTTGCCATAGCCGCACGGGTGAGAACAGGTCCGGGGGAAACGGAGCATACGCGAATACCGTGGGGAGCCGCGTACTTGGCAAGAGACCATGTAAGTCCGTTCATAACGCCCGCCTTTGCGGTGGAGTAGCCGATAGAGCCACTGCTTGCCTCTGCGCCGCAAATGGAGCCAAGGTTAATAATAACGCCGCTCTTCTGCTCCATCATGGTGGAGATGGCAGCACGGGCAAAGAGCATCTGCGCAGTAAGGTTTACCTGGATCTCCCACTGAAGGATAGCAGGGTCAACCGTTGCGAAATCGCGCTTGCCCTTAAGTATACGAATACCGTCGCCGCCCGCAAAATTGCAGAGCATATCAATTCTGCCGAACTTTTCCTTTGCAACGTTTACAACGTTTTCGATCTGATCGTAG
>JAFSCG010000216.1 GCA_017436885.1 Clostridia bacterium | reverse complement strand
GTGGGTATCAACCTGCTCCGCGAGGGTCTTGATATACCCGAGGTCGCGCTTGTGGGAGTGCTTGACGCGGATAAGGAGGGTCTGCTCCGCAGCGAGACGTCCCTCATCCAGACCATAGGCCGCGCCGCTCGTAACGTGGACGGAAGGGTCATCCTTTACGCCGACGTAATGACCAAGAGCATCAAGGCCGCCGTGGGCGAAACGGAAAGACGCCGCCGCATCCAGCAGGAATACAACGAGGCAAACGGCATAACCCCCCAGACAGTCCGCAAGGCGGTAAGGGAGCTTATCGACACCTCCGCACCAAAAAAGGACGAAAAAAAGCCCGCCGCAACGAAAAAGAAGCTTTCCGCCTCCGAGAGGGAGGAGCTTATCAGGGAGCTTACGGCGGAGATGCGCCGCTGTGCGTCGCATCTGGAGTTCGAGCGTGCCGCATACCTGCGCGACCGCATAAAGAAGCTTCGTGAAGAAAAGTAAAAGAGAAGTGCTATTATGAAAGAAAGACAGATAATCATAAAGGGAGCAAGGGAAAACAATCTGAAAAACGTGGACGTTACCGTGCCGCGCGACACCCTTACCGTGTTCACGGGGCTTTCGGGCTCGGGTAAATCCTCCCTTGCCTTCGACACCCTGTACGCGGAGGGACACCGCCGCTTTGTGGAATCCCTTTCCTCTTACGCCCGTATGTTCCTCGGTCAGCTTGACAAGCCCGACGTTGATTCCATCGACGGGCTTTCTCCCGCCGTGTCCATAGATCAGAAGACCACCTCCAAGAACCCCCGCTCCACCGTTGGCACCGTTACGGAGATATACGACTATCTGCGTCTGCTTTATGCGCGCATCGGCGTGCCCCATTGTCCCGTTTGCGGCAAGGAGATATCCATGCAGACCACCGACGTTATCATCGACAGGATAATGGCGCTGGAGGAGGGAACGAGGTTTATGGTGCTTTCCCCCGTTGTGCGCGGGGAAAAGGGCAGGCACGAGAAGGTGCTTGCGGACGCAAAGAAGAACGGCTATGCCCGCGTTAAGATAGACGGAAATATGTACGAGCTTACGGAGGATATAAAGCTCGAAAAAAATAAAAAGCACCACGTTGACGTGGTGGTAGACCGCCTTGTAATGAAGGAGGGACTGCGCCCCCGCCTTTCCGATTCCGTGGAAACGGCGCTCCGCTATGCGGACGGAAACCTCAAGATAGAGATAGTGCCCCGCGAGGGCGACGGCGAGGTGCTGGAGTTTTCCCAGAATTACGCCTGCGAGGAGCATAATATCAGCTTCGGCGAATTAGAGCCCCGTATGTTCTCCTTTAACAATCCCATGGGTGCCTGTGCGCGCTGCTCGGGACTTGGCGAGCTTTCCCACGTTTCCCCCGATAAGCTGATACCCGACAAGAGTCTTTCGCTTTCCGAGGGGGCAATAGTTGCAAACGGCTTCAAGAGCACGGGCGAGGACACGTGGAGCGGGCCCCTTATTGCCGCTGTGGGTAAGAGCCACGGCTTTACCATGGACATGCCCGTTTCGGAATTTTCCGAGGAGGCGTGGAACGCCCTTATGTACGGCACGGGGGACGAGGAATACGACGTTGTGCGTACCTTCGGCAAAAGAAGCACCCGCACAATTGCCAAGTTCGAGGGGCTTGTGAACACCGTTTCCCGCCGTCTTGCCACCTTCCCCGGGGATAATTATTCCCAATTCCTTGAGGAGAGCGAGTGCCCCGAATGCCACGGTATGCGTCTTAATCCCTCGGCACTTGCGGTTACCGTCGGCGGGCTTTCCATCAGCGCCCTTTGCGCAAATACGGTGGAAAATCTGGTCAAATTCTTCGACGAGCTTTCCCCCGAGGGGGAGAAGGCGGTCATCGCCAAGGAGATATTGAAGGAGATACGCTCGCGCCTTAATTTCTTGCGCAGCGTGGGTCTTTCTTACCTCACCCTTTCCCGCAAATCGGGCTCTCTTTCGGGAGGCGAGGCACAGCGCATCCGCCTTGCGACCCAGATGGGCTCCGCGCTTACGGGCGTTATGTACGTTCTGGACGAGCCAAGCATCGGCCTGCATCAGCGGGATAACGGCAAGCTTATCGCCACCATGAAAAAGCTCCGCGACCTCGGGAACACCGTTATAGTGGTGGAGCACGACGAGGAGACCATGCTCGCCGCCGATTACATCGTGGATATCGGTCCGGGTGCGGGCGTTCACGGCGGTCGGCTGGTTACCTGCGGCACCCCCGATGAGGTAATAAAATGCACCGAGTCCGTTACCGCCGATTATCTTTCGGGCAGGAAGTATATCCCTCTTCCCGCGGAGAGGCGCAAGGGCAACGGCAATTTTCTTACCGTTCGCGGCGCAAAACAGAACAATCTTAAAAATATCGACGTTTCCATTCCTCTCGGCACCTTTACCTGCGTTACGGGCGTTTCGGGCTCGGGTAAATCCAGCCTTGTGAATATGATAATCCACCGCGCCCTTGCCGCAAAGCTGAACCGCGCCTTCACACAGCCCGGTAAGTACGACAGCATGGAGGGCGTGGAGCATCTCGATAAGATAATCTGCATCGACCAAAGCCCCATAGGCAGGACTCCCCGCTCAAACCCCGCCACCTACACGGGCGTGTTCAACGACATTCGTGCCCTTTTTGCCCAGACAAAGGACGCAAAGCAGAGGGGATATACCCAGGGACGCTTTTCCTTCAACGTTTCGGGCGGACGCTGCGAGGCGTGTCAGGGCGACGGTGTAAAGTGCATAGAGATGCACTTCCTTCCCGACGTTTACGTAAAGTGCGACGTTTGCGGCGGCAAACGCTATAATCGCGACACCCTCGAGGTGAAGTTCAAGGGCAAAAATATCAGCGACGTGCTGGATATGACCATAGAGGAGGGACTTGCTTTCTTTGCGGACATTCCCGCAATAGCGCGCAAGCTCTCCACCCTTTGCGACGTTGGCCTCGGCTACGTTAAGATAGGACAGAGCGCCACCACCTTCTCGGGCGGTGAAGCACAGCGCGTAAAGCTTGCGTACGAGCTTGCCAAGCGCAGCACGGGCAAGACCATTTACGTCCTTGACGAGCCCACCACGGGTCTTGCGGCGGCGGACGTTAAGCATCTTCTGGAGGTGCTGGAGCGCCTTGTGAACGCAGGCAACACCGTGCTTGTTATCGAGCATAATCTGGACGTTATAAAATGCGCCGACTACGTTATCGACCTCGGCCCCGAGGGAGGAGACGGTGGCGGCACCGTGGTCTGCACGGGCACGCCCGAGCAGGTCGCACAGTGCGATGCGTCATATACGGGTAAATACCTGAAGCTTGCGTTAGATAAGACGAGAGAGTGGATGGAGCGCGCCTCGGGCGCGCAACTGTGATCGACCTTTTGGCGATCATATCATAACGTTCAAACGGCAGGAGCAAGCCCCTGCCCTACGGACAAACGGCAGGAGCAAGCCCCTGCCCTACGGTGAATGATCGGCACGTATCGTAGGGCGGGGGTTTATCTCCCGCCGATTTTGCTATTGATAATTCCTCGCGAGCATATCGTCGTTTCGAATTTGGCGATATGCCGTGTGAACACGGCGCGATATAATCGCGAGTGCGATCGCGATATACGCTGACGCGTGCAGTCGCGTGCCGCAAGGCCACGCTGTTCGATATATTACAAATTCTTGGAATTTGCAACGCGGTATATTTAAAAAGGAAAGTTCACAGAACTTTCCTTTTTTAATATACTGTTGTGAGGGCGACCTCAAAAACTTTCGGAGGAATGATATGGCTGTTTTTACTAACAGAGCAACTCTTTCTTATAACAACAAAACGGTAAACTCCAACACCGTAACGGGTGAGGTAGTTGACGTAATTACCCTTACAAAGGCTGCCGTGCGCGACGTGTACGGCGCAAACGATATAATCACCTATACTGTCAGCATTGCAAACGCGGGGACCGTGGACGTTACGGGTCTTACGGTAACGGACGATCTGGGCGCATACCCCTTCGGGGAGGGAACTCTCGTTCCCCTCACTTATATAGAGGACACTGCCAAGTACTACGTTAACGGCGTGCTTGCCGCGGGTCTTACCGTCAGCTCCGTATCTCCCCTTGTGCTTGACGGCATAACCGTGCCCGCAGGCGGTAACGCGCTGCTTATTTACGCCGCAAGGGCAAACGAGTTTGCGCCGCCCTGCGCAGACGGAACCATCACCAATACCGCCACCGCCACCTCCTGCGGAGCAGAGGCAAGCACCGTTATCACCGCGGTGTGTGAGCCCGATCTGGCGGTGGAAAAGGCGCTTTGCCCCGGCACCGTGCCCTGCAACGGCGAGATAAGCTACACCATTACCATTATAAACAACGCCTGCTGTCCCGCCACCGCCGAGGATAACGTGGTCCTTGCGGACACCTTCAACCCGCCCATAACCATTACAAGCGTAACGGTTGACGGCGCAGAGCTTCCCGCCACAAGCTACACCTACAATGAGGAAACGGGCGAGTTTGCCACCGTTGCGGGTGCTGTTACCGTTCCCGGTGCCACGTTCACACAGGACCCCGAAACGGGTGTGTGGACCTCCGAGGCAGGTGCCACAGTTATTGTGATAAACGGCAACGTATAAAATGAAATGATATACGAAAAGGACGGAGTCGCGCTCCGTCCTTTTCGTATTTACTTAAGTATGATAGTTCCTCCTCCGTCGGAGCGCTTGGAAACGCTTTGTCGCGGCGAGATGCCGAAGTGCTTTTTGTAGGCTCTTGAAAAGCTCATTATGTCCGAATATCCCGTTGCAAGAGCTGCCTGCGTTACGGTGTATCCCAGCTCGCTTATCATCATTGCCGCCGTGGACAGCCTTGTTTCGTCTATATACTGCTTTGGAGATCTGCCGATCCTTTGCCTGAAGCGTGCTCCAAAGTAGGATCTGTTCATATAAAATCTGTGGGCAAGCTCGTTTACGGTAATGGTGGCGTATTCCTTGCGTATGATATCGACCGCTTCGTCTATGGGGTCGTTGCTTTGCTTGCTTGCAATATCCTGCAGGGAGTATAACCGCGCAAATATGCCGTATATCATAGTGGCGTACTCGGCGCAGGAGCGGCGGTGGCTCGTATCCGCCAGACGGAGAAATATATCTGCTATCGGCGCGCCGTCGAAAACGTAATGCTCCTCAAGGGGCTTCGGAATTGCAAGATCGGTGGAAAATCCTATCCACACGTATTCCCACGGGTCGCTTTTGTCGGCGCGCAGCAGATGAGCCTCGTAAGGTCTGATAACGAACGCCTCGCCTTTTTTCACCTTGAAAACCTGTCCGTTTACCGTATATTCGCCGCAGCCGTTCAGCACGTATTCGATAATGTAGTAGCGCCGCATTACGGGACCGTAGGTATAGTCCTTTTTGCACTGCTGTACTCCGCCCATCAAGGGGGATATGTGAGGCAAGCTGTTTTTTTCCATATAAAAATGCTTGAAGTAAGGTATCATATCTCCACCTCCCGTATCATTTTAACAAATATATATAGCAAAATGCAATAGATGGGGCAAAATATATTTGATAAACTGTAGTTGTACAAAACTATCGGAGGTTGGTATGAGAAAGATCTTCTGGTTTTTTCTTACCTTATGTATTATGCTCACAATGATTTCAAGCGTAAGTGCGGCGGAGGCGTGTGTTTACGTTTCCGACGGCGGCAAGGGCGACGGTTCAAGTGCCGCTTCGCCTCTCGGCTCTCTTACCGAGGCATACAAAAGAGTGTTGGACGGCGGAGAAATAGTAATTGTGGGAACGGTTACCGTGCCCCTTCACAAAGGGGATACCACCCGCACCTCCTTCACGGAGCCGGAGCACGGCGGCAAGATAACCCTGCGCGGACAGAATAAGGACTCGGTGCTCAGATTTGCATCCGTTTATGAATATCATTTAAGCGGAGAGACCGAGCTGAAAGACCTGACCGTTTCCTCCGGCAGCTATGCAAACGGTATATTTATTACCGCCCGCGGTTACCATCTTACAATGGGTGAAGGGCTTGCAATGCACAGCAAGCTGAAGGTGGAGGGCGAGGTAGGCACAAAGATATATCTGCTTGCGGGCTGTATAAGCGGCGCAACGCGCAAGGGCTACGAGAGCATGGACACTCACGTTACCGTAAAAAGCGGTGAATATTGGGGCATCGACGGCTTCAACCGCAATCTTAACGTAACGTCCACGGGCAAGGCGACTATCGAGATCGGCGGCAACGTCCATACTCGTTTTTTGATCGCGGGCTCTACGGGCACCTGCAATTTTGCGGAGCCTGCGGGCTGTGATATATACGTTACAGGCGATCTTTCCATATCCAAGCAGATATCCCTCGGAAACCAGAACAGCGACGTAAGCTCCTTTGATACGGATCTGATCCTGACGGACGGTGTGATAACCTTTACCGGAGATTTCATAGATTACAATGCGCGAAACAGGCTGACTTCCCTTGACGTATTCGTGAACGAGGCATCCTCCGCTGCGCTGAAGAGCTATTCGGCGCTTTTTGCGGGATACGGCGACAGCGAGGGCACTCTTGCCGATTACTGCAAGAGCGTTCGCGGCTCTCATAAATTTGAAAAAGAGAGCTGCACGGTATGCGGTATTTCAAGAAAAGCGGCGGAGTGCACCTCCCATTCCTTTGAAAAAAAGACTGCGGGCACGGTGGTTACAAGCGTTTGCTCCGTTTGCGGTTTTTCCCATAAAAGCACCGATAGGACGGATGCAACGGATGGTGTGTATACGTATACCGACGGCACCCTGCGTGTCCGCATACTTTCGGACGGCATAGTCCGCATCGAGGAAAGCGAGCAGGGCAAATTTAACGATAAAAGCACTCTTGTGGCGGCGGGTACGGATCACGCGGGAGCTCGAGTTGTGCGGGACGAGGACGGCGAGACCGTAATACTGAAGACCGACGCTTTTACCGTGAATATCCCAAAAAACGATCCCACGGTCGCATCCGTGCGTATTTTCGATAACGACGGCAAGCTTATATACAGCTATCTCGGCTCAAAGAAGCACGGCTTCTACGCTTCGCTTCCCGCGCCGTCGGAAACTCCCGATGCGTTCGTGCTTATGGATAACGGCATCATCCCCGCAGACGGCGGACTTACTTATAACGGAGGCAAGGATCTTTCAAGCGGTTGGACGCGCACCGAAAACACGGATCTGTACGTGCTTCTGCCCCTTGGCGACAGTGCCGCCCTGCGCAGGCAATTTGTGGAGCTGACGGGAAGAACTATGCTTTCTGATATAAAGGCTCTCGGCTCGTGGTACTCCAAGTGGACAAATTACACCGCAAATGAAAAGCTTGCCATGATAGAGCGTTACCGCACAAGGGAGATACCCCTTGATATGATAGTTATCGACACCGAGTGGAAGAACACCAGCACGGGCGGCAACGGCGGAGACGGTACGGGCTACGACGTAAACACGGAGCTTTATCCCGATATGGAGGGATTTTTGACAGAGGCAGAGGAGAATGGCGTGCTTGTCCTCTTTAACGACCACACCCACAAGACCTCGGCAATGATCACCTATCCCACGGAGCTTAAGTGGCAGAGCAACGGTATTACCTCCCTCATGAAGCTGGGTCTTGACGGCTGGTGGTACGACCGCAACTGGACCTATGGCATAAAATCCCCTTACGCTGACGTTCTGTTCTCCACCCTCGGGCAGGTGCTGTATTACGACACGATGGCAAAATACCACGCTGAAACAAAGGAAGGAAGCTATCCCGAGCGCGTGCTGATGCTCTCTAACGTTGACTGGATCAAGCACGGACACATAACGGGCGAGCCGTCCGTTATCGGGCACAGATACGGCGTGCAGTGGACGGGTGATATCTACGGCGACCCCCTTCAGCTCAGACGTGAGATAGAAAACATGGTCATCGGCGGCGTGAACGGTGCCTCTCCATATATGTCAAGCGATCTTGGCGGCTTCTGGCATAACGATACAGTAACAAGGAACAACTTTGTCCGTTGGATGCAGTACGGAGCCTTTTCTCCCGTTGTGCGCGTTCATTCCACCCTCAGCGCAAAGAACGAGCAGCTGCCGTGGAGCTACGGAACGGGAGCGCAGAAGATCATCAAGGATTACCTGGATATGCGCTACCATCTTATGCCCTATTATTATATGCTTGCCCGCGAAAACTACGAAAGCGGTATGCCTCTTATGCGACGTCTTGATTTCCATTACCCGCAGTACGAGGAGGCAAAGGACAATACCCAATACCTTATCGGCGAGGATATCCTTGTTGCACCCTTCTGGAGCACCGAGGGCGACGGGCAGTACGCCGTTCCCTCAAGCTGGCTGAAGACCAAGGACGGGAGGGAAGGTTTGGAGGCAGAATACTTCAATTCTGCAAAGGGAAGGGCAAAGGAGACCTATTTCCGCGGTTCTCCCGTTTATACCGAGGTGGTGCCCAATCTGGATTATTACTGGTACACCGGGTCTCCCAACGCAAAGGTAAACGCAGACTACTTCGCCGCGCGGTATACGGGTACCATAACTCCCGAGTTTGATTGCTATATCGGCACCCTTGCCGACGACGGCGCAAGAGTGTACATAGACGGTAAGCTGTGGTCCGACGGATATGCTTCCAGTCAGGTAAAGCCCTACCTTAATAATAAGGAGCATCTTGAAGCCGGCAAGACCTACGAGCTTACGGTGGAATACTACGAGCTTTCGGGCAAAGCGATACTTTATTTCGTTTGCGAGCCCGTGCTCGGTAAAAATATGTCCTCCCGCACGGTGTTCATTCCCGACGGAACGTGGATAAACGCCTTCACGGGCGAGGAAACGGTCGGACCGAAGACCATAACGGTAACGGCAGATATAAACGAGATGCCCGTTTTTGTGCGCAAGGGTGCTGCCATCCCCGTCAGCAACGTTATCTCCCCCATGGACGGCGCGGATTGGAGCGAGCTTTCCGTAAATATTTACGGACGTGCGGACACCTCCTTCGAGCTTTATGAGGACGACGGAGAAACGGAAGCGTATACCGACGGAATATACCGCAAGACCCCCGTGAGCGTAAGCACGCTCAAGTCCGACGTATGGCAGATAGACGTGGGTGCGGCAAAAGGAAGCTTCGTTACCGAGGAGAGCGTGCGCAAGCTTAAGCTGCGCGTTCATTCGGCATCTCCCATTACCGAGGCAACGGCAGACGGCGCGGCTGTTGCAATAACAAGGATGGAAAGGGAAGCGGAGGCACTACCCTTTGCAAACAGCGGCGCATCC
>JAFSCG010000215.1 GCA_017436885.1 Clostridia bacterium | reverse complement strand
GGGTATCCCGACGCTCTCGAGGACGCCTGCGAAACGCTGATTATGGAGAAGAATAACGATCCGGCGGCTTTTCTGAAGCAGAGAAGCTACTTCCTGCAATACGTTCTTGATACTATCGTGGACGACATAATGCAGGCGACGGAAAAATACAGACCAAGCGAAGATGAAGAAGTTTAATCATGTGATGGGCTATGCCCGGAAAGGAATATAAAAATGGCTAATTTACTTACGGAAAACGACAAGAGAACTTGCCGATGCGGCGAGCTCAGCGAAAAGGACATCGGCAAAAACGTTACGGTTATGGGTTGGACCCAGCGTCAGCGCGACCTTGGTCAGCTTATCTTTATCGACCTGCGCGACCGCAGCGGCATCATTCAGCTCTCCTTCGATAAGGAGACCGACGCCGCAAGCTTCGAGACCGCATACGGCGTAAGATCCGAGACCGTTCTTATGGCAAAGGGCGTTGTCCGCAGCAGAGGAGAGAACGCTATCAATCACAAGATCCCCACGGGCGCTATTGAGATCGCCGTTAAGGAGCTTACGGTGCTTTCCCGCTCCGAAACTCCTCCCTTCGAGATCGTGGAGAACAGTCAGGTGCGTCCCGAGCTGCGTATGCGCTACCGCTACCTTGACCTCCGCCGTCCCGACCTTGCGAGAAACATTATTGCAAGAAGCAAGATCGCTCAGATCACCAGAGAGTATTATATGGGAGAGGGCTTCCTTGAGATAGAGACCCCTAACCTTATAGGACCTACCCCCGAGGGCGCACGCGACTACCTCGTTCCCAGCCGCGTACATCCCGGCAAGTTCTACGCTCTGCCCCAGTCTCCCCAGCTTTATAAGCAGCTTCTGATGGTATCGGGCTTTGACCGTTACTTCCAGCTTGCCCGCTGTTTCCGCGACGAGGACCTGCGCGTTGACCGCCAGCCCGAGTTCACCCAGATAGATACCGAGTACTCCTTCGTTACTCAGGAGGACGTTATTGCCACCACCGAGGGCTTCCTCAAAAAGGTATGGAAGGAGTTCAGAGGCGAGGATATCCAGCTTCCCCTGCCCCGCCTTACCTATGCTGAGGCAATGGAGCGTTACGGCTCCGATAAGCCCGACGTACGCTTCGGCTTTGAACTGAAGAATATATCCGATATTGCAGGAAAGACCTCCTTCAAGGTGTTTGCCGGCTGTGTTGAAAACGGCGGAAGCGTTCGCGCCATTAACGTTAAGGGCGGCGGCTCCATGCCCCGCAAGGAGATCGACGGCCTCGGTGAGATGGCAAAGACCTACAAGGCAAAGGGAATGGCTTGGTACAAGATGAACAAGGGCGAGGTGTCCTCCTCTTACGCCAAGTTCCTTACCGAGGAGGAGAACAAGGCAATACTTGAAAGAATGGAATTTGAGGACGGCGACCTTATCTGCATCGTTGCCGACAAGGACGACACCGTGTTTGCGGCTCTCGGCGCCCTCCGTTGCGAGTGTGCAAAGCGCCTTGGTCTGCTTGACCCCATGGAAACCAAGCTGCTTTGGGTAACTGATTTCCCCCTCTTCGAGTACTCCGAGGAGGACGGCAGATACTACGCAAAGCACCACCCCTTCACAATGCCCAATCCCGAGGATATCGACAAGCTTGATACCGACCGCGGAAACGTTCGCGCCATTGCGTACGATATCGTTATGAACGGTACCGAGATCGGCGGCGGCTCCATCAGAATTCACGATCCCGAGATCCAGCAGAGAATGTTTGCGGCTCTCGGCTTTACCTCCGAGGAGGCACAGGCCAAGTTCGGCTTCCTGCTTGACGCGTTCAAGTACGGCGTTCCCCCTCACGGCGGTCTTGCCTTCGGCTTCGACCGTCTCGTAACTCTCCTGCTTGGTCTTGAGGACATCCGCGACGTTATCGCGTTCCCCAAGGCGCAGAACGCATCCGAGCTTATGACCAAGTGCCCTGCCGCGGCAGACGCAAAGGCGCTTGAGGAGCTTTCCATCGCCATTACCCGCACCGAGGAAGAGTAATATCCCTATGAGCTTCGGGTACGGCGTATTGCTTATTGACAAACCTCAGAATATGACCAGCCACAACGCCGTTGGCAGGGTGCGCAGGCTGTTTGATACCCGCGAGGTCGGGCACACGGGCACTCTTGATCCAATGGCGACCGGTCTGCTGATATTGCTTATCGGCAGGGCGGTAAAGGCTTCTGAATATTTTTGCGACGGTGACAAGCGCTATACCGCAAGGATGCGTCTCGGCCTTGTCAGCGATACGGAGGATATATGGGGCAAGGTGGAAAGCACCGATGCCCCTATCCCCGACGGTGATGCGGTAATATCCTGCTCAAACGGCTTTATGGGCGATATTATGCAGGTGCCGCCTATGTACAGCGCACTGAAGCGCGACGGGCAAAAGCTTGTGGACATTGCAAGAAGCGGAAAGACCGTGGAGAGGGAAGCAAGACCCGTTAGGATAAATTCACTGACCGTCACCGCTGACGGAGAGGATTACGTGCTTGACGTTTCCTGCTCAAAGGGGACGTATATCCGCACCTTGTGCGCGGATATCGGAGAAGCTCTCGGCTGCGGTGCGGTTATGAGCGGACTGAGGCGCACCGAGGCCTGCGGCTTCACACTCTCTCAAGCGCATACCTTCGAAGCGTTGGAAGAGATGAGCCTTGAGGAAAGGTACGGGCTTTTGCTTCCGGTGGAAACTGCGTTTCCTCAGCTTGAACGTGTGTTCCTTGCGGATTTTTTTGCCGGACTTGCAAAGCGCGGAAATCAGGTATACCAGAAAAAAATAGGTACTCATTTGCCCGATGGCAGCAGAGTACTGTTGTTTGATAAGGACGGCTTTTTTGCCTTTGGAGAGGTAAGAAAATTCCCCGAGGGAAGCGCTATAAAGCCTATTAAGCAGATAAAGATAGAGCAGTGAGGCGGGTATGTTCAGACAGATACGGGCAAAAAACGGAGTGGTATACTACGTCAGTGACGTGTTGCTTGGCGTAAAGCACGGCTTTGCCACCCGTATCGGCGGCGTTTCCGTGCTTCCGCACACCGCTTCCCTAAACCTTGCTTTCGGGCGTGGTGACGGTGAGGAGACGGTACTGCAAAACGTAGAGCTGCTTGCCGATGCCGTGGGCTTCGATGCTGACAGGCTCGTTTCCGTTCCGCAGATACATTCCGACCGCATCTTTACGGTTACGGAAGATATGTGCGGAGAGGGCGTTGTAAAAAAAGCCCTGCGGGAGGGCGACGGCTACGTTATCTCCCAAAAAGGACTTTTTGCGGCGATAAAGACCGCGGATTGCGTGCCCGTTTTGCTCTATGACCCCGAAAAAGAGGTATGCGCCGCCGTCCATGCCGGCTGGCGCGGAACCTTTTCCCGCATTGCGGAAAAGGCTGTGGAGAAAATGACGGACCTCGGTTGTGAGCCGTCAAGCATTCGCGCCGCCATCGGCCCTGCCATAAACGGCGGATGCTACGAGGTTGGCGAGGACGTAGCCGAGGCTGCCCGTGCCGCCCTTGGGAAAAAGGCAGATCTGCTTTGCACTGTGGGAAAAGCGGAGGGCAAATACCTCTGCGACCTCAAGACGGCAAATCGCATCATTCTTGCGGAGGCAGGTCTTGCGGAGGAGCATATTGACGTTTGCGAGCTTTGCACCCATTGCGAGGCAGAGCTATTCTACTCCCACCGCGCAAGTCGCGGTCTGCGCGGCACTATGATGTCTGTGATAGGTATGTGAAATGAGAGAAAACACCTGTTGCTTTACGGGGCATCGCGCCATTGCTTCCGAGGATGTTTTTTCACTTAAGACGCTGCTGCGTGATGAGGTGGCGCGTCAGATATCTCTTGGAAGAACAGTTTTTTGCTGTGGCGGTGCTCTCGGATTTGATACCCTTGCGGCGCGCGCCGTTCTGGAAGCGCGTACGAATAACGGAGAAGTGAAGCTTTTACTGTTTCTGCCTCACAAGGGGCAGGCAAACGGCTGGCGCGAGAGCGACCGCAAAGTGTATAACGAGATACTCGAGGCCGCGGACGGCGTAAGCTACGCCTGCGACGAATACGTGCAGGGCTGTATGTTTACTCGTAACCGCCGTTTGTGCGATGCTTCGTCCGTTTGTATCGCCTTCCTCGATCACGGCTCGGGAGGCACCTTTTATACCGTTAAATATGCCCGACAGAATGGGCTGGAGATAGTTAATCTTGCCAAAAAACTCAGAGGAATTGAAAATGAGAACTAAAAATGTCATCAGACTCTGCTTGCTTGCTTCCATTGGCGGAGGGCTGTTAAGCGCGCTGCTGAGAACCATAGCGCTGCTGAATAATTACAACGTTGAAAGCGGTCATTTCGACCTTGGTGAGTCGATTCATCTTGTGGATTGGTCCTGGGCCGTGGCGCTTTTGGTGTGTGCCGCCTGCGGCGTGGCGTGCTTTTTGTTTCGTAATAGGCTTGGCGGCTTTGAGCGTGTTCCCCGTACCTCGTATATAGTGGGTGCCACCGCATTGATATTCACGATCCTGCTTACCATTTTTGAGTCCCTGTCCGAGGAAAGGATCCCCGGCACCGTGGAAAGCTCACTTAATATGATAATCGCCGTCGTCGGCGGTATGAGCTGCGCCACCATCCTCGGTAATGCTTTTATACCTTCAAACAAGGTAAATCTTATTCGTGCATCTGTTTCCCTGGTTCCCGCGATTTTTATCGTTATGCCGGGATACAGGTCCTATTTTGATGCGGGCCTTATAATGAACTGCCCCAACAAGAGCGTTTATATCATTGCCGCTTGCTTTGCTTCGGTGATGATAATAACCGAGTGCCGCTTTAACTGCCCCAAGCCATCGACGGCGCTGTTTACCGCATCCTGCTGCGCAACGGTCGTGACCGGAATGTTCTGCGGTATACCGAACATCGTATATTTCGCGGTTAACCGCGTGCCGCTTCTCAGCGGCTTCGGCCCGGATTTCGCAATTCTCGGATTTGCCGTTTTTGCCATGGCGCAGCTGTGCTCCTTGCACCATAAAATAGATCAATAAAGCCCTATGGGGAGGATCTGCCAAAGAGCGTTCCGATGCCCCGAGGGGAGGTAATAATGAAAAAACTGCTGGTAATAGACGCAAACAGCATACTGAACCGTGCTTTTTACGGTATTGCGCCACTTACGTCACCGTCCGGTATCCCCACAAATGCGGTGTACGGAATGATAAATACTGTAATGTCCCAGCTTGATGCTCTGGCTCCCGACGTGTGTGCCGCCGCTTTCGACGTAAAGGCACCAACCTTCCGCCACAATATGTTCGGCGAATACAAGGCCGGCAGAAAGCCCACTCCGCCCGAGCTGCTTGCACAAATTCCCGTTGCTAAGGACTGCCTCGGCGCAATGGGCGTTTACGTAGCGGAAAAGGCAGGGTATGAGGCCGATGACATCCTCGGTACCTTTGCCGCAGAAGCGGAAAGGGAGGGAATGAGGGTATATCTCCTCACCGGAGACAGAGACAGCCTTCAGCTTATAACCGACAGCACAACGGTGCTTCTTGCAGGTAATAAGGAGACCGCAGTTATGGATCCTGCGGCATTCAAGGAAAAATACGGTATACCTGCAGAAAATTACGTTTACTGCAAGGCGCTGATGGGAGATCCGTCGGATAATATTCCCGGTGTGCCCGGCATAGGCGAAAAAACGGCCTTTAAGCTTATCGGCGAGTACGGCGATCTGGACGCGCTTTACGCCGCGTTACCCGAGGCCGCAATTCCCGCAGGGCAAAAAAATAAGCTGGAGACGGGAAGGGAGCTTGCATACCTTTCCCTCGATCTTGCCACCATAAAAAGAGATGCGGAGCTTGGATTTGGAATCGCGGATGCGGCACAGGTCAAGCGCGACGATATGCGCCTTGCCGCCCTGTTTTCCGAGCTTGGCTTCGCTAAGCTGACGGAAAGGCTTTCCCTTAAGGCGGACAAGCTCAGCTTCGATCCTCCCGCAGATGCGAAAACGATCGGTGCCGAGGAGCTATTCCTGCATACCAAGGGAAGGACCGCGACTTTCTCCTTCGGAGAGGACGGCAGCCTGTACGTAGGATGCGATGAAAGCTATTACATCCTTGAGCCGAAGGAGGCCGCAAACGCCGAGAATTTCTTTGGCGGTGAGGTTAGTCTTGTTTGTCACGATCTGAAAAAGGCCTGCCATTGGGCCGGAAGGGAAATAAGCGGCTGCGTGTTCGATACTATGCTTGCCGACTACCTGCTGGAGCCCGAGACCTCCGACCATAGCCTTGACGCAATTGCCGCCAAGCATCCGACCGGTACAGCCTGCGCGCTTAAGTATACTGAGCAGCTTTGGATAAAGCAAAAGGCACTTCTTGAGGAGAGCGGCGCATATAAGCTGCTGATTGATATGGAGATCCCCGTTGCCGTAATACTTTACGGTATGGAAAAGCAGGGCTTCCTTGTGGATACCGAGGGGCTTGAGCGCTTTGGACAGATGCTTGCGACCCTTGCAAAGGAGCTTGAAAACCGCATATTCTTCCTTGCGGGCAGGGAATTCAATATCAACTCCCCAAAGCAACTGGGAACCGTGCTTTTCGAGGAGATGGGTCTGAAGGCACCGAAAAAGACCAAGAGCGGTTATTCCACCGCCTCCGACGTGCTGGATAAGCTTTCCCATCACGAGATCGTTTCCCTCGTTCTTGAATACAGACACGTTACAAAGCTTAATTCTACTTTCGTTGTTGGACTTATCAACGCCGCCGACAGCGAGGGCAGAGTACACTCCACCTTCCACCAGAGCGTTACCGCCACGGGAAGGCTTTCCTCCACCGACCCCAATCTCCAGAACATTCCCATAAGGACGGAGCTTGGCAGGGAGATGAGAAAATTCTTTATCCCCCGCAAGGGCTATTTGCTTGCGGATGCGGATTACTCTCAGATAGAGCTGCGCGTGCTTGCCCACGTCAGCGGCGACGAGAATATGCGTGGGGCATTCGTGCGAGGTGAGGATATACACACCTCCACCGCCTCCGCCGTTTTCGGTGTTCCCGAGGAGATGGTCACAGGTGAGCTGCGTAAGAGAGCCAAGGCCGTTAACTTTGGTATCGTATACGGCATCGGCGATTTTTCCCTTGCGGAGGACCTGCACATATCCCGCAAGGAGGCAAGGGCTTATATCGACAGCTATCTGGAAAGATACCCCGGTGTGCGCGATTACTTGCGCGATACTGTTGCCGCGGCTCGTGAGACGGGTTACGTAAGCACGGTATTCGGCCGCCGCAGAAGGATACCGGAGCTTAGCTCAAGCAACAAGAACCTGCAGGCCTTCGGTGAGCGCGTGGCTATGAACAGCCCCATACAGGGAAGTGCCGCGGATATAATTAAAATAGCGATGATAAACGTTTCCCGCCGACTTAAGAGCGAGCTGCCCGAGGCAAGGCTTCTTTTACAGGTCCACGACGAGCTTCTCGTCGAGGCACCCGAGGGCCTTATCGGCGATGCCGCCCGTATCCTGGAGGAGGAAATGTCAAAGGCTGTAAGCCTTGCCGTACCCCTGCCCGCCGAATGCGGCACGGGTGATAACTGGTTTATCTGCCATTGAGGTGAAATATGGGTAAAATATTAAAGACCGTTCTCGTAACGGGAATATTCCTTTTCTGCGGGATGTTCATACTGCGGATAATGCTGTCGGATTATTATCCTGCCGAGGCAAAGGGGATACTTGAAAACACGGTGCTTTCCGCCGCTTACGGCGAGGACGGCACACCCCCCGATGCATTTTTGCAGGACCCCGTAACACCGTATGATAACAAGGAAAGAGCGCATTTCTTTTTCAATCATTTCGTGCTCATTCCCGATGCGGGTCAGATACAGTTAACCTTAAGGTACAACAACAGTACGCTTGAGGATATAAAAAACGATAAGGGGCTTGACGCGCTTCCCGCAGGGGACGACGAGAGATTTTCCTACTATCTGCGCGACGCAAACGGCAAGCTGTACCCCCTTTCCGATGCAAATTACTGCACTTTCCTTATTTACAACTACCGCCGATTGGTGTTTGACAACGTGGATACAAGCACCACGGGTATGATATATCTGGACGTTTATTTCGGAGAATGCGATCCGGAGAAGGACCCGCCCTACGGCAGTATGCTTGTTTACGTTCCCGAAAAGGCCGTAAAAAATTATGCGCTTCCCAAGATCAAGTGAAGCTGAAACGAGGATATCATGAATTACAATTTTTCCGATAAGATCAAAAGTCTTAAGCCCTCGGCCATCAGAGAGATGTTCAAGTCCTTGGTTGACCCCGAGGTAATTTCCTTTGCCGCCGGCAATCCGGCCCCCGAGTCCTTTCCCGTGGAGGAGCTTGCCCGCCTTTCCGCGGACATTTACGCAAACAGCGCGGTAAGCGCCCTGCAGTACAGCATGACGGAGGGCTATGCGCCCCTTCGTGCAGCAGTTACCGACCGCCAGCGCGCAAAGTTCGGCGTTGTTCGCGATAACGACGACACCCTTATCGTCAGCGGCGGTAATCAGGGCATCGAGCTTGCCGCAAAGATATTTACAAACGAGGGCGACGTTGTGGTCTGCGAGGAGCCTACCTTTATCGGTGCGCTCAATGCATTCCGCTCCTGCGGCGCAAACACCGTTGGCGTTAAGCTTCACGACGACGGCATCGACCCCGAGGAGCTTGACCGCACCCTTGCGGCAACTCCCAATGCAAAGATGATATATCTTATTCCAACGTTCCATAATCCCTGCGGCACCTCCACCTCTCTTGAAAAGAGAAAGGCTATCCTTGCCGTGGCAAAGAAGCACGGCGTTGTTATTTTCGAGGACAACCCCTACGGTGAGCTTCGCTTTGAGGGCGAGGACATTCCCACTTTGAAATCCCTTGACGAGGACGGAATAGTTATCTACTGCTCCTCGTTTTCCAAGATACTTTCCGCAGGTATGCGCGTTGGGTTCGTTATTGCGGATAAGGAGATAATAGCAAAGATGACGGTGGCAAAGCAGAGCGAGGACGTGCACACCAATATCTTCTTCCAGATGCTTTGCTACAAGTATATGGCTGAGTGCGATCTTGATGCGCACATCGAGAAGATCCGCGGCATCTACAAGCATAAGACAAGCCTTATGCTGTCCTGCCTTGATAAAAATATGCCCGATTGCATTACCTACACCCGGCCCCAGGGCGGTCTGTTTATCTGGTGCCGTCTGCCCGAGGGCGTTACCGATTGCTCGGATTACATAAAGGCGTGTATGGCAAATAAGGTGGCCGTGGTTCCCGGTTCCACCTTCAATTGCGATCCCACAAAGCCCTCAAACGGCTTCAGACTTAATTACTCCACCCCCTCCGACGAGCAGATCGTTACGGGTGTTGAGCGTATATCCAAGGCGGCAAGAGATATGTTCTGCCGCTGAGAAAGGACAGTATTATGAGCGAAGTAAAAAACGAAGTTAAAAAGAAGATAGTATATTCGGGCGTGCAGCCCTCGGGTAATCTTTCCATCGGAAATTACCTTGGCGCTATCAAGAATTTTTCCGCCTTTTCCGACGATCACGAGTGCTATTACTGCGTGGTCGACCTGCACTCCGTAACGGTGCATCAGGTTCCCGCAGAGCTACGCCGCCGCACCTACGAAGGACTTGCCATTTACATGGCCTGCGGACTTGACCCTCAAAAGAACACCCTGTACGTGCAAAGCCACGTGCACGAGCACGCAGAGCTTTCGTGGCTCCTTGGCTGCAACACCATGTTCGGCGAGCTTTCCCGTATGACCCAGTTCAAGGACAAGAGCCGCAAGCATGCGGAAAATATCAACGCAGGTCTGTTTACCTACCCCGTGCTGATGGCGGCGGATATTCTTCTTTATCAGACGGATATAGTGCCCATCGGCAGCGACCAGAAGCAGCATCTTGAGCTTGCGCGCGACATTGCAGTCCGCTTTAACACTCTGTACAGTCCCACCTTTACGGTGCCGGAGCCTTATATGCCAAAGAGCGGCGCGAGAATAATGTCGTTGGCAGAGCCTACTCAGAAGATGTCCAAGTCCGACCCCAATCCCAACGCGGTGGTATACATCCTTGACAGCAAGGACGATATCATCCGCAAGTTCCGCCGCGCGGTTACCGACAGCGGCAACGAGATAGTAATGGGCGAGGGTAAGGACGGAATCAACAATCTTATCACCATATACGGCGTTCTCTCCGGCAAGACCTGCGCGGAGGTGGAGGCTGAATTTGCGGGTAAGGGATACGGCGACTTCAAAACAGCCGTCGGTGAGCTTTGTGCCGATACCTTAAGACCCGTTCATGAAGAGTATAACCGCCTGATAGCGGACAAAAAGTATCTTGAAGAGGTAATGAAGCAGGGCGCGGAGAGAGCATCCTACGCTGCCCGCCGTACCCTTTCCAAGGTAAAGCGCAAGATGGGCTTTACCGATATTCCCAGATAACGGAGGCTGTGATGATAAGCACCGATTGGATATATGCCATAGTGTCCGTGCTGTGCGCGGCACTGCTTGCATTTTCCTCCACCCCTGCCGTGCGTGTGCTGGCATTTAAGATAAATGCCATAGACCGCGCAAAGGACGGCAGAAGAATGCATAAGCAGCCTATACCGCGTATAGGCGGACTTGCAATGTTTTTCGGCTTTTTCGTTTCCACTTTGGTCTTTTGCGATATGACAAGAGACCTCGTTGCCGTTTGGAGCGGCGGCTTTATCCTTGTTCTTTTGGGAATAGTGGACGATATTTATTCCCTTAAGCCCTGGATGAAGGCGATAGTTCAGGCTGCGGTGGCCTTTATTCCCGTTTCCCAAGGCATGCAGATAACCTTTTTGCACCTTTTCGGAAAAACGGTGGTCCTCGGTAATTGGAGCATAGTCGTTACCGTGCTGTGGATAGTGGTCATTACCAATGCGGTAAATCTTATCGACGGTCTTGACGGACTTGCCTGCGGCGTTTCCACCATTTGCGCAATATCTCTTGCGGTGGTAATGCTCCTGGGCGGCAACGTATATTACGCTCTTATTACCGCCATTCTCGCAGGAAGCTGTGCCGGCTTTTTGCCCTTCAATTCCAATCCCGCAAAGATATTCATGGGCGATACGGGTGCGCTGTTCCTCGGTTACACCCTGTCTGTGCTTTCCGTTGGCGGCGTTTTCAAGATGGATGCGGTGCTTGCGTTCCTCATTCCTCTTACCATATTCGGACTGCCGCTCTTTGATACCGCCTTTGCCATCGTGCGCCGCGTTGCCCACGGCAAGAGCCCCTTTGCGGCAGACAGAGGTCATCTCCATCATAGATTGGTGGACATGGGCTTCGGACACAAAATGAGCGTTCGCATCCTTTATTCCATCAGCGGCACTCTCGGAATTTCGGCGATACTCCTTATGGAGTCGTCCTTCGTCCCCGCCATCTGCCTTGTGGCGGCAACCCTCGGGCTTTATATCGCACTTTATTTTATAATGAAGAATAAGGATCTGCGAGCACTGACAGGCCTTGAAAATATCGATCCTCATCCGGACGATATACAAAGCGTTGACGATGGAAAGTAATTTCCCGTAAAACTATCTAAAGGAGGAAGAAATGAAGCAGAAAAAACTTAGCCACGGCAACACATTTTCGGTGCTTTTGTTGTTTGCGGTGCTTGCAATACTGCTGAGTCTTGCTCTTTTCGGTTTGCACAAGGTGGGATTGGTTGACCTTTCTTTCACCTCCGACGGCACAGATCCCGATGGAGATGACGGGCAGGAGATCACCGCGCTGCTCAACAGCATTGCAAACAGAGAAAAAAACGGCGAAACGGTGTTCGTTATGTTGGATTCCTCGGTAATTAAGGACGTGCTTGCTACGGGCAAGGCGGGTAATCAATATCTGCACGAGTACACGATCACCTATGGGGACAGCGGTTCGGCGGCAATTCATTGCAGCGTCGTTCGCAAAAACAGCGATTTTCACCTGCTGGAGTTTGTGGACAGCAAGATAGTACGCGAGGTCAAGCTGATCGGCGGAAAAGCCAAGGTGTTTGACAGCAGAGTTGGAATAAACGCGAGCCTTGATAGCGTGCCGGAGGGATATTTTGAGCAGACCACGGGCAGCATCAGCGCTATCGATATAATTAATTTCGTTATCAATTATCACGCAGGGGATCCCGTAACGTGGAAGATGGGCAACGTGCTTAACTGCACCGTAGAAACGGTGCGCGAGGAAAGTGTGAATATGGCCCGTATTACCATGGAATACGATGATCACATGGACGTATATATGCTGGATATTGACAGAAGCGCCCTTTATTCCTGCGAGACGTATGTGGAAAGTATACTGGTTTCCCGTATGCAGACCACGAAAATTTCTTATGATATAGAAAATACGGAGCTTGGCTCCGTTCTTGATGAATGATCAGATGGGAGAAAAAATGAAAAAAGCAGTTATTTCGGTTATCGGTAAGGACAGCATCGGTATTATCGCGGCGGTCAGCGGCGGATGTGCGGATTTTGGCGTTAATATAGTCGAGATCACCCAAAGCGTGCTTGACGAATATTTTGCAATGATAATGCTTGTGGATATTTCCAAGATCAATCGCCCCTTCTCCGAGTTTGTGGATGCAATGGCGGAGATGGGCAAAAACAGCGGTCTTGAGATCCGTGCAATGCACGAGGACATCTTCAACGCTATGCACAGAATATGAGGTCGCGGAATGCTTAACACCAGAGATATACTTGAAACGATAAATATGATAAGAGAGGAAAACCTCGACGTGAGAACCGTTACGGCGGGAATATCCCTCTTTGACTGCGTGGCCGACGATAACAAGAGGCTGTGCGATAAGATATACGACAAGATCACAAAGACGGCGGAAAATCTTGTTCCCGTTGCTTCCTCCATTGAGAAGGAGATCGGTATCCCGATAGTGAACAAGCGCATTTCCGTTACCCCAATATCACTTGTTTGCGGCAATGCCACACCCGACGATTGCGTTGCCATTGCACGCGCGCTGGATCGCGCCGCCGCAACGGTCGGCGTTAACTTCATCGGCGGCTACGGCGCATTGGTGCAGAAGGGAATGACCAAGGGAAGCGAGGCGCTTATCGACTCTATTCCCGATGCCCTCAGCGAGACCAATATCGTTTGCTCCTCCGTTAACGTTGCCTCCACCAAGGCGGGCATCAATATGGATGCGGTGGCAAAGATGGGCCGCATTATAAAGGAAACAGCTGCAAAGACCGCCGACAGAGATGCCATTGGCTGTGCAAAGCTGGTTGTGTTTGCAAACGTGCCCGAGGATAACCCCTTTATGGCGGGTGCATTCCACGGTATCGGCGAAAGCGACTGCGCCATCAACGTTGGCGTTTCCGGTCCCGGAGTTGTGGCAAAGGCTATTGAGCGCGCAGGTAACGTCAGCTTCGGCGAGCTCAGCGACGTTATAAAGAAGACCGCGTTCAAGATTACCCGTGTCGGTCAGCTTGTTGCTTACGAGGCATCAAGACGACTTGGTATTCCTTACGGAATAGTTGACCTTTCCCTTGCTCCCACTCCCGCTATCGGCGACAGCGTTGCCCACATTCTTGAGGCCATGGGTCTTGAGGTATGCGGTACCCACGGCACCACCGCCGCTCTTGCAATGCTCAACGACGCCGTAAAGAAGGGCGGAGTTATGGCAAGCTCCCACGTTGGCGGACTTTCCGGTGCATTCATTCCCGTTTCCGAGGATGCGGGTATGATACACGCGGCGGAGATAGGCGAGCTGTCCATCGAGAAGCTGGAGGCAATGACCGCCGTTTGCTCCGTTGGCCTTGATATGATAGCCATTCCCGGAGATACGAGCGCGGATACCATTTCCGCACTTATTGCCGACGAGATCGCCATCGGCGTTGTAAACAACAAGACCACCGCCGTTCGCGTTATTCCCGCGCCCGGCAAGAAGGTGGGCGATTCCGTCGAGTTCGGCGGACTTCTCGGCTACGCACCCATAATGCCCTTGCGTACCCCCTCCTCCGCGGCGTTTATTGCCCGCGGCGGACGTATTCCTGCTCCTATACATAGCTTGAAGAACTGACAGAAAAGGGGCGGTCGGATAATGACCGCCCATGTTTTTTGAGGAGGCTTGTTGTGGAGAGTAATTATATTCCAAAGGCAGTATTAGACTCTATTATCAGAGAGGAAGCAGGTACTGCATACACATTTGTCGGCAATGACAAAAACATTTTAAAACAAATGTGTGATGAGATCAACCGAACATTCTCGGACTATAAATATAACTTTCGTTATCTAACGGAAATTTCGATGTTTGGTCCTTCTGTAGGTGCAAGTAGCATTTATTTGAAATATATTTATCAATTTGAGTCGGAATCTTGCCGTGCCGTTCTTGTTAGTCGTATTCTTGCGGACAAAGTGAAAATCAAGGATCTGGACAGAATAGTTATGGACTTATACCATCATTTTCGGGCATCTCCATATTACATTTCCCCACCGGGATCCGAAAGCTCGGCACATATTTATGTAACCTATGACAATGCTTTCAAGAGGTTGAAATCGCCCAAACTTGTTCCGGAACTTGTTGATTTAATGAAATCTCGAAGGGATGTGTTTATTCTCGGCGTAACTGCAAGAATGATAGCGAAAAAATGGGCGCCTGCTGAACTCGGGCAAATTATGGCAAATCATTTGATAAACAAAAATGTAACAATGGCTGATGTGGGTCTTACTGAAGAAGGAGAATATTATCCCCCACTAACATATATTGTCGAACAAACATCATTCAATGCTATTAATTGTTTGCAATTTTATCCGTCTGAAAACAATTTAAGAATTATTATGGATTATATGGATCATCCAAACAGAGAGTTGGCTAAGTTCGCGCAGAAGCATGCTGAAATAATGAAAAAGAAGCTGTTAGAAACGCAATCAACAAAATGAACACAGCGTAAGGGTTAGGAGCATAGAAGGGCGGTTTTGTGTTATAAACGGCGGGAGGAGAAAGCCCCTCCATTATAAAAATAACAAGGAAACACGGGCGGATGATATCCGCCCCTACGGTCGAAAGCCGTTACAAAACGAGAAAAAGGAGGATTTATAATGCCAAGAGAGCTTATCACAGTTAACGACCTCACAAAAGAGTTCGTTCTCAGCACCAAGCAGCGCAAGCTTAACAACACCTCGGAGAAGGTGAAGATCGCTGCGAACAAGCTGAATTTTTCCGTTTACGAGGGCGAGGTATTCGGTCTGTTAGGACCTAACGGTGCGGGAAAGACCACCACGCTTCGTATGCTTTCCACCCTTATCAAGCCCACGTCGGGCGAGGCATTCGTGGACGGCGCAAGCATCGTGCGCGAGCCCGATAGGGTGCGCTCACGCATCGGCTTTCTCACAAGCGAGCTGAAGCTTGAGCAGTTCTTTACTCCCGACTATCTTTTCGACTTTTTTGCCGATCTTCACGGCGTTCCCGCTGACGTTGCAAAGGCAAGAAAGGCAGAAATGTTCAGCCGCTTCGGTATTAACGAGTTTGCAGGGGTGAAGGTTGCCAACCTTTCCACGGGAATGAAGCAGAAGGCATCGCTGGTTATTTCCCTTGTACATGATCCCGACGTGGTCATCTTCGACGAGCCCACAAACGGACTTGACATAATTACCGCAAAGACCGTTACGGACTTCCTGCTTGATCTGAAGGCGGAAAAGAAGACCGTTATGATCTCCACCCACATATTCAGCCTTGTGGAAAAGCTGTGCGACCGCGTTGGCATAATAATCGACGGAAAAATGGCGGTCTGCGATTCCCTTGACGCCGTTTGCGGCGGAATTTCCCTTGAGGACCGCTTCTTCGAGCTTTACAACGATGCAAAGGAGGCGGCAAAATGAAAAACAACAAGATATGGGCCATAATGCGTAAGGAGTTTGCCCGCTTCTTCGGCGACAAGCGACTTGTGTTTACCTCCATTCTTTTGCCCGGTCTGCTTATCTATTTTCTGTATTCCTTTATGGGTAGTGCCATGGGGGATATGTTCGGTAACGAGGACGGCTACGTTCCCGTTTGCTATGCCGTTAACGTTCCGGCAAATGCGGAAGCTATGCTGGAGGCGGCTCTCGGAACGGATATACAGACCATCGATGCCGCAGAGACAGAGAGCTACAAGCAGCAGATAACCGCTTCTGAGGCTGATCTGTTGATGGTGTTCCCCGAGGGCGCGGAGGCGCTCTTTAACGGCACGGCAGTGCCTGCGGAAGATGCTCCGATGATAGCTCTCTACTTCAATTCCGCGAATACCGAGTCGCTTGCCGTGTATCAAACGGCTGCGGCTGTGCTTGACGGCTACGAAAGCTCCGTTACCAACCTTTTTGATATAAACATGGGCGACGAAAGCTACGACCTTGCCACAGAAGAGGAGGCGGCAGGTCAGATATTCGCAATGATGATGCCCATGCTGCTGATGATGTTCATGTTCTCGGGCTGTATGGCAGTTGCCCCCGAGTCCATCGCGGGCGAGAAGGAGCGCGGAACCATTGCAACCCTGCTCATTACCCCCATCAGACGCTCACATCTTGCTCTCGGCAAGATATTCAGCCTTGGCGTTATTGCGGTGCTTTCGGGTGTTTCCAGCACTGTCGGTACCGTGCTTGCCCTGCCGAAGCTGATGAATTTCGAGGATTCGGGACTGAACATGGACGCAAGCTTCTATGGCATCACCGATTATCTGATGCTCGGCTGCGTTATCGTTTCCACGGTGCTTCTGTTGGTTGCCCTTATATCCTGTATTTCCGCCTTTGCCAAGAGCGTTAAGGAGGCGGGCACGGCGCTTACCCCCGTTATGCTTATCAACATGCTTATCGGCGTAACGGCAATGCTCGGCTCCGCACCCACCAACCCCGTTATGTATTGCATTCCTCTGTATAACAGCGCGCAATGCATGAGCGCCATCTTCTCCTTTGCGGCAGACCCTGTGAACATCGCCGTAACCTGCGGTGTGAACCTTGCCGTTATGGGCGTTATGGTGTTCCTGCTTACAAGAATGTTTGATAGCGAGAAGGTTATGTTCTCGGTTTGATTTAATAAAAAATCTCTGAGTAAAGGTTGGCTCTCATAAGGATACTTACAATTATACGGTATGGGCGAACTGCGTTCGCCCGCGGGCGTTCAAAGAACGCCTCTACTGACAATAAGAATTGAACCGCAGAAAAAAGAGTAAGCCCCCGACAGATTAAAGGTCTGTCGGGGGTCGGTTTTTTTTTCGGACAGGGGATGCTGTCCCTGCGTTATGACTTGTACTGATGCGGCGTAACGCCGAATTTGCGCTTGAAAAGCACGATGAAGTGCGAGCAGTCGGAAAAGCCGGAGCGCATGCAAGCGTCCATGACCGACGCGCCGTTTAAAAGGAGCCTTGCGGCAAGCGCAAGCTTGTGGGACTCCAAAAGCGTATGCGGCGAAACGTGAATATGCTTTTGAAAAAGCCGATTGAGAGTTGAGGGACTGGTGTAATGCCTCTCGCAGAGGTGCTTCACGTTGCGGATCTCGGCACAGCTTTCGTTGATGTCCGTCAATATCTGTTGCAAAAGCGGCGGTGTGTTATAAAGCTCGGATGAATTTGCGGTATCACGCAGAGTGCATATCGTTTGCAATAGGAGAGACGATAGGTAAAGACTGTCATTTGCTTCGGTAGCCTTTTCCGTTTCGGAAAAGATAAGGCACAGCTTGTTCAATTGGTTTGGATCAAAATGTATAAATGGCAATGATAAGCTACGCAAGGCATCCGTGATAGGTGTATTTTCGGGAACGTCCAGCCATAGGCAGTAGTGTTCTGTCTCTGTAGGTGCATTTAAAACGAGCATATGAGGATTGCCCGGTGCGGTAAGAATGCCGTCGCCCTTCTTTACGGAGTACAGATGACCGTTGGCTAAAAAAGAAGCTTCATCAAACAGATGCAGATACAGCTCCCAATACGGATGCAAATGCAATGGGTCATAGCTTTTATCATCGGGGGAGGAAACCTTTTGGGAGTGTACAAGGGCAAAGCGGATATTCGAAACGGCATCTGTGACGGAACGAAGCTCCGGTATATTTATCGGTTCGTACATTTTAACCTCGGTTGACATGAAAATCATATTTTGTGAGATAAAACTCATAGAAATGTTGCTTTTGCTTTGGTACAATTATATTGTAATCTGAACAGAATGTCAATACGGTGTTTTATGAATCATTATATTCTGCTTTGCCTTTCGCTTCTTGCCTGTCTTGCGGGCGGAGTGTTCCGAAAAATATATACTCTCCGCACAAGCGGAAATATGTCATCGATATTTGTCTTTAATGCCGTGTCCTCCGTTGTTGCCGCGGGAGTGTTGCTTCTTTATGGGGTGTCCGTGCCGTCCGCATTTACGCTTTGGTTCGGTATTCTGTTCGGAGCTGTGACGGCACTGCAGGCGCTTGCGTTTCTTTGGGCGTTGCAGATAGGACCGATGTCCTATACCTCCGTTATCGGCTCATTCTCCACCTTGGTTACAGCGGTTTCTGGTGCGCTTTTCTTTGGCGAAAGCATTACCGTATTGCAGGCGGTTGGAATTGCGGTTATGCTTTGCAGCTTCTTGTTTGCCGCAGAGAAGGATAAGGACAAAAGGCGCTCCTCGCTTCGTTGGCTGCTGCTTGCCACAGTGAATTTTCTATCCATCGGCTGTATAGGCATTATGCAAAAGGTGCATCAGTCATCACCTCACCGTGACGAGCTGAACGTGTTTCTCGTTATTGCGTTTATTGTTTCGGGATTGCTTTCCGTTTTTCTTGCAATGCTTTTCGGCAGACGGAACAAAACGGATAACGGAAATAAGCGTGTCTTTGCGCTTATGCTGTTATGCATGACCGCCGCAGGAGTTGGTGCGGCGCTCAACAACAAGTTCAATCTGTATCTTTCGGGTGTGATCGACAGCGCAATTTTCTTTCCCGTTGTAAACGGAGGAGGACTTGTGCTCTCTACGCTTGCCGCGGTACTGTTCTTTAAAGAACGGTTATCGAAAAAGCAATGGATTGGCATTTTGCTCGGCATTGCCGCTGTACTTATGCTTTGTACTCCCGTATAAAGCTTCGTAAATAACAATTATTATACAACTATAATGGAGGGTAAAATTGTGCTAAACAGTCTTAAAAACCAAAAAAGGATCTCGTTTCTCTTTGGCGGAAAGCCGTTTGAGGCCGGCGAGCCTGCGGTTACGGTAAGCGAGAGCGGAAATACCGTTACAACCGTTTATGAGCTTGCGGGTGGGTTGAAGGTGACAAACGTGTTCACTTCCTACCCCGAGCATAATGCATGCGACTGGGTGAATTACTGGGAAAACACGGGAAGCGAGCCTACGGAAATTATCACCGAGCTTTGGGATTCCGCGTTCGAGCTCGCTTTTTCTCCCTGCGAGCCCAAGACCACGGGCAGAGCGTATCTGCCCGAGTCGGAAAACGTTATCAAGGTTTGGGTACCGCGCGGCTCGGAATGGTCAGGCGACGAATTTTACTGCGACGTTGACAAAATATTCGGAAACCACTACGGCAACTGGCTGGAATACGTTGGCACAGTCAGAAAATATTCCGCGACCGCAGGGCGGTCCGCGCAAGGAGCGCATGCACCGTTTTTTAACGTCAAGCACGGCGGAAGGGACGAGGGTTATATCGTTGCCGTCGGCTGGACGGGACAATGGAACGCTGTACTGACCCGCAACGAAAACGGTGTGTTCTTCCAAAGCAAGATCGAGGACACCGCGTTCTCTCTCTTGCCCGGAGAGAGCTTCCGCACCTCGTCCGTTACGGTTTTGGGCTATAACGGCACGTTTGCCGACGGTCAGAACCGCTTCAGAAGGCTGATAAAGGACGTATACTCTCCCGTAGGCAAGGGAGAGGTAAGCGCAGAGCTACCGTTCTGCGCGGGACTTTGGGGCGGTATGAGCACCGCAGGCTGTCTTGAACGTATCGAAAAGGTGGAAAACGCAAAGCTTCCCTTTAACTGCTACTGGATGGATGCGGGCTGGTACGGCGCGGGCGAGCAGGTCTCGCCCGACGAGTTTGAGGGCGACTGGGCACAGCACACGGGCAACTGGGAGGTCAATAAATTCCGCCATCCCGACGGACTTGCAGACGTTGTTTCCGCGATAAAGGAAACCGACAAGCGTTTTCTTTTGTGGGTGGAGCCCGAGCGCGTAAGAAAAACAACTCCGATAGCATCGGAGCATCCCGAATACTTTATAACTCCGCCGGACGAAAAAAATCTCAACATGCTTTTGAATCTGGGAGATGCCTCCGCTTGGCAATACTGCTTTGATACGCTCTCGGGGCTTATTGGGCGCTTGAATATCTCTGTCTACCGTCAGGACTTCAATTTTGGTCCACTTGAATGGTGGCGCAAAAACGATACGGAGGGCAGAAGGGGAATCACCGAGATAAAGCACATAAACGGCCTCTACCGCCTTTGGGACTGTCTGCGCGAAAAATATCCTTATCTGCTTATTGATAACTGCGCTTCGGGCGGTAGGCGAATAGATATCGAAACGCTGCGTCGTTCCGTTCCGCTTTGGAGAAGCGATGTGCAGTGTCCCGCAAATTCCACACCCGAGGCAACTCAGGCGCACGCGCTTGCCTACGGCTCGTGGATGCCGTATTCGGGCACGGGTACGGGCAGGATCTGGTTTGATACCTACCGCTTCAGAAGCGCGTATGCTCCTGCACTTACAACCAACTTTACATACTCGGAAAGAAATACCTTTGGTGACGATCCCGAGGCTATGCGCTGGCTTGAAGGAATGTGCGCCGAGTACGTGAAGGTAAGGCCGTATCTCACAAAGGATATCTATCCTCTGACCAAGGCAAGCGCGGTAAGCGATATATGGAGCGCGGTGCAATACCACGATCCGGAAACGGACCGCGGCATGGTGCTTGTTTTCAGACGCAAGGACGCGCCGTATACCGAATGCAGCTTTAAGCTATGCGGACTTATCGAGAATAAATCTTACACCTTCACCGAGGCGGAGCGTGGCAAGACAGAGTACTTTAACGGCGCTTCGTTGATGAAGTACGGTCTTGCCGTGCGCATTGAGAACAGAAGGGAATCCCGCCTGTACTTCTATAATTAAACCGTATAAATAAGAAAAAACGCAATTTCCGACAAACTCGGAGGTTGCGTTTTTTGTTGCAAAAAAATTCAAAAAAATTTTTGAGTTGTACGGTTTGTACGGAAAAATTGATGTATGGTTAAGATGCGGTCGGAAAGATCAAGGAAATGAGGGATCAGAATACCGGTAAAAAACAGCGAAAAGGAAGAAAACAGCCTCGGCGGGGGGAAGGTTGGGGCGGCAACGGCGAAAAAACACAGATCGAAGGAGGAAAAGGAACGGGATGAGCTCAGAAAAATATGGACCCGTTCCGACGCGCTTCGCGGACTCAAGCAGGTGGTCAGCGTTTCCATTGAGGCGGCGCGGCAGGAGATCGCGGGGGATGACGGGGAGGTAAGCGAGGTGCGCTTCAACCCCAGCGCCGCCAACGCCGCCACAAAGGCCATCGAGGCGGCAAACAGGCTTTGCGGCTACGACGACGAGCCTGCGGAAAAGGACGAGGACGGCGAGATAGTGATCTGCTTTGAGGAGGGAAGGGAGTTTGCAAAGTGAAGCTGACTTTGCCGCGCCCCTTCGGCGCACAGCAAAAATTCCTTGAGGCGGACGCACGCTACGTTGCCTACGGAGGCTCGCGCGGAGGCGGAAAGAGCTTTGCCGTAAGGATGAAGGCCATACTCCTTTGCATGAACTATCCCCGCATTCGGGTGCTTATCATCCGTCGCACCTACCCCGAGGTGTATGAAAATCACATTAAGGAGCTGACGGTGCAGACAGCCGGTGCCGCCGTGTACCGCGACTCGGACAAGAGTCTTACCTTTAAGAACGGTTCGCGCATCAAATTCGGCTACTGCGCATCGGACAGCGATCTTACCCAATATCAGGGCGTGGAATACGACGTGATCTTCATGGACGAGGCAACCCAATTTACGGAATACCAATTCCGATTTATTTCAGCCTCTATCAGAGGTGCAAACGATTTTCCGAAAAGATTTTATCTGACCTGCAACCCCGGGGGGCCGGGACACGGATGGGTCAAACGCCTTTTTGTAGACAAAAAATACAAGGATGGCGAGGACCCGCGGGACTACGTATTTATCAGAGCCGGCGTGCACGACAATCTGCCCCTGCTTTCCACCGACCGCGCATATCTCGGTGCTCTTGAAAACCTGCCGGATGACCTGCGCCGTGCGTGGCTTGACGGAGACTGGGACGTGTTTGCGGGGCAGTATTTCCCCGAATTTTCAAGGGAGAGGCACACCGTTGAGCCCTTCGTTATTCCGAGCCATTGGCGCAGGTACCGCGCCTTTGACTACGGTCTTGACATGCTTGCCGTTTTATGGGCAGCTGTGGACGAGGAGGGCGTGATATACGTTTACCGCGAGCTGTGCGAGCCCGAGCTTATCGTAAGCGAGGCGGCGCGGGCAATAGTTACTCTATCCGACGGAGAGCGGTTTGAGGATACCGCGGCTCCGCCCGATATGTGGAACAGGCAAAAGGACACGGGAAAATCCATGGCGGAGATATTCCGCGAAAACGGACTGATACTGTCCCGTGCAAACAACGACCGTATTCAGGGCTGGATGCAGATAAAGGAGCTGCTTGCGTCGGATAAGGGCGTGCGCATCTTCTCCACCTGCACGGAGCTGATACGTTGCCTGCCTGCCCTGCTTCGCGACCCGAAGGACCCGTGCGACGCCTCCACCGTGCCCCATGATATTACCCATATATGCGACGCCTTCCGCTACCTTGCCATGGAGCGCACCCGCAAGAGCAACACCCGCAAGGAAGTAAGCTGGGAGGAGGAGCATAGAAAAAAGACCATTGAAAGATGCAGGCGCGGCGCGGTACGCCGTTAGCCGGAGGAGAAAATGAAAAGCTACATTATGAAAAAAACAAAGCGCATCTGCAGTGTTCCCGGCTGCGGTGCCAAGGAAAGCTATCTGCTTTCCAGATCCAAGGATATGACGGGAAGTATATTCCTGTGCAAGGAATGTATTGCGGCGGCTGCGGCGCTGAATTCCGCCCTTGATGGGAGCAAGGGAGTGAAAAAACGCACGGCCCCGGAGGGAGGAAAGGCAAATGAAAACACCTGAGCAGGATAAGGCGAAGAGCACAGAGCGTCCTCTTGACCGAGACGGCGAGGGACGTCAGCTTTATGCCGAAGATATTCTTGCAATGCTCCACTCCGAGCTTTCGCGCCGTAAGGAGGAACGAAGGCCGCTTGAGCTGCAGTGGATACTGAATGCCAACTTTCAATCCGGCCATCAGTACTGCGATATCAATCCCCAAAACGGAGAGATATATGATACGGAGGAGGGAGCACCGCGGGGTGCCTATAATCGCATCGCCCCGCTGGTGGAGTCCCGAATTGCCAATCTCAAGCAGCTTAAGTACACTATGGCCGTGCTTCCCCAGACTGATGACCCTGATGATGAGGAAAAGGCGCGCATTGCAACAAAGCTGTTAAAGAGCTTTATTGCCTCCTCGGATTTTGAAGGAAAGCGCAACACCCTGCTGGAATGGTGCGAGCTTTGCGGCACTGCATTCGTGCTTTCCTGGTGGGACAAGGACGGCGGCAGATGCGTTGGCACTGAGAATGGAAAAGAAGTCTGCGAGGGGGAGCTTCGCTACGGACTTCTTACTCCCTACGAGGTATACCCCGAGAGCATCTATAAGCAGGACGTGGAGGACCAACGCACCGTGCTTATCGAGCAGGTGCTGACAAGCGAAGAGCTTTTCGAGCTTTACGGAATCAGGGTGGAGGGCGGAAGCGTGGATACCTTTGCACTTACGCCCGTTGGCAGCGGAGGCGGATACGGCCGCGCGGTATCCTCTGCCTTTGCTCTTACTTACCGCAAGGCGGAAAACAGTGTGCGCCTGCTTACGTGGTTTGAGCGTCCCGGCAGAGTGTACCCCAAGGGCAGGCTGATCATTGCCGCAAACGATACGCTCATCCATTACGGCGAGCTGTGCTACGATACCATCCCCATCTGTGCAGTAAAATGCAAGGCGGTGCCGGGGCAGTTTTTCGGCCGCTCGGTTATTACGGAGCTGATTCCGCTTCAGCGTGCTTACAACGGAGTGAAAAACAAGCTCCACGACCACATACGCACTCTCGCGGCCAATCCTCTATTGGTGCCCGAGGGAAGCATTGCGGATATGGAAAGCCTTGAGGACTGCGGCGTTACTCCCGGCAAGGTGGTGGAGTACAATCCCGAGCGCGGCGCGCCCTCGCCGCTGAACTTCCCCGATATTTCGGGCGAGGTGCGGCTGGAGTGCGAGAGCATCGCAAGGGAGATGGAGTACACTGCGGGCGTATCGCAGATGACCGTGGTCGGCAACACGCCTACCGGTATCGTCAGCGGGCGCGCGATAGAGAAGCTGCAGCAGATAGATTCCACACGTATTTCACTTACGGGAGATAATTTGCGCGACGCAGTGAAAAGGCTTGCACGAATTTGGCTCGGAATATTCAAGCGTTGCGCCAGCGGAAGCCGCACGGTTGAGTGCGTTGGCGCTTCCGACGGCAGTGGAGCCTTTGTGTGGAACTCCTCGGATATTAACTCCTTTGATATAGCATTCGAAACGGAAAACGAGTTGAAATACGGCGAGGAAGCACAAAAACAAGAGTTTTTCAACGCGCTCAAGCTCGGTCTCTTCAACGACGAAAACGGCAAGGTGCCCCGCTCTACACGCAGACGCGCTTTGGAGCTTATGCGGCTCGGCTGTTACTCGGAGCTTCTTTCCTCCGAAGAACTGCACGTAAAAAATGCAAAAAAGGAGAACGCGATGCTTACTGCCTGCGGTATCGGGGAGCCCGGTCCTTACGATGACGACGCCACCCACATCGAGGAGCATTGCAGATTTGCTTTGGGGCAGGAGTTCATTGCCCTGAGAAGGCACGAGCCGGAGCTTTGCCGTGCCTTTGATACCCACATAGCTCTTCACGCCAAGCGCCTTGGCGGAGAAGAAGATAATATACATAAGCAACAGAAAGGAAACAAAAATGAGCGATAACCTTATCACGGAACAGCTTCCCGATAAAAAAGAGCTGGAAAAGCTCTCCGAAAAGGAGAGAAAAAGCTTTTTCCGTTCTATCTTCAAAAAGGCCGAGGAGGATGGCAAGAAGCCTGCCGATGACGGCAAGGAGGAAAAGCCCGACAATACGGCTGTGCTGGAGGAGCTGAAGAAGGACGGAAGATTTGCACATCTGGAAAAGCTTCTTCCACGTATGGAAAAGCTTCTTGCGGCTTTTCCCGAGCTTGCCTCCATTGATATTAAGGAGCGTTATCAGATGGCATACTTCATGATCGTGGGCGCGGATGCCACGGCAACCCAGCAAAAAAAGCCAACTCCGCGCCAGCTTGTGGATGCTTTGCTTGGAGATCCTGCCGCAATTAAGCTTTATGAAAGCATTCGCACCGCAGAGATCGCGGAAAAGAACGGGGCGTATCCCGCTCATTCCGCGTCAAAGGGCGCAGCATATATGCCCGCCGCGGTAAAAAACGCACCCAAGGATCTTAACGAGGCCAGAAAAGAGGCCTACGGATATTTCGGAATTAATAATTAAAGGAGAAAAACAAAATGTCTCAGATTCTTACACAGGTAGAAGCCATACTTAAGGACAAATATCAGCCCGCGCTGGTGAATCAGATATCCACCTGCCCTTCCCCCTTCCTTGAGAAGATAAAGCGCGTGCCCCTTACCAACAACACCATCAAGTGTGCAGCGCCCATCGGTATTAACGGCGGCTTCGGCTTTGGCGCCGAGGGAGTTGCAACTCCCGTTTCCGGCGCTCAGCGCTACGCCGAGTTTACCGTTGATGCGGTGGATATGTACGTAGATATCCAGATATCCAACAAGACCGTACAGCTTGCATCCTCCAACGTATCCGCAATGCTTAACGCCCTTGACCAGGAGATCAAGGGAAGCTATCGTTCAGCAGAGTGGAACCTGAGCCGCGCCCTTTTCGGCAACGGCAACGGTGTGCTTTGCGCAGTTACTTCCGTGGATTCCAACGGCTCCACTACGTCCACTCTTAAGGTAAGCACCACAGCTCAGCTTGTTGAGGGACTTACCGTGGATATCTATACTTACGCGACCGCAACTGCCGGTGACGGCACCCTTGTTAACGCAAACAAGGCGGTGCGCATTATTTCTATCGACAGAGCGACCAACACCGTAACCTTCGACTCTCCCTCCATCGCGGTAACTCTTGCCCTTACCGCAGACTCCGTTACCAAGAGCGGCACTTACGGCTTTATCACCGTACAGAACAGCTATAAGCGTGAGCTTTGCGGCCTCGGTGCAATTTATGACGAGAAGGCGTCTGCCATCTACGGCGTAAACAAGGAGGAGAATCCTTGGATAAAGCCCATCGTGGTCAATGCGGAAAACGAGATCACCGATCTTGTTATCTATAGCGGCGTAAAGCGCGCGGCTGATTACAAGGGTACGAAGATCGATCTCGTAATGATGGGTGATAACGCCTTTGCCGCATACCAGAATTATATGCGCACCAACAACGTGGTCGTTGTTGATAAGCAGCGCTTTGTTGGCGGCGCAGTGGGCTACAAGGTGCTTTGCGGAGCGCAGGAGACCGTTATTATCAACGAGCGCTTCGTGCCCGAGAACGAGGCTTGGGCGGTGGACACCTCCACCTTCTATCTGGAGCAGACTCCTTGGGACTTTATGGCCAAGGACGGTGCGGTGTTCCTTCCTATGGCGGGAACCTCCGTTTACAGAGCGCTCCTTACCTCTTACGGTAATCTTGTGTGCACTAACCCCGGCGGCTGCGTGCGCTTTATCAACTGTAACGAGCTTTAATTAATCGGCGGGGCTGTAAAACACTGCTTTTACAGCCCCATAAGGGGGAATAAAAATGCTTAAACAGCTTTTTGCATCCGTGAGAGAGCGGTGCGGTGTTACTCAAAGGGAGTTCGTGGAGTACTTTAACAGCTCGGTATGCTTCCTGCGGGCGAGATACGGTGATGAATACATTACCGCCGATGGCACCGATGCTCATCTTATTGCGGATGAAAATTCGCCCTCGCCGATCTACGAGGTGTATCTTGACGGAATTGCCGACAATATCGTATACCTCAAAAGCGGCGATGAGGCAAGGCGTGTGGACTTTATTGCCAAAAGTGAATACGCCTACCGTACCCTGTGGAGAAGCAGGGTGAAAAATAAAAGGGTAAGGGGGGAGAGCTGGTAATGATCTATTCGTCAACCGTTACGGCTGCGGAGCTGGTTGCCGCTGTAAGATCCGAGCTGGAGATAATTCCCCTGCCTGCCGAGGCATCGTTTGCCCGATGGCTCGGATCTCTTGAACAGCTTGCGTGGAGCGAGGTGATCCGTTTGCGCCGTGCCGCCCACGTTCTTGTGGACGGAGGCAAGGTTATTCTTGACGGGCTGTATATTCCCGACGGCGAGGATCGGGTTCTTGCATCAGACGTTTGCAACGTATATCTTGACGGACTTCAGGTAATGCACGGCAGTGCGGAGGAGGGATACTTGTTTGCTCCCGAAACTGCCGTATGGCACGTAAGCGGAGAGCAGGAGATAACCGTTGACGGTGCGGAGGAGGGAAGCGCCGCCACGGTCATATACTACGCGCGTCCCAAGCGACGCAATACCCTTGAGGGGAATATCGCTCTGCCCGACGAATTTATCGAGCTTGCCGCATCCTGCCTCAGGGGCGAGGCTTACCGCGCGGCAAACGAGGACGTTCTGGCGGCAAAATGGCTTGGCGATTACAATCAAAAGCTGGATGCTTTCCAGAATTGGTGCGACCGACGCAGACCCGGAGGTGGCCGCAGATGAGAGCTACAGATTATATGAAGGCCATACTCCCGGAAGGGGAGCAGCGCAGTAAGGTTAAAAAAAGTCAGTGGGGCGGTATGGATCGCACTCGATCCTTTGATTGCGGAGGAATAAGCGACGCAAAAAATATAGAAACATCTTTTTTGCCGGCACTTCGCAGTGCTCCCGACCCACTGCACTTGGCCGAGTGCGGCGGATCGCCCCTCGGTGCTTACGCGGGCGCGGGTTATTTGTTTGTCATATACGAAAAGAACGGCAGGATAATGGGAAAGCGCATTACCGAGGATGGAGAGACTGAGGGGGTTCTTTGCGACAACGCGGAGGACAAGCGTATGCGTTGTATCGTTCCCTTCAACAGATATACAACGCCCCTTGACCCGCTTTCCGGCGAGTTTGAAAAGCTGCTGCTCGTATTTCCCGATAAGAAGTGCTGCTCTGCAGAGGATGGCGAGGTGAGCTTCCGCGATATCGGCGATAAGCCTATGCCCGATATTGCCTACGCCACCGTCCATCACTCCCGAGTTTTCGGTGTTGACGGCGACAGGGTGTACGCTTCGGCATTTAACGATTGCTCGGATTGGGAGCTTGATACGGCAACCGATATAAACGCCGCAAACGCATGGGCCACCACGTCTCAGTCAGATACCCGAGCATCGGGTGGATTTACTGCAGTTGCCTGTTGCGACGGATATGCGGTGTGCTTCAGACGCGATCATATGCAGCAGGTGTATAACAACAAAAATCCATTCCGTCTTGTGAATATCGGTGCGTGGGGATGCATTGATAATTACGCTCACTGCACCTGGAACAGCGTGCTTGCTTTTGCCTCCGACACGGGCATATGGCTTTATTCCGGAGGGTATCCCAAGCTTATCAGTGAAAGACTTGCGGTAAAGGCTTTCAGCGGTACGCGTCTTGCGGCAAACGGAGATCTTTTGTATGCTTACATTCCTTCGGAGGACAGAGTGTTCGTTTACGAAAACACGGGCGACAGCTGGGGCGAGAGAAGCGTTTCCGACATTGCTCTGCTTACCGGTGACGGTACGCGAGTGTATGCCGTGAAGAACGACGGATCGGTGTGGCTGATGGACGGAGGCGAATACGGAGAATTCAGCGTGGAGACGGATTTTATGTCCCTTGGCATCCATAATCCCAAAATGCTGAAGGGTGTTGCCGCAACGGCGGAGCTTGGGGAGGACAGCGGGCTGAGCGTTTCCTTGGTTTACCGCAACGGGGAGATGCGTGCGGTAAGCAGTACCTCTCCGGGATTGCAGGTGCTTCGTACGGCCATACGGGCAAAGCGTGACGATTTTGCCAAGATCCGTCTCCACGGACACGGAAGAGTGGATATGTTCGGAATATCTCTCTCCTTTGCCTTCGAGGACGTTGCGGGAGGTGTGTAATGAGCGACGTTGATCTGCTTATATCCTCCCTCAGACGCAGGGTGGATGAGCTATACGATGCGCAGGTGCGTCAGCGCAGGATGCTTGACGACGTTCTTTATAACCTTGACGAGGAGAATATGCCTGCAGTTAAGGAGATCATTGAGCGATACCGCACCGAAAGCAAGGAGGCGGTGGCCTCTCTGTCTATAGCGGCTGACGAAAACGGCGCGGCCATTTCAGCCCTTGTACAGCATCAGCGGGAAAACGACGTTGCCATTGCCGCAATAGAGGCGACGGCGGATGAAAACGGTGCCGCAGTGAAGCAGCTTGCATCGCTTCAGACGGAGCTGGGCGAGAGCATTGCGGGGATCGAGGCTAAGGTCGATGAGCGCAGTGCGGAAATACTTCTTGCTGCGGAGCGGGCGGAGGAGACGGCAAGCAATGCTCAAAGCACTGCAAATGATGCCAAGGAGAACTCCTCCAACGGTGCTTACATAATCGCAAGGATAAACGACGACGGCTCCGTGGTTAAGATACGCGCGGACAAGCTGGAGCTTTCGGGTTACGCAACATTTGCAAGCCTTGAAAACGAAGGCGAGACGGCTATCAACGGCGCGAACCTCAAAACGGGAACCGTGGATGCCGAGGTGCTGAAAACAGGCGGACGCGGTCAAACCGGTACCGCCCTTGGCAATAATCTGATGTTCAATGCGGGCGCGGAAAAATACTACGATGCGGAGGCAAGGTATCTGTTTTTCGTTGATCCCGCTCTTTACAACGTCTTTATCGGAGTTGAGGGCGGCGCGGATGCGAAGATATTGCGCATACACTCGGAGGGAAACGGTCTTTTTGATTCCTACGGAGGCGAGCGTCTGTATCTTGGCAGTATTGCACCGGGCAACGAGCTTGTTACAAGGTCGGAGGTTGAGGATATGATATCTGCAGCACTGGAGGGCGGAGATGTTCCCGTGACTATCTACGCTCCCAAGATATCTCCTTCGAGCGGCGATTACGCTATGCCCGTTACGGTTGAGATCACCAATTATAATTCCACAGGTGAGGTGTATTACACCGTAAGCGGCGCGGGCAGTGCGGACGGGACTTACCTGTATACCGGCCCCTTTGATATCTATGATTCCGTTGAGGACGCGGTAACCGTTTCCGCTTATTGCCGCACGGATAACGGCGACAGCGAGGAATCAAGCGTTACTTATTATCTCAGTGCATAAGGAGAGAAAATGGATCTTAATATAACAATTAAAGGCAACAGAATATACAGCCAAACGGAGGAGATCGCCTCGGGAACCGAAAATTCGGTTAACGTTTGCTTCACCTTTGATCCTGCCTGGCACGGCTACGCCCGAACCGCCGTAATGTTCCGAAGCTTTGGAAAGCAATACAGTCTGCCCTTGGATAATGACAGCTGTCCCGTGCCAAGTGCGCTCCTTGAGGGAAGCGGCAGGTTGTACGTGGGAGTATTCGGAAGTTCGGGAGATAAAATAATTACCACCGGCTTCACCTCCGTTAATATTTTTGCGGGTGCCGCAGATAACGGTATCCCCGAGCCGCCCGAGGCATACGTTTACACACGTATTCTTGATATGGTAACGAGGGCGGTCGACAATGGCGAATTGCTTCATACGGAGGTAAACGCAAGGCTCGACGAACACGAGAAGCATTGTGCCGAAATGGCACAGACCTTCGAGGAGGCGGAGAGCGTGCGCCGCAATGCAGAGCAGGAAAGACTGGAAAACGAGGCCGCACGCATTGAGCGCACCGCGACCTTAACAGCCTTGGAAAACGACGTTGCTGCCGCGGAGGTATTGCGCAGAGAAGCAGAGCTGGAGAGATGCGAGAGTGAGGAAAAGCGTGCTGAGCTGAGTTCGGCGCTCTCGGAGCTTGAAAGAAAAGCTTCTGCAGCCGAGGAGCAAAGAAGCATTGCGGAGGCGGAAAGAATTGCAAACGAGACAGCGAGAGAGGGAAAGTACGTTTTGCGCAGAATTGCGCAAAACGCAGTGTATGCCCGCGAAAACGGAGAGGAAACGGATCTGCCGTTTTCCGATGCGGCGGAGGCGGGTAGTCTTGTAAGGCGTACCGCAACCGGCGGTATGCGCGTTGCTGATCCCGTATACGAAACGGATGCGGTGAACAAGCGATACGCGGATAAGCACGGAGGTATGGTAAACGCCATCAACAAGCGCGTGAAAAACCTTGAACTTGCCATAACCCCCTCGCCGTTCGTTGCCGACGATACCGTGGCTTACTCCAAGTCAGTGCCCGAAAACGCATTGCCCTACGCAGAGATAAGCAGGATCGGCGGTATGACGAGGGCCTGCACGAATCTGATACCCGCATCCGCCGTGGCAAAGACCGTGGACGGTATCACTTATACCCTGAACGAGGATGGAAGCATATGGGTGAAAGGAACGGCTACCGCCAATCATTACTACACGGTGGGAAGGGTCGATATTGCTCCGGGCACCTATACCCTCAGCGGTTGCCCCGAGGGAGGCAGCTCCAATACTTACGTGCTGTATTTGCAGGGCTTGGGTGTTGTGAACGGCGGCGACACGGGATCGGGAAAAACTGTTGTGATCAGTGAGAGATTGTCCTGCGACGTTTTGTTTCTCATCCGCCCCGGTGCTGCCCTTGATACGGTGCTGAAGCCTATGCTGAACGAGGGTGGCGCGGCCCTTCCTTACGAACCCTATTTCGAGGGACTTCGCTCGGCTTTCGTAACAGCTGTGGAAAGCGTCGGAGATGAGGTAAAAAGCGCGCTGTTGATCCCGGAAACGGTCCGCGCTCTTGACGGATACGGTGAGGGCCTTAACCAAAGCTGTTTCAATTACGTAAACTGTGAAAGCGGGGAGTACGTAAGATGCGTTGGCAAGGTCGATATGGGTACACTTTCCTGGATAAAATCAAACGGATATGCGTATTCAAAGGGGATAGCGGGCAAGGCGGACGGATGCTGCCTTGCAAAAATGCCCTCCGCCGTCAGCAAGTATTATCTTAATGACGCGGGCAATATTATGCTTTTGTTCCCTAACGATGCGTATGCCGATGGGGAAGCGGTGAGATCGGCCGTTTCCGGCATAACGCTTTACTACGAGCTTGCCGTACCGGAAAGATCCGACGTATCCACTCTTATGCCTTCCGACTGCTTTGTTGAGGTTGAGGCAGGCGGAACCGTCACTATGGTAAACGAGCACGGAAGTGCGGTGCCAAGCACGGTGATATATCAAATAAAGGAGGCAGAGGTATGAGCCTGAGATTAGCAAGAAAAAACAAAGCGGCGTCTCCTGCGGCTTATGATCGGGCATATGAAAATGCGGTGGAGACGGCAATAAGGAAAAAGTACACCATTGGCAATGAGCTGGCGGTGCTCAGACAGAGGGATGAAAAGCCCGATGAGTTTGCCGCATACAGTGCCTACGTGGAGGAATGCAAGGCTGCGGTAAAGGCGGCGATGCAATGAGCTGGGATATTCTTTGCGGGCTTATTACTCTCGTTACCTTCCTTGTGGCGGTCGGCGGAGTGCTGGTAAGGCTTACGCGCACACTTGCCACTCTTGAAGAAGCCGTGAGGGAACTGAAGGATTTCATTACCCGACAAAGCGGTAAAAACGATTATTTTTACAAGGAGCTGGCGCGGATGGATAAGGAGATCGCCGCGTTGGAGGAAAAAATGAGATTTGCGAGGTGCTTTGATGAGATTTCCCTTTGAAACAGGCGGAGTGAGGCTGACCAGCCCCTATGGGGAGCGTCAACTTGCGGGAACGAGCGGCTTCCACGGAGGAGTCGATCTCGTTGGGCTTGAGAGCTACGAAGTGGTCAGCGTCGCGGCGGGCACTGTGGCCGCAAGCACTGTGGTCAACGATAAGTCAAACGGCAATTGGATGTGGGGAGAGCACGTTATTATCGCCGGTGACGACGGACGTGTATATTTCTACTTCCATCTTGCAAGCAGGACGGTAAAAAGATTTGACAGAGTGGAAGCCGGTCAGGTCATCGGAGTGATGGGAAACACGGGATATTCCTTCGGCGCGCATCTTCACTTTGAGGTCCGCGAAAGTGACGCCGCCACAACGGTAAACGCGGCAGAGATCCTTGGCATTCCCAACGAAGAGGGTGTGTACCAAGCAACAGAGGAGGCAAATGATATGGATGAAGAAAAATTTGCAGAAGCGTTTTTGCAGTACGTGAGCCGAAACACGGGCGATGAATGCTCTCCGTGGGCAGAGGATTACGTGAAATGGGCAAAGGATGCGGGAATATTTCTCTCCGATGGAAACGGCAACTACCGTTGGACGGCCCCCATAACCAGAGAGGAGCTTTGCGCGGTGCTTTACCGCGTGCTGAGACTTTTTGAGGACGGGACTATCGGAGGTGGAAAATGATGGAGCAGGTATTAAGCTTGCTTGCGGAGCTTGCTGTAGGGGCGGTTGCCTTGGTGGTGGCTTATTATCTTGTTCCGTGGCTGAAGGAGAAGCGCTTATACTCCATCGTGAAAAAGGCGGTGGAGGCAGCAGAAAAGCTGTCGGAGCGAGAGAAGCTTGACAAAAAGGAATACGTGCGCAGGATACTTGCGTCGGCGGGGGTGCATCTTTGCGATGCGGTAGACGCCGTGATCGAGGGATGCGTGCTTGAGCTTGACTTGCAATCATCAGACAGTTTGGCTGAAAAAGAATGATATATTATATAAAGGAAGGAAAAACGTATGGCATACGATCCTTATAAGGCGGCGGCTCAGATCGTTCGAAATAAGGGAAAGTGGGGCACGGCGGTTGCCTCGGGCAAAAGCGGCGACGAATATCACGAGCGTGCCCTGTACTATTACGATGAACTGAGAAACAACGGATATTCGGAAATTGCCGACAAGCTGGAACAGTCCGATTACGGAGAGGCGCTTGAATATCTGGATGCTCTGGAAAAAAACGAAGGCGAATATGACGAGGCAAAGGAGCTTGCATCGGCCTCGGCGAAAAAAAGCGCCCTTGATCAGCGACGCACCGAGCTTTACGATAGTCTTCGCGCCAAATACGGCGAGCTGTATGACGAAGCGAAGGATGGAGAGCTTTCCGAGGGAAGTGAGGCGGTACTGGGGCGTTTTCGCAATATGGGCGAAAGAGCCGCTGAAAACGCAGTGGCTTCTGTTGCTTCGTCAAACGGCGGCAATATGGACAGCTATGCGGCTGCAAATGCACACCGTCAGTTGAGCGATTATCTGACTGCAGGGGAGGAGGCAGCACAAAAGGCCGAGGGAGAGCGCGTGGGACGCTTGCTTTCTATCCTTGACGGAATGTACGTATCTCAGTCCGGCCTTATCTCCGATGCGGATAACAGCGCAGAGGCGTCTGCGGGTCTGGCTTATGACGTATACTCCGCAAAGCTGAGGGATGAAACGGAAAAGCGCAAGGAGGCTCTGCAAAAGGAGCTTGCGGAAAAGGAGATGAGCGGTCCTTGGGACGAAATATACCCAAACGACTATTACGTGGACAGATACGAGAAGTACTACAACGCGTTGCTCAACATCTATCCCGATTTTGCCGAGGAGATCACGGATATCTTCCATTTTCTCGGATAGCAAAAGCATTATGTCGCCTCCCGTGAGGCAACGATAGGGTCCGCCCTCAAATTGTGCAAGTTGCACAGTTTGAGGGCGGATTTTTCTACGTTTTTTCTACTAAAAATTTTTGGGTATTTTTTTGAAAAAATCTTGAAAAGCCAAGATATATTTGCTATAATAGTTCCGCTTGATATGCGTAGAAGCGAAAGGTTGCCGCGAAAGCGGGTAATTTTCGTGGAGTATGTCCGTTGACCGGGCGACAGCAAGCAACCCGCAAAAAGTCGCTTTCCCGGATTCTTCGCAGTCCACTATGCGAAGAATACCGTTTTTTGTTGAAGGCGAATGAAACACACGGAACGGTGTGCAAGCGGTTGATCGCCCAACTTTTTACCAAATAATATAAGGAGGCAAAGGCATGGCAGTCAACCAGAAGATCAGAGTTCGTCTGAAGAGCTACGACCACAAGCTCATCGACGCCGCAGCTCAGAAGATCGTTGAGGTCGCAAAGAGAAACGGCGCAACTGTATCCGGTCCCGTACCGCTCCCCACGGAGAAGGAGATCACCACTATCCTTCGTGCGGTTCACAAGTACAAGGACAGCCGCGAGCAGTTCGAGCTCCGCTCTCACAAGAGACTGATTGACATCGTCAACCCCACCAGCAAGGTTGCAGACGCTCTGTTTGCTATCGAGCTCCCTGCGGGCGTTGAGATGGAAATCAAGTCCTAAGTCAAATCGCATTCATTGACCTTTTGGTCAAGTTGGCGTACCGCAAAGCGGAAATCCAAACGCCAACCAATAACCGAAAAGGAGGAAATAGGTTACAATGAATAAGGCAATCATCGGCAAAAAGCTTGGTATGACTCAGCTGTTCGGCGAGAACGGTGAAGTCATCCCCGTGACCGTTATCGAGGCAGGTCCCTGCTTCGTTTCTCAGAAGAAGACGGTCGATCGCGACGGTTATGCGGCAGTTCAGCTCGCATACGAGGATGTTAAGGAGAAGCACATCAACCGTCCCGAGCTCACCCACCTCAAGAAGGCGGGCATCACCCCCAAGAAGCATCTGAAGGAATTCAGACTTGCTGACACCGAGAAGTTCAACGTTGGCGATGTTATATCCGTCGACACCTTCGCTGCAGGCGAGAAGGTCGACATCACCGGTATAACAAAGGGACGCGGATACACCGGTGCTGTTAAGAGATGGGGACATCACATACTCAGAATGACCCACGGTACCGGTCCTATCCACCGTCAGGTCGGCTCTATGGGTGCAAACTCCACTCCCTCCAGAGTATTTAAGAACAAGAAAATGGCAGGACAGTACGGTAACGAGCAGGTAACGATCCTCAACCTTGCGGTTGTTAAGATCGACGCCGAGAAGAATCTCATTGCCGTTAAGGGCGCGGTTCCCGGTGCCAAGGGCGGCATCGTATTCATCCGCGACTCTGTTAAAGCATAAGGAAGGAGGATACTAGAATGCCAGTTGTAAAAGTTGTTGACATGACAGGTAAGGAAGTTCGTTCCCTCGAGCTTTCCGACAAGGTGTTCGGCGCCGAGGTTAAAGCGGCAGTCCTCCACACTGCTGTCAGAGCATTTCTCATGAACCAGAGACAGGGCACTCAGTCCACTCTTACCCGCACCGAGGTTTCCGGCGGCGGAAAGAAGCCCTGGAAGCAGAAGGGTTCCGGTCGTGCCCGTCAGGGTTCCACCAGATCTCCCCAGTGGACACACGGTGGTGTGGCTCTCGGCCCGAAGCCCCGTGATTATCGCGTAACTCTCAACCGCAAGGTTCGCCGCAGCGCCCTCTTCGGAGCACTTTCCTCCAAGGTTGCAGGCGGTGAGTTCATCGTGGTTGACAGCATCGCTACCGAAAAGTTCAGCACCAAGACCATGGTAAGCATGCTTACTGCTATCGGTGCTGAGGGCAAGGCTCTCGTAGTTCTTGCAAACAACGACGAAAAGACCGTTAAGAGCTTCGCAAACATTGCCGGTGTTAAGACTACACAGTTCAACACCCTCAACGTATACGACGTTCTCAACTGCGGCAAGCTCGTAATTGCCGAGGATGCGGTAAAGAAGATTGAGGAGGTCTATGCGTGATGAAGGCAATTCAGGATATTATCATCAAGCCGGTTATTACCGAAAAGAGCATGGCTACTCTCGACGCTAAGCGTTACACTTTCCGTGTACAGAGCAATGCAACCAAGTCTGAGATCGCTAAGGCTGTTGAAGAAATGTTCGGTGTTGAGGTTGCATCCGTTAACACCATCAACGTTAAGAAGAAGCCGAAGAGACTCGGTGTTCACGCAGGTTATACCTCCGCGTGGAAAAAAGCGATCGTCACCCTCAAGCCCTCGTCGAAGAGCATTGCGTTCTTTGACAGCATGAACTGAGTGGGAGGAAGACAAAATGGCAAACAATTATAAGCCTACGACTCCCTCGAGAAGACATATGAGTGCGCCCAGCTTTGCTGAGGTCACCAAGTTCTCTCCCGAGAAGAGCCTTATCGAGATCAAGAAGAAGAACGCAGGACGCAACTCCTACGGAAGAATCACCGTTCGTCACAAGGGCGGCGGAAACAAGGTTAAGTACAGAATCGTTGATTTCAAGCGTGTAAACGCAGGTGCAAACACCGTTATCGGCGTTGAGTACGACCCCAACCGTACCGCTTACATCGCACTTCTCCAGAACGAGAACGGCGAGAAGAGCTACATCATCGCTCCTACCGGTGTTACCAACGGCGATGTACTGTACTCCGGTGCGGACGCGGATATCAAGCCCGGCAACACTCTGCCCATCGCTAATATCCCCGTTGGTACCTTCATCCACAACATCGAGCTTTACCCCGGCAAGGGCGGCCAGCTCGTTCGCTCCGCAGGCGCAGCTGCACAGCTGATGGCTAAGGAGAACGGCGTTGCTCAGGTTCGTCTTCCCTCCGGCGAGGTTCGCATCATCCGTCTTGACTGCAAGGCAACTATCGGTCAGGTAGGAAACATCGAGCACGATACCGTTAAGCTCGGTAAGGCAGGTAAGACCCGCCACAGAGGTATCCGTCCTACAGTTCGCGGTTCCGTAATGAACCCCTGCGATCACCCCCACGGTGGTGGTGAGGGCCGTTCCCCCATCGGTCGTCCTTCCCCTGTAACTCCTTGGGGCAAGCCCGCACTCGGATACAAGACCAGAAACAAGAAGGCGCGTACCAACAAGTTCATTGTTAAGCGTCGCAACGATAGGTAAACGGAGGAGACGAAAAAATGAGCAGAAGCTTGAAAAAAGCACCCTTTGTCGAGGAGAAGCTTTACTCCAGAGTTTGCGCTATGAACGAGAAGAACGAGAAGAAGGTTCTCAAGACCTGGTCCCGCGCTTCCGTAATCTACCCCGATTTCGTTGGTCACACTATCGCAGTGCATGACGGCAGAAAGCATTTCCCGGTTTACATCACCGAGGATATGGTAGGACACAGACTCGGAGAGTTCGCTCCCACACGCACATTCAAAGGCCACGCCGGTTCGAAGACCTCGAACAACGGTAAATAAGCGGCGCGCCGCATCCCAAATCTATACGGAGGAAAACCATAATAATGGAAGCAAGAGCTTATCTTAAATATGCAAGAATATCTCCGCGCAAGGTAGGGATCGTGCTTGACCTCATCAGAGGCAAGGACGTCGCTGAAGCAAGAGCAATACTCAAGAACACTCCCAAGAGTGCTTCCGAGTATCTCCTTAAGCTTCTCAACAGCGCGGTCGCAAATGCAGATCACAATTTCAACATGGACGTTTCCAAGCTTTACGTAGCAGAGTGCTTCTGCTGCCCCGGCCCCATTCAGAAGAGAATTATGCCGAGAGCACAGGGCAGAGCCTACAGAATAAACAAGAGAACCAGCCATGTTACCATTTCCGTTAAGGAAAGAGACTGAGAAAGGAGGATACGTTAAATGGGTCAGAAAGTTAATCCGCACGGATTGCGCGTTGGCGTGATCAAGGACTGGGATTCGAGATGGTTTGCTAAGGACGAAGTCTTCGGCGATACCCTTGTATCCGACTATAAGGTTAGAAAGTTCCTTAAGGAAAAGCACAAGGAAGCAGGCGTTCCCAAGATCGAGATCGAGCGCGACAACGTAAGAGTTCGTGTTATCATTCACTGCGCTAAGCCCGGTATCATCATCGGCCGCGGCGGTGCAGACATCGAAGCACTTAAGAAGACACTTACCGAGATGCTCGGCAAGCCCGTAACCGTTGATGTTGTGGAGGTTAAGTCTCCCGATCTCAACGCTCAGCTCGTAGCAGAGAGCATTGCTTCTCAGCTTGAGAAGAGAACCAGCTTCCGCCGTGCAATGAAGCAGGCTATCGGCCGCACCATGCGCCTTGGCGCACGCGGTATCAAGGTATCCGTAAGCGGTCGTCTTGGCGGTGCCGAGATCGCTCGTGCAGAGCACTATCACGAGGGAACCATCCCGATGCAGACTCTTCGTGCTGACATCGACTACGGTTTCTGGGAAGCAAATACCACCTACGGTAAGATCGGCGTTAAGTGCTGGATCTACAAGGGTGAGGTCCTTAATGAAGTGAACCGTCCCGACGGAAGCCGTCGCGACGACCGTCGTCCTCCTCGCCGCAACTTTGACGGCAAGAGAGACGAGCGCCGCGGAGAGCGCCGTGGTGAGCGCAGAGACGGTAACTTCCGCAATAACAGACAGGGAGGTCAGAGATAACCATGCTGATGCCTAAAAGAGTTAAATACAGACGTGTTCAGCGCGGCCGCCTCAAGGGTAAGGCAATGCGCGGCAACACCGTGTCCAACGGCTCCTTCGGCCTTATGGCTCTTGAACCCGCCTGGATCACCAGCAACCAGATCGAAGCAGCCCGTATTGCTATGACCCGTTACGTTCGCCGTGGCGGTCAGGTCTGGATCAAAATTTTCCCCGATAAGCCCATCACCGAGAAGCCTGCTGAGACCCGAATGGGTTCCGGTAAGGGCTCTCCCGAGTACTGGGTAGCCGTTGTTAAGCCGGGCAGAATCATGTTCGAGATGGACGGCATTACCGAGGAGCAAGCAAGAGAGGCAATGCGTCTTGCATCTCACAAGCTTCCCATTAAGTGCAAGTTTGTGACCAAGCAGGACACTGCCGTAGCCGAGGAGGAATAAGCCGTGAAAGCAACAGAACTCAGAGAACTTTCAACAGAGCAGCTTGAAGCAAAGCTCAAGGAACTCAAGAGCGAGCTGTTCACGCTTCGCTTCCAGCATGCGATCAACCAGCTTGACAATCCCCACAAGCTCGTAGACGTTAAGCGCGACATCGCTCGCGTTATGACCGTTATGAGCGAGAAAAATGTTTGAGAGGTGAGATATTATGACCGAAACAACTGAGCGCGCACTGCGCAAGACCAGAGTAGGCGTGGTAGTTTCCGATAAGATGGACAAGACCATCGTCGTTGCTATCCGCGATAATATCAAGCACCCTAAGTACGGCAAGATCATCAAGCGCACCGTAAAGCTGCATGCTCATGATGAGAACAACGAGTGTGGCATCGGCGATAAGGTTCTCGTAATGGAGACCCGTCGTCTTTCCGCTACCAAGCACTGGCGCCTCGTTTCCATCATTGAGAAGGCGAAGTAAGAAGCGAATACAGTAGGCAGGTCAAAGAATCTGCTGAATAAGGAGGAAACGCAAAGTGATACAGCAGCAAAGCTTAATGAAGGTCGCCGATAACACCGGCGCCAAAGAGCTGATGTGCATCCGTGTTCTCGGTGGTACCGGAAGACGTTATGCAAACATCGGTGATGTTGTTGTCTGTGCTGTTAAGAAGGCTGCTCCCGGCGGAGTAGTTAAGAAGGGCGACGTCGTAAAGGCGGTTATCGTCCGCAGCGTTAAGGGTCTTCGCCGTGCCGATGGCTCTTACATCAAGTTTGATGAGAACGCAGCAGTTATCATAAAGGATGACAACAACCCCAGAGGAACCAGAATTTTCGGGCCTGTGGCAAGAGAGCTTCGTGAGAAAGACTACATGAAGATCCTCTCCCTGGCACCTGAAGTACTTTAAGGAGGAAGACGATGAAAAACGTTCATGTAAAAACCGATGACACCGTTATCGTCATCTCCGGAAACAGCAAGGGCACCAAGGGCAAGGTAATTGCCGTATCCCCCAAGGAGGGTAAGGTAATCGTTGAGGGTGCCAACAAGGTAAAGAAGCACGTTAAGCCCCGCAGACAGGGCGAGACCGGCGGCATTACCGAGGTTGAAGGCGCAATTTACGCTTGTAAGGTACAGCTCTTCTGCAACAAGTGCGGCAAGGGCGTTAGAGCAAAGCACGTTATGCAGGGCGACAAGAAGGTTCGCGTTTGCGCAAAGTGCGGCGCAGAGCTTTAATGGAGGGTGCTGAATAATGGCTAGATACAGAGACATTTATAACAACGACGTTGCACCCGCTCTTATGAAGAAGTTCGCTTACAAGAGCCCGATGCAGATCCCGAAGCTTTCCAAGATCGTCGTTAACGTCGGTTGCGGAGATGCAAAAGATAACGCAAAGGTTATCGACAACGTGATCGATGAGATCACTCAGATCACCGGTCAGAAGCCCGTTGCTACCGTTGCAAAGAAGTCCGTTGCTAACTTCAAGATCCGTGAGGGTATGAAGGTTGGCGTTAAGGTAACTCTTCGCGGCGATCGTATGTACGAGTTCGTTGACCGTCTGTTCAACGTAGCTCTGCCCCGCGTTCGTGACTTCAAGGGTATCAATCCCGACGGATTTGACGGTAGAGGAAACTACTCTCTCGGCCTCAAGGAGCAGCTTATGTTCCCCGAGATCGAGTACGACAAGGTAGACAAGATCCGCGGAATGGACATTGCGTTCGTTACCACGGCTAATACCGATGAAGAGGCAAGAGAGCTGCTCAAGCTTATGGGCGCTCCCTTTGCGAAGTAAGGGGGAAATAAGAAATGGCAAAGAAGTCTATGATTCTTAAGGGTGCAAGACCCCAGAAGTTCTCCACCCGTGAGCACAACCGCTGCAAGATCTGCGGCCGTCCTCACGCTTACCTTCGCAAGTACGGCATCTGCCGTATCTGCTTCCGTGAGCTTGCTTACAAGGGTCAGATTCCCGGCGTAAGAAAAGCAAGCTGGTAAATTCCCCGCGTCCGGAAGGAAAGCGAGAAGAGCTTTAACCACCGGTCTGCCGCCGAACTTCGGCAGCAAGAAATTTAACTTGCATTAAGGAGGAAAT
>JAFSCG010000214.1 GCA_017436885.1 Clostridia bacterium | reverse complement strand
CCGGAGAATGCGGAACCGGAAACGTGATCGGGAGTGATCGTAATACTGAGCGTCTCCTCGACTATGGTATTCCTCTTGAAAGCAGCCTCGTTAACAACGTCGTAACCGGCGTTTTCAAGATCGAAATCAGAATACTCCGTGCTATGTACGTTTACAAAAATTTTAAACTCGTATTGTTCGTAATCAAGTTCTTCGGGAATGTCGGGGTAAATAGTGGTAACGGGGGGATCGGTAACTGTGGTAGTGCCATCAGTGGTAACACTTGCGGGGGGCTCCGTGGTAACTGCAGGAGTTCCCGTGCCACAAGAAGCAAAGGCGCAAGCAAGCATCATAATCGCCAGAAACAGTGAAATATGCCTTTTCATAATAACCTCCGGAATTTTGCTTAATTTATATGCTATATGATAACATAAATTTATGCAATTTTCAAGTGTAAATTTATAATATATGATAATAATTCGTTCAATTTGATACTACACAAAAAAGGCAGGGACAAGCCCTGCCTTTTTTTGTAGTAGATAATTCGGATCAGTTAGCGGGAACGATCTCGCAGCCTGCGCCGAACTGAACGGTGCCCTTGTAGTTGGTGATATTACCCTTAACGGAGATAGTCTGACCAACAGCAAGCTTGTCAGCGCCCTCGCCCTTAAGACGGAAGCACTGAATGTTCTTATCGTTTACCTTAATGGTAACGGTGATGTTATTATACTGATCGCTCCAAGCGGTATCGATGGAAACGATCTCGCCCTTAAGAGTGCAAGTATAAGGAAGAGCGCCGCCTTCTGCAAGCTCGAAAGCAGCCTTAACGATCTCTGCGGGATCGGAGGGAGCCTCGGGAGCGGGAGCCTCGGACTTGATTACGTTATCAAGAGTGCAGCCTGCATCGAACTCGATGGTGCCCTTGTAATTCTTGATCTTACCGGTTACGGTAATGGTATCGCCGATAGCAAGCTTGTCAGCGCCGTCACCTGCAAGACGGTAGCACATCATAGGATGAGCCTCATCGCCGTCGCAGATAATGGTAACGGTGATGTTCTTGTACTGATCGCTCCAAGGAGTGTCGATCTTGTTGATGACACCGGTAAGAGTAACGGCATCGGTCATGGAAAGACCGTCCTCAAGCTTATATGCAGCCTCAAGGATAGCGGACTGATCCTTCTTCTCGTAACCAACGGAAAGAAGCTTGCAGCCTGCGTCGAACTCGATGGTGCCCTTGTAGTTCTTGATCTTACCCTCAACAGTGATCATATCGCCAATAGCGAGCTTGTCAGCACCATCGCCTGCAAGGCGGTAGCACATCATAAGCTTATCGGCGAGGTCGCCAACCTGAATGGTAACGGTGATGTTCTTGTACTGATCGCTCCAGGGAGTGTCGATCTTAACGATCTTACCGTAGAGTCTGAACTCGCCGTCCATGGTAATGCCGTCCTCGAGCTTGTAAGCAGCCTCAACGATCTCCTCGTTGCTCATGCCCTCGTCAACGATGATGGCGGCGGGAGTACGGCGGGTGAAGCTAACGGAAGCGGTCTTACCTGCAGCATCCTTAACGGTAGCGGTAAGAGTGTAGGTAACCTCCTCGGGGTTCTTCTCGTTGATATCAACGGTGTACATGCCGTCGTCGCCCTTAACGAGCTTAACGTTATCCTCGGAGGCGTCGGTAGCCCACTCAACGGTAAAGGCGGTGTCGCCAACGAGTACGCGTCCTATCACCTTGTAATCGGCAATATAGACCTCGGATGCGTTCTTGTAGGTGTTGTAGAGATAATCCTTTGCAGACTCAAGGGGATCAGCCGTATTGGCAGGAGTGCCGCAAGCGGCAAAAACGGAGATGCAAAGTGCAAGTAAAAGAACAAGAGAAATTGATCTTTTCATTTTTTGACTCCTATTATTTTTATTTTACTGTGATATTATCCAATGTGAAAACTTTGATCTGATAAGCACCGTCAAAATAGTCTACAATGCCGACCACGTCGACGGTCTTATTAAGGAATGCATCCTCTGTAACGATTTTGCCCGCAGCATCACGGAGAACCGCGGTACGAACGAACACCTGAACGCCGTTGCAATCACAGGTAAGCGTCATGGCGCCGTTTGAGGAGCTTCCCTCGTTTTTAGTAGTGTAAACGCTCTTAACAGTAAGCCCGTTCATTGAAATGCTTGTGCTCATTGCAAGCTCGGCATAACCGAACGTAACGTTCTTTTCCTCTTCACCGTCGGGAACGGAAACAGTAACCTTACCTTCTGCAAAGGTCTTTGCGTCGGTAAGGCGGAATGCTCCGCTGTGTCCCTCGGAGATAAGCTTGATATTCTCGGGATCATCGGGCTTCATTGCACGATACTTAAGTCCCGAGATCTGCCAAGTTTCGCCCGTTTCGTAATACTGGACCTTTCCGACGATACGGACTTCGTTTCCTACGGAAAGTATCTGAAGTCCGTCGCCGCCGACACCGCTGTTGCCGTAGTAAACGGAGATACCGTAATACATATCGGTCTCTTCATCGTACTGTTCAACGTACACCGTGTCACTTGCGTTTGCGGCAATAATGCAGTTGAATGCAACAAGAATGTCCTTGTAGCTTTCGATATTGGTGCGAAGCTCGCGGAGTGTCAGCTCAACGGCGGCACCGTCGTAAAACTCGGGGTCCTTCTGACCGGAATAAACGTTCAGCTTTTGCCTGCGGGCCTGATCTATGGCCGAGGTACAAATGCTACCGTAAATGTTATTGTTAGAATTCGATGCGATTGCAAGACCGTTCTGCAAGATCTCAAGATTGAGATTGCGGTAATCCTCCATATCAGCGGTCTTATACCATACCCAAACGAGGTATCTGTTACCCGTGGAATCTGCGTTCCAGGTGGCGGTATCGGATTCGATGATAATGGAAACGGCATCCTTAAGTGCGTTTTTGGTAAAACGGGATGCTGCCTTACCGTAAGGCTCGATCTTACCGGTTGACTCGGGGGTGTTGACTGCAAGGAATCTTCCCTTCAGCACACCATCGGGCATTACCGACGTGGGAACGTTGAAATGAACGGTATCACCGTCAACGAAATTTTTTACGGTAACCTCCTGCTTTATGGTAAAGGTCCCCATATTCAACTTAAGCTGTGAAGCAAAGTCCACGACCTCGATAACGGGCTCATCCGTTACGGAAGGATCCGCGGGACCTCCGCAAGAAGCAAGGAATATAAGGGCAGCAAGCAGAAGCGAAAGAGATCTTAAAAGCGTTTTCATAAAAAGCTTTAGTTACCTTCTCTGCAGGTGGTGATAGCTTCTTTAAATGCCTTATCAATGATAGCGTCGGCATCGGAGCCGGCCTCTACGAGACAGGTCTGCATAAGAAGACCAACAGCATCACGAGCATCGGAGGAGCCCATGAATGCAGGAGAGGTGTAGTATGCGGACTCCTGCTCAAGACATACCTTTGCGGAGAGAGCGGAGATGTAATCGCCGCCGTCAGCATTGTTGATAAAGTCAGCGTAAACAGCGTTATCCTTAACGCTCTTGAGAACGGGAACGTAGCCGGAAGCCATGGAGAACTCTGCCTGGAACTCAACGTTGGTGGTAAGGAACTTCATGAACAGCCAAGCTGCAACGGTCTCCTGGGGATTCTCGCTCTGGAAGAGGCAGATGGAGGGACCCTGAGAGATAACCTTCTTGTTATCGGCATTTACCTGAGGAATAGTTGCAATGCCTACGTCGAAGGGATACTTGCCGTCAGCACCCTTGGTGGGACGCTGGTGAGTAGCACCTGCGGAGGAACCGATGGACATGTAGCTTCTGGTACCGTCGCTGGACTTAAAGAGCTCGGAGGTATAGGAGCCGAGGATCTCCTGGGTGGTAATGTAGCCAAGCTTATACCACTCGCGGAACTTCTTAACGAATGCGCGGTTCTCCTCGTTATCAAAGAGGAAGTGCTCGCCGGTTGCGCTGGTGTAGTCGCTTCCCTGCTGCTCGCACATGGTGATGAACCAGTTGGACTCGGAGTCGTATCCGAGAGGAATGGAGGAGGGGTCGATCTCCTTTATCTTCTTGCAAAGAGCCTCAAGCTCATCCCAAGTGGAGGGAACGGAAAGGTTGTTTGCCTCGAAGAAGGTCTTGTTGTAGTAAAGAACCTCGGTGGACTTGCTGAGGGGGAGGGTGTACATAAGTCCGTCGCCGAACTCTTTACCCTCATTGTAGTAGCCCTCGATGAAGTCAGCCTTCTGTGCATCGGTAAGACCGAGGATCTCGGTGGTGCCGTCAGCACGGGTGATCTCTACCTTGCTGTCGATAAGAGCGTCGAGAGTAACTACTCTGCCGGATATGTTGTAAAGTGCAACGTGGTCCGGATAGCAATACGCGATATCGGGCTGGTTACCAACGGTAAGCTCAACTGCGATGTTGTCGCGTACGTCGTCGTAGCTACCAACCTGCTCGTGAACGATGGTAATGTTGGGGTAGAGAGCGTTGAACTCTTTGATGTAGAGATCAAGTACGTCTTTGAGGTTGGAACCCATGGTGTGGTCGAAGTAGATGGTGACAGCGCTTCCGTCATAGCCGCCCTCAGGTACAACAAAGTTGACCTTTGCGGTTTGACCGCAGCTTGTCATTGCCGCCATGCCGATAAGCATGGTAAGGGTAAGGAGTATTGCTGCAATTCTCTTTTTCATTGTCTTTTCCTTCCTGAAATTTTCTTTCTATGTTAATGACACGTTGGTCTATTAACCCTTGATACCGCTGCGGCTTACACCGGACATGATGTACTTGCGTAAGAAAATGAACACCAAGAACAGCGGAGCTGAAACGATGGCAACTGCAGCCATCTGCACGGGGAAGTTTACGTCGCCGGTTGCATCCGTGAACGCATTACGAAGACCGTTTGTGATCATACGGTGGGCATCGTCGTTGGCAACGAGATTGGGCCAAACGTAGGAGTTCCACGCGCCCATCATCTTAAGGATGGTTATGGAGATCAGCGTGGGAAGGGACATGGGGATCATGACCTTCCAAAGATACTTAAGATCGCTTGTGCCGTCTACCTTTGCGGCGAGATAAAGCTCGTTCGGTATCTGCATGAAATTCTGCCTGAGAAGGTAGATATAGAACACGCTGACAAGGAACGGGAATATAAGGACCTTGAAGGTGTGCATCCAGCCGAATGCGTTAATGGTTGCGTAATTGGTGATGGTGAAGAGCTCGCCTGGGATCATCATGGTTGCAAGCAAAGCACCGAACATCGCATCCTTGCCCTTGAATTCAAGACGGGCAAAAGCAAAGGCTGAGAGCACCGTAATAACAAGGGAAAGGAGAGTGGATACGATACCGACGTAGGCGGTATTCAAAAACAGTCTGCCAAGACTTGCGGTGGTAAATGCCTCTGCGTAGTTGCCGAACATGACCTGCTTCGGCCAGAAGGTGGGTATGCTCAAGCGATACTCGTCAAGAGTTTTAAGAGAAGATATGACCATCCAATAGAAGGGGAAAATAACGATAATGGCCATAAAGATCAGAAATGCGTAAACCAATATTTTGAAGAGCACTTGGGTGATTCCCTGCTTAACGGAAACCGCACCAACGTTTCTCTCCTTCATTATTTTAACGTTCGTATTAGTCATGCCGCACCTCTTAATAATGAACTCGCTTCTTGCTTACTCTGAGGTTTATCATCGTAACGACGAAGATGATAGCAAACAGAATACGAGCAGCGGCACTTGCCTGACCGTAATTCATCTTGGGGAGCGCGTCGTAGATGTAACCGACGATGGTATTAAGTCTGCGAGGAGCACCCGCGGGACCCATGTCCTCGCCGAATAT
>JAFSCG010000213.1 GCA_017436885.1 Clostridia bacterium | reverse complement strand
CCGTGGGTATTGCCGCAGGTCTTATCTTGGTTCCCTTTGTTACCAATGGAATTCAAACGGGTCTTACCAAGGTTACCATGAAGGATAAAAAGTGGGGCGAGATATTCAATAACGCCATGTTCCTCGGTATGATATCCGCATTCCTTGGCTACGTCTTCTGCGACGTCGGTCTTGTGTTCAAGGGAGATACCTCGGGTCTTATACCCGTTTGCGTTATGTTCGTTTCCGCCATCGTTATGGCTGTATGCGGCATTGGTGCCACAAAGCTGAAGCTGCGCTGGATGAACGACTATGCTCTGCCAATCAGCCTTGTTTGCGGTATGGCAAGTGCCATCCCCTTTACCAATCTTCTGGGAGGTGCAATGTAATGAAAAAGACAGAACGCTCCTACATGGACAGCGTGCATTTTTACGGTAAGACCTGGGGTATTATCGTTGCTTGCGTGCTTATCAGCTTTCCTATCGTTCTTTCCGTAATATTCGGAGCAATGCCCGATCTCAAAATGCTGCTCAAGGGCATTCTTGCAACCGCGCCTATGTATTGGGCTGTCGGTATCGTGGAGATCTTTACTTACGTTCCCATGCTGGGTGCGGGAGGAACTTATCTTTCCTTCGTAACCGGCAATATCTCCAATCTTAAGCTCCCCTGCGCCGTTGATGCAATGGAGCGCGCAGGCGTTAAGGCGTCAAGCGAGGAGGGAGAGGTGATCTCCACCATTGCCATCGCCGTTTCCAGTATCGTTACCACGCTTATTATCCTTATCGGCGTTATTTGCATCGTGCCCCTTACTCCAATTCTGGAATCTCCCGTGCTTGTTCCCGCGTTCGATATGATACTGCCTGCCCTTTTCGGCGGTCTTGCCGTGGTGTTCATATCCAAGAATCTGAAGCTTTCCATCGCGCCGATCATTCTTATGCTTGCGCTTTTCATCTTCGTTCCCGCGCTGAACGCTTCTACCGTTGGCATCATGGTTCCCGTTGGCGTTATTATTACCGTTGCGGTAGCAAGAATTCTTTATAAAAAGGGAGTGCTTTGATATGTGGTTAATTATTCCTGCTGTCGTTGCTGTTTTCGGTGCGGTCATTGTTGTTCGTGCACTTGCCTTCAAGCCTAAGCCCCAGCCCAAGGTTTTGGAAAACGAGGAGTCCTTTGACGGCGAAAAGGCGGTCGACGACCTACGTCGGCTCGTTAAATTCAAGACCGTTTCCTACCGCGATGCATCACTTGAGGACGACGGTGAATTTGAGGCATTTATTGCCGCTCTTCCCGAGATATATCCAAAGGTTTTTGAAAAGTGCACCTTTACCCGTATGCAGGACCGCGGATTGCTGTTCAAGTGGAAGGGTAAAAACGACGGTCAGCCTGCGGTGATGATGGCGCATTACGACGTTGTGCCCGTAATTGAGGATGGCTGGAGCGTCCCTGCATTCGAGGCGATCCTGAAGGACGGTCGCGTTTGGGGGCGTGGTACTCTGGATACCAAGGTTACCTTTAACGGCGTTATGTTTGCCGCCGAGCATCTTATCTCCGAGGGCTTTGAGCCAGAAAACGATATCTATTTTGCTTTTTCGGGCAACGAGGAGGTAAACGGCAAGGGTGCCATAAATATCGTAGATTACTTTGAAGAGCAGGGCATAGAGCCTGCGTTCGTTATTGACGAGGGCGGTGCCGTTGTGGAGAACGTCTTCCCGGGCGTTAAGGCTCCCTGCGGGCTTATCGGCATTGCGGAAAAGGGAATGATGGACGTTTCCTATACCGTCAGATCGGGTGGCGGACACGCATCTGCACCAAAGCCAAACGCACCTGTTGACCTGCTTGCTTCGGCTTGCCGCAGAGTTGTGGAAAAGCCCTTCAAGGCGCATCTTACTCTGCCCGTTGCACAGATGTTCGATACTCTCGGAAGGTATTCCACTTTCGTTTATAAGATCATTTTCTCAAATATAAAGATCTTTCTCCCCGTGCTTGATATGATCTGCAAAAAGAGCGGCGGCGAGCTTAACGCCCTTATGCGTACCACCGTTGCGTTCACGCAGATGCAAGGAAGCGACGCTTCAAACGTTATACCGCCCAAGGCAAGCCTTGTGTCCAATATTCGTCTGAACCCCGAGGACAGAATGGCATCGGGCATAGAATACCTCAAAAAGGTCATTGGCGACGAGCGCGTAAGCGTCAGCGCCATACACGGAATGGAGCCAAGCCGCATATCCCGCACGGATTGCGAAGGCTGGAATAAGGTGGCATCTGCCGTTGCATCTACTTGGAAGGGCTGCATCGTATCCCCTTATCTGATGGTACAATGCTCCGATTCACGCCATTGGGGAAGAATATCCGATAGGGTGTACCGCTTCTCCGCCATGGACCTCACAAGCGAGGAAAGAGCCACCATTCACGGCAACAACGAGAGCATCCGCATTGAGACCGCGTGCCACGCCGTTGAATTCTATATCCGTTTGATGCGTCAATGTTAAAAAAATGCTGTAAGGAACCTTCGTTTCCTTACAGCATTTTTGATCCTAACGGGAAGTAATTTGTTTTAACAGTAATCTTTTCGAACAAATCGCAATAGCTGTTGCAATGAACGCAAAAAAGTGGTAAAATAAATAAAAAATCGGAAAGGAGCCCGCTGTGAAAAAGAAGATAGTTATCGGAATCCTCGCCCACGTTGACGCGGGCAAGACCACCCTTTCCGAGGCATTGCTATATCGCTCGGGAAAGATCCGCACCCTTGGCAGAGTGGATCATAAAAACACATATCTCGATACTAACGCAGTTGAGCGGGAGCGGGGAATTACCGTGTTTTCCAAGCAGGCTCGTTTTTCCACCGAAAACTGCGATCTTATTCTGCTTGATACACCCGGCCACGTCGATTTTTCGGCGGAAACTGAGCGCACGCTTGCGCTTCTTGATTACGCGGTGCTCGTTATCAGCGGCTCCGACGGAGTGCAGAACCACACGCGTACCTTATGGTCGCTCCTTGAAATGTACGGCGTGCCAACGTTTATTTTTGTCAATAAATGTGATATTGCAATAAAGCTGAAGGATGAGCTGGAGGCGGAGCTTGCCCGCGTGCTTTCCTCCTGCTGTGTTTCCTTTTTTGCCGACGAGAGCAAAAAGCAATGCGACGAGCGCCTTGCCATGGTAAACGAGGATCTCCTTGAAAGCTTTCTTGCCGACGAGCCCATAGACGATGAGGACGTTGCCTGCCTTATAAGCGAAAGACGGCTTTTTCCATGCGTTTACGGCTCGGCACTTAAGATGGACGGTATAGACCATCTGTTGAATATTCTTGATAAATACACACTCTCTCCCGTTTACGGCTCCGACGTATTCGGGGCAAAGGTGTATAAGATAAACCGTGCAGATTCCGTGCGTCTTACCTATATGAAGATCACGGGCGGCAGTCTTTCCGTGCGCGACGAGATAGTGTACATCGGCGCAGACGGAAAAAGATACGCCGAAAAGGTCGACCGCATCCGTCTGTATTCCGGTGAGCGATTTGAGCAAACGGAAACTGCTCGGGCTGGGGAGGTATGTGCTGTCAGCGGTCTTTCCTCTACTTACATCGGGCAGGGGCTCGGATTTGAAGGCAACACCGCAAAGCCCGTTTTGGAGCCCGTGCTTTCATATCGCATTTTGCTTCCCGAGGGCTGCGACGTAAATCTGTATTTTCCCAAGCTGAAGCAGATAGAGGAGGAAGAACCCTCTCTCCACCTTTGCTGGAACGAGGAGCTTTCCCAGATCGAGGCGCGGCTTATGGGCGATATTCAGATCGACGTGCTGAAACGGATGATATCAGAGCGCTTCGGTATAGATTGCTCCTTTGACACGGGCAAGATACTGTACAAGGAAAAAATTCTCTCGCGCACCGTTGGCGTAGGACATTTTGAGCCGCTGCGGCATTATGCGGAGGTACAGCTGCTACTGGAGCCACAGCCGAAGGGAACGGGGCTTGTTTTCGACACAGACGTGCCCGAAAACACCTTAAGCACCAACTGGCAAAGGCTTATCCTTACCCATCTCTACGAAAAACGCCATCGCGGCGTGCTTACGGGTGCGTTCCTTACCGATACGAAGATCACCCTTGTGGCAGGCAAGGCGCATTTGAAGCATACGGAGGGCGGAGATTTCCGTCAGGCCACTTACCGTGCCGTTCGTCATGGGCTTATGAAGGCGGGCTGTGAGCTTCTTGAACCCTATTACAAATTCCGCCTTGAGCTTCCCGCACAAAGCCTCGGACGCGCAATGGCAGATCTTCAGGCACGTTTTGCCGACTTCGAGATAGCGGAAAACGGTGCGGAGATGGCGGTCCTTGAGGGGCGCGGACCCGTTTCCGAGCTTCACAGATATGCAAGGGAGCTCACGGCGTATACGGCGGGCAAGGGAAGGATATCCTGCGTTTCCGACGGTTATGAGCCATGCCACGATGCAGATGCCGTTATTGCGGCTCGCGGCTATGACCCCGAGGCGGATCTCGCAAACTCTCCCCATTCCGTATTTTGCGCTCACGGTGCAGGCTTTACCGTGCCATGGAACGAGGTGGACGCGTACAAGCATCTTGAATACAGCCTTGATGGCGAGAACAAGGAAAAAGAGCTCGTCCCACGCGCCGCAAGCCTTGCAAAGAAATACTCGGTTAGCGATAAAGAGCTGGAGGATATAATGCTCCGCGCCTTCGGCCCCATAAAACGCCGCCAATACCGCGACGTAAAAACGGTTATGAGCGAGGAGCGGCGCAAAACACAGCGCAAGAAGGTTTCAAAGCCCGAGCACAGCATCGTTATCGTCGACGGATACAACGTTATTTACGCTTGGGATAGCTTAAGTGCCCTTGCGGAAAAAAATCTGGACGATGCCCGCGAAAGCCTGATGAACCTCCTTGCAAGCTACGTTGGTTACACAAAAACGGAGCTTATTCTTGTGTTTGACGCTTATCTTGTCAAGGACGGTCAGGGCTCCGATTTTGAGCGCGACGGTTACCGCGTCGTGTTCACGAAGCACGAGCAGACCGCAGACGCATTTATAGAAAAGCTGATGCACGATCTTGGTCCCGATTACGGCGTCAGAGTCGTTACTGCCGACAGGCTCGTGCAATGCTACGCCGTAAATTCGGGCATACTGCGAATGACTCCCAAGGAGTTTGAGGAGGAGCTTACCGCCGTCGGCAACGAGATAAACGAGCTTGTGCGCAGATATGCGGAAATGAAGCAGTAAATAACCGATATTCGGCAATTTTTATCAATCCTTTTTCGGAATTAAGTGCTATGATAAATGCGAGGTGTTGCTATGTACCGCGAAAGCATTGAAAAGATCATATCACTTATTGAATCCGAACTGAAAAGCGAAAAAAACGGAGTGCTCGATAACGCAAGTCTTGCCCGTGCGGTCGGGTATTCCGAATATCATTTTTTGCGTGTTTTCAAGTCTGTTGTCGGACTTACTCCTGCCGATTATGTACGCAAAAGACGTATCTCCGAGATAGTGCGAAAAATGTGCGTTTCCGACAGACCGATCTCCGACATCGCCTTCGAATACGGTTTTAACTCCAAGGAAAATTTTACAAGAGCTTTTTTCAGTGAGCACGGCATACTTCCGACCGAATTCAGAAACGCAGATTGCAGCTTGCGACTATATGGAAGGTTCTCCTTTGAAAGTGAAGCGATCGTCCCCTCGGTTACGATTTCAAATCTGAACGGATTTCACGTTACCGCTTTTTCGTTTTCCGGCTTATCTCCCAATCAAGCTTGGAATAAATACAATGCATTGGGGCTTTCAAAGCAGCTGACAGGCGGTAAAGATGCTGTGGATTTCGGCGTGATGCGTTGGAACAGCGAAAGAAAAGCACTCGATTATTATATCGGCGTTAAAAGCGAGCTTGTAAAAGGGAACGTTGAGAATACAGTCGATCTCTGTATTTCGGCGGGAGTTTATGCGGTTTTTGATACTTATCCCGCATCGCAACATACCTTTGCGGAGGTCATCGGTAAAACGTGGGAACATATTTACCGTACTTGGTTGCCGCAAAACGGTTACAAGCGAGCAAAGGGTTATGAGTTTGAATGCTACACGGAACAAAGCAAGCTATATTCCGAACGTATTTACGTTCCTATCGAAAAGGAGTAATTATGGCTGAAATAATCAAAATCTTCAGAGAAGAAGTTCCCGCAATGCGTTTCATTTGCAAAAAGTACAGTGGATTCGGTCCTCATTGGGGCGCTTGGTTTGCAAACGGATGGTTCGATCTGCTTGAAAGCAACATGGGCGGAACGGCATCCATATTGAACGTTTGGCCTAACGGCGCAGGATACGTTGGACTTGAACGCCGCGCTGAAGGACAACCCTTTGAGTATCGTATCGGTATGTTCTGTCCTGCGGACACGGCAGTACCCGATGGTTTTGAATACGTGGATTTTCCCGCAATGGGGCTTGGAACCTGCTGGATCTACGGTCAGGAAAAGGAGGTCCATAAGACCTCCGCATGCCGCGCTGCCGTGGAAGCCGCGGGCATGGATATCTGGTGCGACGCTCACGGCGGTGTTTGGTCTTTTGAGAATTGTCTTTGTCCCAGATATACAACACCCGATGAAAATGGACATATTATTATGGATTATTGTTATTACGTTAAATAACTTTCGGAGGAGCTATGGGATATATAATGGAATTGCGCAAGCTTGTTGGACACGTTCCTTTGATGCAGGTTGGCGCAAGTGTGATAGTTGAGGACGAGTGCGGCAGAGTGCTTCTTCAATTACGCAGTGATAATCATTGCTGGGGATACTGCGGCGGATCTGTCGATCTTGGCGAAGAGGTTGAAGAAGCGGCAAAAAGAGAGCTGTTTGAGGAGACCGGGCTCGTTGCCTTATCTCTCGATCTTTTTGGCGTATTCTCCGGTAAAGATACCCATTATATCTATCCTAACGGTGATGAGGTATACAACGTGGACGTTGTTTATATTTGCAAGAAATATTCCGGAGAGTTAATGCCTCAGAAGGGGGAAGTGGATGATCTGCGCTTTTTTGAGCTTTCGGAGATCCCCCATAACATTTCCAAACCGATAAAAAAGCCACTTGAGGCATATATCGCATCAAGAAAGAGTCAGAATACAATAATTTAGCCTCGGAGTGTAGAAAATAGCTGATTTTGAACTTTTAACGTACAGACACACAATAAGGCCTTCCCTTGTGAGGGAAGGGGGACCGCTTGCGGTGGATGAGTAGTAGTTCAGGTAAAGAACACCTTATCCAATAGCGCTGCTTTACGTCGCGCGACATTCGCCAACGGTGCTGCCTTCTCCCGCCGGAGAAGGCTTTTTTATGTATTTTTCTCTTTAAAATATCATTTCATCTTGCGTCTGCTTTAAATGAGTGATATAATGTCTCAAATGGTGCATTTTACCCTTGCGCTAAATCCTTTGGAGGCAATTATGGAAAAAAACGATCTTAAGGGTTGGCTGTATTTGTTGCCCGCTATGCTGTTTTTGGGCGCGTTTCTCGTGTACCCGCTTATAGACGTGCTTGTGTATTCCTTTGAGGAGGGGTACAACTTCGCATCCCAGACCTATTTTGGGATCGGAACGTACAATTTTTCATACGTGTTGCACGACCCGTATTTTATTCGCGCGGTGCAGAACACACTTATTCTCGTACTTATTACCGTGCCCGTTTCCACCCTGCTTGCGCTGGTTATTTCCCTTGCGCTTGCTT
>JAFSCG010000212.1 GCA_017436885.1 Clostridia bacterium | reverse complement strand
AATTTAATTTTTACTTTATTATATTTTACCAAAAAAAGCAGGGAAAAATCAAGATTTGCAAAAAGGTCAGCTTGTAAAAAAACACGATAAAAAACTGTAGAAAAACAACAAAAGACGATACTCATCCTCTTGGATAAGTCTCGTCTTTTAAGATATGCCAGACCAAAGGTCAGTGATGTTGGCAATACCGCACCGAGGTGCTGACTACTCCCTTACGTTTCGCAATTATACCACCGCAGGGAGGATTTGTCAATATCAAAATCAACAATATTTATCCACCCTGCGGTGTGCGTTGTCTACGTTCAGTTCATTTCAAGCTCGTCTGCGTCGGGAAGCTCGGGAAAATCAGTGAAAACGCTGTCCTGATACCAATACGCAACGGAGGAGATATCGTCCTGCAGCGGTCTGTATCTGTTTCCGGGCTTCCAGCCCAGCGCCTGAATGGTAACCTTCAGCTCGTTTTCAAAATAAATGGGGTCGCATATATGCCAGCGGTAGAGCGAAAAACGGGTGTTAGCCTTATAAAGCCCGTCGGGACGCATTACCTTTGGCATGCCGAGGAAGGGAGTGGAGAATTCAACGTACTGTCCGTTAACGTCAAAATCATAAGCACCGCCGAAGTAATCCTCCGTGCCCGTGCCGCATATAGTGGGGAACTCCGTATCTCCGTCCATATAGAATTTAATTTCGCCCTCGCCCCACCAGCCGTTGCTGTTAACGCTCCAGAACATATAGGTGCCAACGTACTTGCCCTTGCCCTTGACGTTATCAAGAACGGTGTGTACGTCCATATATTTTACGGGATTGCTGCGGCGGTACTGTGCGTGGAAGTATGCGGAATCTGCGGGTATCTCGCCGAGAAGATAATCCACCTGATAGAACAGCACGATATCCTCGAAGTGTATGTTTTCCACCGTTATTCTGCAATGCTTGAAAAAGGGCATCTCCCAATAGCAGTTAAAGCCGCGCTTCGGGTTAACGCAAACGGGAAGGGAATTGACCTGGGAGAAGGTCTGGTAATCCGCGGATGCAAAAAAATCGTGCAAAGGCACCTCAACGGAGGGCTTTTCGTTGTTCTCCCAATATATGCGAAGTACAAGCTTGCGGTTCAGCCTGCAGCTGTCGGTAAACCAGATGTGCGTCAGCTTTCCGGGACCTTCGATGCTTGCAAGCTCGTATACCGTGCCTGCGGGGATGGTAACGCAGGGAGATACCTTCCAGCCCCGTCCAAGCTCACGGGAGGCGTTGGTGTCCGATACCGCCATTGCGCCCTTGCCCTTTTCTCCCGTTTTGTTTTCTGCGGAAATGGAGCGGGAGCGGAAATCCTCAAGACGGGACATTCCTCCGAGATTTGTGAAAAAATTGCTCATACCTTGACTTTCCTTTCTGTGTGAATTAAAATCATAGTAGAATGAAAAATTCATTTTTCACAATAATGCTAACATTTTTTCGCCCTATTCATCAATGGCAATAGTTGATTAATTTGTTTAGCAATTATTTGCACGGAGGAAATATGGACCTTAACAGACTGTCCCCGTACGTAAGGGTGGCGATGTATTCCACCTTAAAGCCCCGCAATCATATCAGGCAAAGGGTCATATATGATTACGAGCTTATATACTGCAGCGGCGGCGCAAGCGACATACGGATCGACGGCGTTACTTACTGCGTTAAGGAGGGGGATGCCGTATTGCTGCGCCCCGGAGTGCCCCACGAATTTATCGGCACCGATGCGGCGTTCTGCCAGCCGCACGTGCATTTTGATGCCGTGTACGACGAATACAGCACAAAAAGAAGGGTCAGCTTCAGGGACCTGAGCGACATGACCGCCGCAGAGCGCGAAATGATACAGGCGGATACGCTTTTTCCCGACAGGATACCGCCCGTGTTCGTGCCGAGGGATGCAGAGATCTTCCGCAAAAGCTTTTACAAGGTGATAGATATATTTCAATTAAAGGAAGCAAATTGCGCCGTGCGATACAAAGCGGAGATGCTTCGGTTACTTGATGCTATATTCCGTCAGTTTAATTGCTACGGTGTTGAGCTGCGGCAGGAGGAGTCGGTCATTGCCGCGGTAAAGGAATACATAGACAGCAACTGCGATAGGGTAATAAGCCTCGACGGGCTCTCCGAGCAGTTCTATATCAATAAATATACCCTCATGCGTAATTTTACCGAGAGGTACGGCGTTACCGTTATAGCCTATTATAACGAAAAGAGGCTGGAGAGAGCAAAAAAGCTTTTGAATTCGGAGGCATCCGTGTCTGCGGTAAGCGAGGAGCTGGGTTTTGCAGATATATATACCTTCAGTCGGTTTTTTAAAAACGCAACGGGGTACGCACCCTCCGAGCACAGAAAAACAGCCTTCGAAACAAAGTGAAAGCTTCTGCTTTGTTGAATATATACAATTTTGATTTTTGAAAATGTGCAAAACGGAGAAGTAATGACAAATCGCGCGGTTGCCCTTGACAATCACATGACCGTGTGATATAATCAAACCGTAAAGTTCAAAGGAGGTGTCAGAATGCAAACGACGTACCCGGGTACGACCGTGGAAACGGTCAGCCTTGGCAAGGGGAGCTCCCAAACGCTGTTTGACGGCATTTTTGCCACCGGTGGTATCACACTTTCTCAGGTCTCGGTAATGACGGGGCTTGAGCCGTACATGATACAGAACTGGGTCAAGCGCGGGTTCGTTTCCTCACCCGAAAAGCGTATGTATTCGCGGGATCAGTTTGCGCGCATAGTGATAATCAATATGCTGCGCGACAGCCTGCAGATAGATAGGATATGCGGCCTTATAGGTATTATAACGGGGGATCCCGAGGACGCGAGCGACGATCTTATAAGCGACGAGGAGCTCTACCACCGATTCGTCAATATGGTGGCGGACAGCTCGCTGAATCCTGCCGATGCCTCATCTGTCCGAAGTGTGGCAGAGAATGCGGCGGCAGATTTCGTGGAAAGATCCGCAAACGCCAAAAAACAGCTTGTCAGGATATTGGAGGTAATGCTTTATGCCCGTGCGGCCTCCGCATACAGGGAAAAGGCATCCGAGATGATGTCCGCTTTACAATAATTTGGGGGTGATATTATGGCACTTACAGTTTGGTGGAACGCGCTTTCTTCCATAGCGCAGATATTCTATTGCATCGCGATACCCGCAACCCTGGTCCTT
>JAFSCG010000013.1 GCA_017436885.1 Clostridia bacterium | reverse complement strand
GATATCTCAAATCCAAGCTCTATTTCCGTTATGTTGGTAATAAACGCATCGAAGGCTCCGTCCGCCTCCATAAGCAGAGGGAAGACGATGCACAACAGCGGCACGGCAATAACGATGCCGAGAGCGCACTTGAAGATATTACGGATAAGCACGCCGCCATCCTTTATCCCCTTTCCCGTGCGGAATATGGCGCCGATCTCCTCAACGCTGTCCCCGAACATTATGCGCCCCGCGTCCACGACAACGGCGGCAGTATCTGTGCCGTGCACCAGATTTTTGCTGACTCCGCCAACAAAAATAAGATATAAAAATTCCACTGCAATAATGGAAAAGAAGGTAACGGTGGGGTCAAATGAAAACGAAAAGCCAACGGAAAGCACAAGACCGAGCACACCGCTGAAGATCGGATAAAAGCTTGTGCATTTCCACGGCAACAGATAGATGCCGCTCATAACGTACAGCAATATAAAGTAAATGGACACTCCTATACCGCGATGACCCAGCGCAAGCTCAAAGAGAGTGAAGCACACGGCAAAGGCGGCAAGGAAAAACAGTCTGTCGCGAGTGGTGGGAAGCAGCTTTTCCTTAACTCCCGCGGCGGCGACTGCATTCTTTGACAGAACGTTTACTTCGGGCTCGTTTGCGTTATTCATATCTTATCCTCCTCACTTATGGGATCGCCCTCCTCGTAGGAAAGCAGATCTCCGGGCTGGCAATCAAGCTCGCGGCAAAGAGCCTCCAGAGTGGAAAAGCGAATTGCCTTTGCCTTGTTGTTCTTCAGAATAGACAGGTTTGCCATGGTGATACCAACGCGGGACGAAAGCTCGCCAAGGGATATGCGCTTTTTCGCCATCATTACGTCAAGATTAAGCATTATTCTCATGGCGCACCTCACACGGTAAGGTCGTTTTCGTCCTTTATCCTGCAAGCAACGGCAAAAAGCTCCGAAAGCACCGCAAGGATAAGGGAGATAAACAGCCCTGCCACACCGCAGATAACGATGGGCAGATAGCGGTAACCGAATATGCCGCAGCACAGGGCGGCGACAAAAGCAAGCAAGCCAATAACCCGAAGTGTGGCTACGTTCTTGCTCGCAAACACTTCCCCACGCAGAATATTACGCAGGATAACGCAAAGGAAGCCAAGTCCCACGACAGTTGGCGGCGTGACGAAATAATATGCACGCACAACGCCGGGAATGATAGCCTCGGGTCTGCCCGTGTACCCGCAATAGAAAGCCATTGCGTGCGGGATCAAAAACAGCCCCACGAAAAGCACAGCCATTGCAAGCACGGTAAACGCAAATAAAACGACGGTGAAGGTATGGTTTCTTTTCATAAATGCTCCAAAACAGTTGATTTATGGCTTGATGATAACACGCAATTTATCGTTTGTCAATATATTTTTATCATTATTCATAATTTATTTACTTTTTAACGAAAAAAGCTGCAAAGGATGCTTCGTTCCCTTGCAGCTTTTTTATTATTTATCAAACATTTCCTTATCAACCTCGGCAAGCGAGGGAAAGACGAATGCGGGTTTAACGGTAGATGCATCAAGATCCTCTGCCTTGGTCTCGCCCGTTAATACCAGAACGCTCGTTACTCCGTTTGCGGCACCGAGGGCAATATCGGTATAAAGTCTGTCGCCGAAGATGCACATTTTTTCCTTGGACACCCCCGTTGCCTCGCATATCATATCAAGGGTTTCAACGTAGGGCTTGCCGAAGTAGGTTGGAGTTTTTCCCGTAGAGGCGGTAACGAATGCGGCAATGGCACCGCTGTCGGGAATGAAGCCGTCCTCGGTGGGACAGTTGAAATCGGGATGTGTGGAAAGATACTCCGCGCCGCCGCGAACGAATCGGCAGGCGTTTGAAAGCTTTTCGTAGGTAAGGGACGTATCAAAGCTTGTAACGACTATATCAACGCTGTCAACGTCACCTGAAAATAGCCTTACACCGCTGTTGTAAAAATCCTCCACAAGCTCGTCCGTACCAACGAGATAAACGCTTTTTCCCTTTCTGCGGCGCTTTAAAAACACCTTGGTAACGTCGCCGGAGGTCATTATCTCTTCCCTTTTCGGCGCAAAGCCGAGGGCGTTCAGCTTGTTGAGATAATACGGGGTGGTGTGGCTTGCGTTATTAGTGAAAAACAGTATTTTTTTGCCGTTTTCACGCAAACGGTCAATGAAGTCCACGGCAAAGCCGAACACCTTGCCGCCGAGATATATGGTGCCGTCCATATCGAATATGAACAGCTCCTTATCCCGCAAAATACTTATATCGGGGTTTTGGAAGATCATAGCTCGTAGTCCTTCGCAGAAACGTTTTCAAATATCACAGCCTTAAATTCACCCTTACTGCACTCCATCATTTTCTCGTTTCTCGCGGTCCAGCCCACGGGATAGCCACCCATGGCACGGGAAATACGGAAGGAGCAAACGTCCCTATCGTTTATTGCATAGGCAAGAAAATCGGGCCTGGACATGAAATTGAGTAGCATGTGGCGAAGGAAAAAATTGCGAAGCTTTACAGCCGTTTTTGCGTTCTTGTTCTTCATTTTGGCAGAAAGCTGACCTCTTATAACGTTTGGGCGGTGCTTTTTGAACCACGCGACGTACTTGGGGTTAAAGGATTCGATGCAATACTCTCCCTTGTAATTGTCAAGCGCCGCCGCTGTAAGCTCGCATACGCGTGTATTGACTTTCTCTCCCTTTACCTCTACGATAAGAGGTGCTCTGCCGTTAACAAGCGCCAGAACCTCATCAAAGGTGGGAATATACTGGTCTGTATCCGCCAAGCGAAGCTCTCGAAGCTCGGAAACGGTCTTTTCCTCTACCTTGCCCTCAACGCCGCACATACGCTTAAGGGTCCCGTCGTGGAACACGCAGAGCTTATCATCGGCGGTGATGTGAACGTCAAGCTCCATGCCGTAACCGTTTTCGCATGCAAGGTCAAATGCCGCAAGCGAATTTTCGGGCACGCCGCCTCCGTGAAGTCCGCGGTGGGCGTACATGGCTCCGTTTTTGGCAAAGAACTCCTCCGTCTGCTTTTTTCTTCCGCTTGGTGCAATAAGGAACAGATACGCGGCAACAAGTATCGCAATAACTGCAAGAATATAGATAATAACCATTATAAACTCCTTAATTTTTCGGCTTGTTATCGCCGTGGCGTACGAACATCATTGTAAGGAACGCAAGGGCAACGCATATAGTGGCGTAAACGAACAGCGAGGTCATCTTTATATCCATGAAAAAGCCGCTTATAATGGGAGTTGCCGTTTGTGCTGCCATACTTGCGGTGTAATAGAAGCCCGTATACTTACCAACGTCGCCTCCGCGGGAAAGCTCCACGACCATTGGGTAGGAATTTACGTTAATGGATGCCCAGCCCACGCCCGCCATGGCAAACAGTATATTCATAAGCCAGAGGGGCGATTCGCTGCGCATGAAGGACGCAACGAAGAACGACGTTCCAAGGATAATAACGCCTGCCATTATCATCTTTTTGCGGCCTATCTTCGAGGAGATGTTTCCAACGGGAATGTAGGAAACGATGGCCGCGGCGCTTGCTATTGTAAGGGTCATATTATAATCGAGATTAAGGATAGTGGATGCGTAAACGGAATACTTGCTTGTAACGGCGTTATAGCCCATAAACCAAAGCACGACGGAAGCAAGGATGAACATAAGGGAACGGAATTCCTTTTTGCTCATTTTTCCGTTACTTCTCTGCTCCTCGCCATCCTCTGCCGTATCTATGCCGAGAGCGGCACTCTGCTCCTCCATCTCACGAACGAATCTGTTCTCGCGTACGGTGGCAAAAAACGCCGCAAGGCTAAGGAGCATGATACCCGCAATAACGCCGAAAAAGAGCGTGTAGCTCATCAAGGCGTTCTCGGGCTTACCTGTGCTGAACACCATGCCGAGGATCAGCACTATAATACCGCCAACGGCACCCATAAGATTTATTATGGAGTTTGCCTTGGAGCGCAGGGGCTTTACGGTAACGTCGGGCATCAGAGCCACGGCGGGAGAGCGGAACGTTGCCATGGAAAGGAGAGCCATAAGCAGCATAGCCATAAAGAAGATAAGGGATGAGGGATCCTCCTCCGTGAGCCTTGCCGCGTAAGCCTGACGGGCAGGAACGACGTAATCGGTATACTCGGCGGTAACGTCGCCCTTATCGTTGCGGATCTGTATTGCGGAATACTCCTCAAGGGAGAATTTCTCCGTGATCTTCACGGTCTCTCCATCGGGAGTTTTGATGGTGAGATCCTCGTTATAAAGGAGCACCTGCGCGTTTTCCGCGGTGGGAGCAACCGCCTCCATGCGCTTAAGCTGGCTGTTGTCTGCCACGCTCATCATAATAAAAGCAACGCAGGCAATAATAGTACCAAAAAGTATAAAGGGACTGCGCTTGCCCATTTTGCTTTTGCATTTATCGGACAGGGTGCCGAACAGCGGAAGCAGGAACAGCGCAAAGATATTGTCCATTGCCATTACGGCACCGGACCATGTCTGGTCAAGCCCGAACTTGTCCGTCAAAATCTTCGGTACAACGGTGTCGTATGCTTGCCAAAACGTACAGATGAGGAAAAAGGCAAAACCGACAAAAAACGTGCGTTTGTAATTCAGTTTCATTTTCTCGTCCTTTTCTTCTCGGAATATCCGTTATTTCACTATATTTTACCACAGGAAAGAAAAAAAGTAAAGACATTTGATATTGACTGAACGAAGAACATTTGATAAAATACTCATATCAACTCAAAGGAAGACTGAAATGAACGATTTTAAAATAATATCAATAGATCTTGACGGAACTCTCCTTAACGAAAACGGAAGGGTAAGCCCGGAGAATATCGCCGCCGCAGAGGAGCTGGTGCGCCGCGGCGTACAGATAGTGCCGAACACGGGCAGAGCCTATAACGAAATGCCCGCATTTATTAAGGAGCTGCCGTTTGTCCGTTATATTATTTTTTCCGACGGCGGTGTAATATACGACAAGAAAACAGGCGAAAAGCTGCTCTCCTGTATGTCTGCCGAAACGGGCAAGATGATAATCGACATACTGCACAGCTACCGCACCTCTCTTATCGTGCATCACGACTGTACGACCTACGTAAACGCCGACGAAAATGACGACGAAAGCTACGACGCGTACCGCGTGCCCGACGGATTCCGCCGAATAATCCACGAGTCGGCAATACTGAAAAAGGATTATTGGAGCTTTTGCCGCGAGCTTGACGGAATCGAGATGATATGCGCATTTTTCACATCCGACGAGGAAAAGGAGGAGTGCCGTAAGAAGATAGAAGCCACGGGAAGATTCCACATCGCATCCTCCCACCCGTACAATTTGGAGTTCTTTGCCATCGAGGCAGGCAAGGGCAACTCCCTGCTGAAGCTTGCAAGATCTCTTAACGTTCCCGCAGATGCCACCGTTGCCATCGGCGACAGCACCAACGACAGCGACATGATAAAAAAAGCAGGCCTTGGTATTGCCATGGAAAACGCCTGCGACGAGCTGAAGGGGATTGCGGGCGCAGTTGCCTGCCGCAATACGGAGCATATTCTGAAATATATGCTTGAAAGATACTATCGGTAAAAAACGTGTCAGGAAGCAAGTCTTCCTGACACGTTTTTTATAGTAAAGATACAAGCTTTTCGATATTCTCGTCCGGCGTTGCCCAGCTTGTGGCAATGCGGACAACGGTGTGCTCCGCATCGTATTTTTCCCAGGTTTCAAATCGAACCTTGGGGTAAAGCTCCTCAATTTGAGAATTTTTCATAATAACGAACTGCTGATTGGTGGGAGAGTCCATAAACAGACGGTAGCCTTTTTCAAGGAGCGCGGTCTTTACCTTTTCCGCCTGCAGGATGGCGTGGCGAGCTATTTTGAAATACAGCCCGTCCGTAAACAGAGTATCAAACTGCAGACCAACGAGCCACCCCTTTGCAAGCAGAGCTCCGTGCTGCTTTGCAAGGGAAACGATATGCTCGGGCATATTTCCCTTTGTGAACACAACCGCCTCTCCGCAAAGAGCACCGACCTTGGTACCGCCGATATAGAACACGTCGCAAAGGCGTGCAAGCTCCGCAAGCGTAATATCGCACGCGCCGCTCATCAGTCCGTATCCGAGGCGAGCTCCATCGCAAAACAGAGGTATGCCGTGCTTGCGGCAAACGCGGCTGAGGTCCTCCAACTCCGATTTGGTGTATATGGTTCCGTATTCCGTGGGAAAGGAGATATACACCATTCCCGGCTTTACGGTATGCTCCCGCGAGCCGTCGGCATTATAGGCTTCAACGCAGGCGTCTACGTCCTCGGCGCAGAGCTTGCCGTTATGCCCCGCAAGGGCAAGCACCTTGTGGCCCGTGCTTTCGATAGCTCCTGCCTCGTGGGCGTTAACGTGTCCGCTGTGGGCGGAGATAACACCCTCGTACGGGCGAAGCAGAACGTCGATAACGAATTTATTGGTCTGTGTGCCGCCGGTAAGGAAGTACACCTGTGCCTCGGGGCACTCGCAAGCGTCCTTTATCCTCTCCTTGGCGGAGGCGGTATATTTATCCGTGCCGTAGCCCGAAAGCTGCTCCATTTGGGTATCGCAGAGGCGGCGCAGTATCTCGCTGTGGGCTCCCTCCATATAATCGCTTAAAAAAAAGATAGGCTGCATCAAGATAATCTCCTTCCGCATTGACCGCAGTACTCGTGATCCGCGCCCACCTCATTGCCGCAATAAGGGCAATAACGGTGAGGCGTTTTTTGCTTTGCATCCGTGCCGTTATTGCCAAAACGCTCGTTAAAGGGATCGGGCTCCTCGTTTGCATCAACTATATCGTAGGTGGAATAACGGTTTTTTGAGGTGGCATTTTTGAAATTACGTATGGTAATTATCACAGCCATACAGGTCCACAATATTCCGAACAGCCCCATGAACCAAACGCCTTGAAACGCAATAGCGGTCCACACGATGCCGAAAAATATCATAAATATTCCCATTATGCCGCCCATCATCGACGGTCCTCTGCCGGGCTTTATACTTTTCATATCTTCCTCCAATATCTATATGATTTAAGGATACATTACTAATTTCATCAAGTCAACAGCAATTTGAAAATTCACAGAAATTTCACCCAATATTATTGCAATTAAGGTATTTTTTTGTTAATATTAAAGCAATAAACAAACGGAGGAACCCATGAAAAGAAGACCAATCATTTTTTCCCTTTGTTATCTTGCGATTCTTGGCCTTTTTACCGCATGGATATTACTGGATCAGTTCGTTATCGTACGCAGGATCGCCGTGGATCAAACACCGCCTGCCGTAACCACCGATTCCGTTATCACCGACGAGCCCACAACCGACGAATCGTCTACCACAGCCGCCCCCATTGAAACGGTCATTACCGACCGCTCCTATATCTGCAACGAGTTTTCCATCGTTATCACCGAGGAAAGATACCTCGGAACCACGGTGCAGGTTGCGGAGATCAAGCTTACCTCCCCCGACCAGCTTAAGACCGCCTTTGCGGACAACACATACGGACGCAACGTTAAGGACACGGTGCAAAACACCGCCGAAGCGGTTGACGCCGTGTTTGCCATTAACGGCGATTATTACGGCTACCGCAAAACGGGCTTTGTTATACGCAACGGAGTGCTGTACCGCGACAGCGTGTACTCCGACACGCAGGAGGCAGTAATAATCTGGAAGGACGGCAGCATAAGCTCCGTTTTTGAAAAGGACGTTAAAGCCGAGGACCTTGTGGCGCAGGGCGCAATGCACGTTCTCTCCTTCGGTCCCACACTTATTGCCGACGGCGAGATAGTAGTTACTGCCGACGACGAGGTGGACCGCAACAAAAAGAGCAACCCCCGCACCGCCATCGGAATGATAGAGCCCCTGCACTACATAATCGTTGTTTCCGACGGACGCCTTGATAACGAGCGCGGTCTTTCGGTTCTGGAGCTTGCGCGCTTCTTTTCCCAGCACGGATGCTCCTTTGCCTATAATCTTGACGGCGGCGGAAGTGCCACCATGGTATTTATGGGTGAGGTGCTGAACTACCCCACCTCCAAGGGAGATTATAAGGAAAGAGAGGTAAGCGACATTGTCTACATCGGAAAGCCGTAATAACGCGATCATCTGCAAAAGATACCTTGTTGCCACTATCGTTTGTGCCGTTTTTGCCACGGTCTACGAGATATTCGCCCGCGGAGTTATATCCTTATGGATGATAGGCATGCCCATTTTTCCGCTTATTCTCGGCGTTCTTCCCTTTTTTGTTCTGCACAAGAGGGGCGTACAAGCCCCCGATTGGGCTGTGCAGACGTGGAACTGCGGAGTTATAACTCTTACGGTTGGCAGTCTGCTTAACGGCATATTTGAAATATTCGGCACTTATCTCGATCAGTTTCTCGTGTTCATGGTCTGCGGCATTGCGCTTCTTATCTGCGGACTGACAATATTCATTATAAAGAGAGGTAAATGACAATGGGAAAATGGACAAAGGAAAGAGCGTGGGAATGGTATAATGCACTTCCTTGGCTTCGCGGATGCAACTATCTCGGCAGCGATTGCGTAAACCGCATCGACCAATGGCAGGAATACGGCTTTGAAAGCAAGCTTGCCACCGCAGAGCGTGAGTTCGCGCTTATGGAATCCATCGGATATAACACCATCAGAATTATCGTTGAATACGAGGTTTGGGAAAAGCAGCACGACGGCTTTATGGACCGCCTTGAAAAATACATAACTGCTGCCGCAAAGCACGGCATCAGCGTGATGATCGTTCTTTCCAACGAGTGCTCCGTAAGAGGACCCGAATTCGTACCCGCACAGTTCGGCGAGCAGCAGCACGACCTCGGCTTCCACGGCGGCAAGGACTTCAAGGTATGGTATCAGCACGGTGCCGACAACCGCTACAACCTTCTTGACGATCCCGCAGTTGCCCCCAAGTACTACGATATGGTTGCAGAGATCATGACGAAGTACAAGAATGACCCTCGAATTATCGTCTGGAACCTTATGAACGAGCCCGGTAACGGACGCGGCACCAAAAGCAAACCCCATCTGCAGAAATTCTTTGAGATCGGTTGGGACATCGACCCCATTCAGCCCCTGTGTGCAGACGTTTGGCGCGGAATGAAAAACGGAAGACCCACTACGGAAATGGAGTGCCTTGCACTTGATCTTTCCGACGTTGTCAGCTACCACAGCTACTCCACCTACTACAAAAACGTGCTTATAATCAAGCAGCTGCAGGCGTACGGACGCCCCATTCTGAACACCGAGTGGCTCAGCCGCGTTAGCAACAACACCATTCAGGAGATGCTTCCCCTCTTCTTCCTCGAGAAGATCGGATGCTACCAGTGGGGCTTTGTTGCGGGCAAGAACCAGACCTACGAGCCCTCACAGGGCGTTTGGCGCAAGTATGAGGAAAAGGGCTACGAGGCTGTAAAGCACATCGACTTTACAAAATGGCAGCACGACCTGTACCGTCCCGGCGGCAACTTCCCCTACGACCCCGCCGAGATCGAGATCATAAAGCAGCTTACAAAGCTTGCAGATGAGGAGCAATCCATAAAGACCGAGTACACCGACGGCGATCTGGCGTAAAGCCTTAATATTAAACAGGACAGAGAATTTCGTTCTCTGTCCTGTTCGTTTATTTAGGGTTATTCAACGTATTTGAAAAATTTTGTATTATATATAGCGCAAATGTCGCCGCTGCCCTTAAGGGTAACCACCCAGAACTCCTCGCCCTCGAGAGAGGTATTGGCAATGCCGTTTCCCGTCATTTTCAGTTCCTTCGACCAGGTGTAAAAATAATCTATCGGACGTAAGCGCCAGCTTCCCACGGAAAAGTTAAACACCGTTACCTCTTTATAATTACGTCGGTCGCTATCTCCAAAGCCGCGAACGATGTGAGGCTCGTATATGACCTCCTCGGAAATGCTGATAAGCTTTTCCCTGCCTATGTGAAAATCAGCCTGCTCGATTCCGCTATTCTGCTTTTTGTGGGCGATAACAGATCTTATGAACTTAATTAGAAAAACGCAAGCCACCACAACAACGGGAATACCGATAACGGGTCCGAACATTATCCAAAGACAGGCCGCTATCACTGCCAAGGGGAAAAACATATTGTCAAGCAGAATAGTATCGCCCCTTCTCGACTGCGTCCATCTCAAATACTCAAGGGCATCACGTCTGGCAATATCATAAGTAAGCGTTTCTTTGACCATATTTGCCTCACAAAGTCTAAAAATACTGTTTATAAAAAAATTATAACCTGGTTCAGGTTAAAAGTCAACATTTTGCAAAAAGCTGTGTTATTATAGTTAAAAAACTAAAAGGAAGGTAAATGCATTATGGAAAACGAAATCAAAACATTCTGCAACAACGTAAAAAAATTGAGAGAGATACACAAGATATCCAAACAACAAATGGCAAAAATACTCGGCATAAGCGTTAGGACACTTACTTCGATCGAAAACGGAATCATCCCTCCAAGAGCAAGTGTAGATATTATCTTTAACTTATGCTCTTACTTTCCAATAACGCCAAACGAGCTATTTGCTGCGTTGATTTAAAAAGAACAAGCCTTATCTTGCAAGGAAATGTCATTTAGTAAATATACGGCCGCAAGATCCTTCGCTTACATGCGCTCATCGTCATGTTCGAGCGTAGCGAAACATCTTATGAGCGCATGTTCCGCTCAAGGATGACATGCGGCCGCCTTAGATAAATGATATTGCCCAACAAGAAAAGGCTTGTATTATAATTCTATTGTAGCTTTAATCCTCGTCGAGGGTCTTTATAGCCTCTGCCTCGATCTCGGGGTCATAAGAGAGTATGGGAGCAACGTCCTTTTTGCGCACTCTGCGGTCAACGTAGTTCTTTGTGATCTTAACTACCAGCGGAATCATAAAGAGAACACCGATAAGGTTGGGGATCATCATAAGACCGTTGAAGGTATCGGAGATATCCCATGCAAGAGAGGATGTAAGGACCGCGCCGAAGATGATGGTGCCAACGTGAATGATGCGGAAAATAAACGTGGTCTTTGCACCGAAGAGATACTCCCAAGCCTTGGAGCCGTAATGGGACCAGCCAAGAACGGTGGTAAAGGCAAAGAGGAACATTGCGATTGCAACGAATCTGCTTCCGATGTTACCCCAGGAGAACACTTCGTTAAATGCGCCGCCAACGAGAGTTGCATCGGTAAAGCCCTCGGCGATCTCGCCGGTCTTTGCATTGAACACGCCGCCGTTAAGTCCACCGGAGGTAAGGACAACAAGAGCTGTCATGGTACAAACGATCATAGTATCTGCAAATACCTCAAAGATACCCCACATACCCTGCTTAACGGGCTCCTTAACGCTGGAGTTGGAATGTACCATAACGGAGGAACCAAGACCTGCTTCGTTTGAGAATACGCCGCGCTTGAAGCCGTTGGTCATAGCTATGATAACGCCGCCGATACCGCCGCCGACGAATGCCTCGGGAGCGAATGCGTTAACGAAGATAGCCTTGAACGCGGGAAGAATGGCCTTATAGTTGATACCGATGATAACAAGGCTGCCCGCAACGAAAAGAACGACCATAAAGGGAACGAGCTTTTCCGCAACGCTTGCAATTCTCTTAACACCGCCAAGGGTGATGATGGCGGTAAGTATCATAATTACAACGCCGATGATAACGTTATAGAGGGAAATACCGCTGAACACGGTAATATCGGAAAGTGCCTTGATATCAAATGCAGCTGCAACGTTTGCAACGATCTTGTTTACCTGACCCATACTTCCGATACCGAAGGATGCAAGCATGGTGAAGATGCAGAAAAGAACTGCAAGGATCTTACCCGGCTTTTTGAGAGTTGCTTCGCCGTGGGCATCCTTATAGGAATAGCGTCCCATACCGTCCTGCAGGTAGTACATAGCACCGCCGGACCACTCGCCTACGCTGTTTTTGCGTCTGAAGTAGATACCGAGAACGTTTTCTGCGTAGTTGGTCATCATTCCGAAGAAGGCGGCAACCCACATCCAGAAAACCGCACCTGCGCCGCCGATGCAGAGAGCGGCGGCAACACCCGCGATATTACCTGTACCGACAGTTGCGGCAAGAGCGGTACAAAGTGCCTGGAAGGGCGAGATAACTCCCTTCTCCTTGCGATGCTTCAAAACGTTTTTGGTAAACAAACTGCCAATGGTGTTCTTCCACCAAAGCTTCAGATGAGTGATCTGAAATACCTTTGTGCTGAGAGTAACGATAACGCCTGTGCCGATAAGCAAAGCCAGACCGAATATACCCCACACAACTCCGTTTACACTGCCGTTTATAGCGGCAACTCTTTCGAGAAATGCTTCCATTTTTTCCTCCAAAATAAAAAATGACGTTTGCAAAAACGCAAAACGCCAAAAAAACATAGTCTGCTAAAGCAGTTACTTTGTCCTTTTGCCTGAGAGTTTGGCGTTTCCGCTTGCACCTTCGGCCCCCAATTCAATGGGTGTCTCCAAAGCTCTGTCGGCATTCGGTCCTCACCCTTTCGGGCACCTGAGAGCGTTATTCCTTCGGCTGCTTTCGCAATTTCCCGAATGCTTCATACAGAATTATTTAATTGATGCACATAGTATACTACACGTTTTCCCAAAATGCAAGAGGTTTTTGCACAAATTTCACTTTTCTTGCAATTTATCCAAAAATTCTGCTATTTGCGCACGATTTTTGAATTTAACGACTGTTTTTCCGTTAACGGAATCAAGCAATTTCATTATTTTCGGCCTGCTCTCGGCAATAAAGGAGCTGATAAAGGCGATAAACTCCTCATCCGCCTCCGTTTCCACCCACGGCATATCCGCGCGGGGCTTTCCCCTGCGTTGCTCCACGCCCTCAAGGCAGGTCTCCACGGGCATATCGAGGAAAAACACCGTATCGCACGCTTCCATTCGCCACTCCATGGTGGAGGCGTAGTTGCCGTCGATTATCCACTCGTCCTTTGCGAGTATCTCTTTAAGCCGCGCTCTGAACACTTCTTTTGGGACTGTCGTTTTATCGGCGTTCCAATAAAGCATATCCAGATGGAAAAGGGGCAGCCCCGTCCTATCCGCCAGCTCACGGGCAAAGGTGCTTTTTCCGCTGCCGGGGCAACCTATTATAATAATCTTTTTCATTTCTTTTCCTGCTTTTTTGCGCTGTCAATGCTCGCGCCAAACACAACGAAACGGTCGTAAAGATACTCCGTTACAAAGTTCGTTATCATTGTTATGGCAAGCACGATATATTCGTTCCAGCCAACGCTCTCACCCGTAAGCACAGCCGTCCACCAGGTTGAGAGCGGCGTGAACACAAGATAAAACGCCGCTACCTTCAGCATTGCAACGGGAACGTTATTTGCCGAGCAGAAGGTGAACTTCCTGTTGAGAGTAAAATTCCACAGTACGGAAAGCACAAGCGAAACAAGGTAGGAAAGCCAATACCACAGATGGAATATTTCATTTAAAAGGGTGAAGCTT
>JAFSCG010000211.1 GCA_017436885.1 Clostridia bacterium | reverse complement strand
GTCAGTACCACGATGAATGTCTACGCTCACTCTACAAGAGAGGCGAAGCGTACTTCCGCAAGACTGCTCGATAAGGTAGTTGGCGGCTCTATATAAAAAGTTTCCCTTATTTTCGCTCATAAGGGCAAAAACAAGGGAAAATACATAACAGTTGAGTTTGTAACAGGCGAAAACCCCAGTAATATCAAGGGTTTTTAGAGTGTAGGACAGTTAATGTCTGATAAACGGTAATTTGTCTAACAAAAAGTACTGTCTATAAACTCAATAAAAGGCTTTTTGCTCACCTTGTCCATGTTGTTAATGTACCAACTGAAAGATTCTTCCAAGCCGTGGTCTAATGGTTTTACATTGTCCATTAGTGCATACTGTGAAGAAACATCCAGATAATACTCATATGCATAGAAACTGAAATACTTTCTCTGTTCAATATCTTGATGTACATTTACAAATGCTGCTTGTTTTCCAACAATTTTATAGCAAAGTTCTACCCACTTACGAACAGAAACTGTATCTTTATTTCCGACATTGAAGATATGCTGTGACGGCTTACGTTCTAATAAAACATCAATGAACCTACATAAATCATGGACATGGAAGAACTGCAACTTCATATCCCCATCTTTAGGCAAATAGAATTTTCTGTCAGCCAATGCACAATCAAAAACAAAGGCTTCTCTGTATACATTGTTCATTTGACCATACAAATACGGGGGTCTTAGAATGTATGCATTGGGATTCTTTTTCAGAAGCGCATTTTCTGCTTCTATTTTATCAGTTCCGTACTTGCCCCAATATTTGTTCATGGCTAACATTGTATCTTCCTTGAAAGGCTGAGATTCATACTCAGGATATACGGCGCTGGAACTGATTAGAACATAATTATTATACTCACCCAAAGCGTCAAGTAACAATTCCACATCATTGGAAGTATATGCAGTATCGATAATAGTATCAAACCTATATTCACGAAGGATTTCACCAAGATTATGTCGGTCTGCTTCGATAAGTATTACACCTTGGGATTGTTCTTTGCTGTTTCGATTAAGCACATATACTTCATCGCCTTTGGCAACATAGTACTCTGCAATATAACGACTAACAAATACTGTGCCACCCGTTACAAGTATTTTTTTCATTTCACTATCTCTCTAATTCATCGTAGTACCATCGCATCGGATTTTCGAAAATATAATTAGATCGGGTTTCGTAATCCCTTTTATTTCGTATCACGTGTTCAATATAGGATTTTTGCAAAATTGATGCACCAATCTTTTTTGTTGCCGCACCTTTGAATTGTTTTACCATCCGTTCAACCGTAGGGGCGACCTGTGGTCGCCCGTATTCATCGGCAGAAATAACAACCATTATATGTAGGTGATTCGGCATAATCACATAGGAATATAGTGATACCGCAGGATATGTTTGATTCCATCGTTCTAATTCGTCTAAAACGATCTTACCTATATTTGATAATGGCAGATTCTGCGGGCGAACACAGTTCGCCCCTACGGAACGCCAATTAAATTTCTGCGGATCAATTAATCCGTTCCAAAAGTAATTCTTTCTGTTTTCTGTACAGATCGTTACAAAATATGCGCCGGGAGAACTATAATCATAATTCTTTAGGCGAATATCTTTTCTTTTCGGCAATTCTTTTTTGTTATCCATTTTCATCACCTATTCCATTATAACACAAATCGGCAGAGAAACAAGTTCTCTGCCGAAGTTTTTGTGCCTGTAATTTCTCCGTTAAGGACAACAGAGAAATAGCACCCCTGCTTTTACCTGAAAGCGGGGGTGCTATTAGCTATCGGTTGAATTTTCCCACTTGCAGTTGAATTTCTCTCAAATCAGCGGTTATTGACCTTTCGGGTGTGTTATGGTAAATTATAGTTGACAAAGGCCTACGTCAATATATTTACGGAGGACATAAATTGAAGCTTAATATTTCCGAAAAGGTAAAAAAATATCGCAAAGAAAAGGATATGACACAGGAACAGCTTGCACTGGTTTTTGGTGTTTCCGCGCAGTCTGTGAGCAAATGGGAGTGCGGAGACGGATATCCCGATATTACGCTGCTTCCCACCATTGCCAATTATTTCGGTATAACGGTTGACGAGCTGCTTGGAACGGATAAGCAGAGCGCGGCGGAGGAAATTGCGCATTTTACAAATCATTACAATGAACTGAACGGCAAGCCCCGCGAGCAGCTTGAATTTGCACTTGAGACGTTTGCGAAATACCCAAACGAGTTCGAAGCAGCGCGGTGCGCCGCCCACTCCATCGTGTACTCCCTCAAAGGGGAGGAGCGAAAGGAAATGCTACCCGTATTAAGACGATTGGCGGAACGGGTAATGAAGGACTGCAGCGATCCGTTTGAGCGCCGCCGTATGTCAGAATATATGTTTTTGGCAGCCGAAAACGAGGAAGAGCGCCAAAAATGGCGTAAGCATCTGCCATGGAATTACGGAAATTGCGCAGGGGAAATGATGGAGGAGCGTGCATGGCTCGACGGCGACCGAGAAACAAGCCGCTGTATCCATAAGGCAAACGATCTTTCCATTATGCTCCACTACCTGTGTCGGAGCAGCCGCTACGTCGGTAGAGCTGACATGAGCATTGAATTGAACAAACGCAGAGAAAGCATGATAAAATACCTTTGCGGAGGGGAGATATTACCCGCCTGGCAAGGGGTGTACGGTCTTATTTTGATGCGTATCGCGGCGGCAAGCTTTGCCCAAAAGAATATGGAAGACGGATACGCCGCTATTGAATCATCTCTTGAAGCGTATGCAAAATGGTTTGCAACACCAACGGATGCACCTCTGGAGCTTGGATGTGAATTTAAAGACCTGCGGCTTGTTCGTCTGCTTGAGGACGGTTACATGAACGTGGAGCTTCGAATGGCAGACGGAACTCCATACTTCTGCTTTGGACTGTTTCGCATGAACCCAACGCGGGACGAGGCTTACCGCTCCATGACAGCCAAGCGGGGCTGGGAATGGTTCAATGGAGTAAGGGGCGAGCAACGGTTTATGGAGCTTGCCGAAAAGGCTAAAAACTTAAGTAAATGACAAATCAGCCTTCCCGTTCGGGAAGGCTGATTTATTGTAAAAACAGAGTAAAATAATACAAACGGTTTATTGCAACGCGTCCAAAAGTATGATAAAATAGTCGGAAAGTAGGAAATGAGGGCGGTAATATGGAAATAATTTGCGAGTTGAATGATGAAACCGTGCTTGGCACGGGCGGGCGGAGCGGAGCAATGCCGCGTTATACTGCGCGGGCTATCGTGAAGGACCGCAAGGGCAGATACGCCGTGATGTATGCACGCAAGTTTTCCCTATATTCCTTGCCCGGCGGAGGTATCGAGGAAGGCGAAAGCCCCACGGAAGCCTTGAAACGCGAGGTTTTTGAGGAAACGGGCTGTGTATGCGACAGAATAACCGAGCTTGGCATAATAAACGAAAACCGCGCCTCCTTGGATTTTACGCAATGCTCCTATTATTACGTTGCAGAGGTGTCGGAACAGGCTGTTGCGCCTGCCCTTACCGAGGGAGAGATAAAAAGCGGTACGTCGGTTGAATGGCATTCCTTTGAGGAAGCCGTTGAGCTGATCTCCGCACCCAAGCACACCACGGTACAGCGCAAATATCTTCAGGCACGCGACCTTGCGGCGCTGAACGAGTATAAAAAGCGTTTTAAGGAAGGAGCTTGACTCTTGATAAACGTAAAAATACTGACAAACGAAAAAATAGATGAAAGCCTTCACAAATTTGCCGTTGTTGCGGCAAAGCACGGGGAAGATTGGGTGCTTGTGAGGCACAAGAGCCGCACCACATGGGAGATACCGGGCGGTCATATTGAAGCGGGCGAAACGCCCCTTGATGCCGCAAAGCGCGAGCTTTTTGAGGAGACGGGTGCCGTTGATTTCGATATTAAAGAAATAACCTCCTACGCCGTGGACGTTGACGGCACGGTTACCTATGGCAAGCTGTTTTTTGCCGACGTTCGTGCCTTTGGCGATATACCCGAGGACAGCGAGATAGCGGAAAAAGCTTGCTTTCCCGCCCTTTCCGCAGAGCTCGCATACCCCGAGATACAGCCCGCTTTGTATACGGCGGTGCAATGGTGGCTCAATCTTCAATCGTCCTCAAACGAGATGTGGGACGTGCTGGACGAAAACAGAGTTTCCACAGGCAGGCTGCACCGCAGGGGCGATTTTCTCAAAAAGGGTGATTACCACTTGGTCGTTCTTGTGCTTCTTGAGAACAGCAAGGGCGAGTTCCTTATAACCAAGCGTGCGCCAAACAAGGGCTACGGAAATATGTGGGAGACCACGGGCGGGTCCGCCATTGCCGGCGACAGCTCTCTTACCGCCGCCCTGCGTGAGGTAAAGGAGGAAACGGGATTCGACGTCAGAGCCGAGGATGGCAAGCTTGTTCACTCGTGGCAGGGAAGCGAGGTGTTCGTTGACGTGTGGCATTTTATCTGCGATCTCGATCCTGCAATGGCGGTGCTTCAGGCAGGGGAGACCTGCGACATCAAGTACGCTACCGAGGATGAGATCGAGGCGCTTTATCAAGAGGGAAAGTTTGTTGCAGGCAGCTACAACGAGCTGAAAAGAGCCATTGAAAAGAGGAACAAATGATATTTAAGACTAATGAGCTTATAAACAAGGGTTG
>JAFSCG010000210.1 GCA_017436885.1 Clostridia bacterium | reverse complement strand
GTTCCGGTCTTGCCGCATCCAGTGCTTTTCGAAGATGGAATGCTGCAGCCGGAGAAAGATGCCGCACACCAAAATAGACAGGCTCTCCCATCAGTCATACAGCTCCCTACAGGCACAAAATCGGGGTTCACTCGTCTGTTCTGATCTATCGTGAAGACCTTGCCCGTTTCTTTTGCAACCGCCATTACCTCGGTAAGCTCAGCGGAGGACATAGTAACGGGCTTTTCGCAGATCACGTTCTTTCCGGCGCGCATTGCCGCAATTGATAAGGGCGCGTGCGCATCATTGGTGGTTGCTATAAGAACGCACTCTATTGCCTCGTCTGCGAGTATTTCGTCCAGGGATGAATAAACTCGCAGACCTCGTTTTTCGCCGGCTTCGCACGCCGTGGGACTGATATCAAATATTCCTTTGACCGAAAAACGCTTGTACCGATGCTGCAGCAGTCGGTCATAATGTATTCTTGCAACTCCGCCGAAGCCGATTATTCCTAGTCCGTGAATTACGCCCACCACATTTCACCTGCCTTTTCTCTTATAATAAGGGGTTTAAGAAATTCAACTGCCTTTTCAAGTCCCTCTTTCGGCGACATAAGCGCGTCCTCGTGCTCTATGCTGATGGCTCCGTCATAACCTACGGTCTTCAGCATGCTGATAATGTCGTTCCAAAGGGTCTGACCGTGGCCGTAGCCAACGGTGCGGAATACCCAGCTGCGTTTAAGTACGTCGCCGTAGCTGCCCGTGTCAAGCACACCGTTGATCGCGGTGTTGGCGGGGTCGATGCGGGTGTCCTTTGCGTGGAAGTGGTGAATGGCACCTGCGAGAGCGCGTATAGCCTCCACGGGATCTATTCCTTGCCAGAATAGGTGGCTTGGGTCTACGTTTGCGCCGATAATGCTGCCCACCGCATCGCGGAGGCGAAGGAGGGTGGCGGGATTGTAAACACAGAAGCCGGGGTGCATCTCAAAGGCGAACTTTTTGATGCCTATCTCTTTTGCAAGAGCCGCGGTCTTTTTCCAATAGGGAATAAGCACCTCGTTCCACTGCCATTCAAGTATTTCGAGATAATCCGGCGGCCAAGCGCAGGTTACCCAGTTGGGATTCTTTGAATCTGCGCAATCTCCGGGACAGCCGGAAAAGCAGATAACGGTGTCCACGTCAAGGGCTGCGGCTATCTTCATCGCGTCGACAAATTCGTTGTGGAATTTCTCGGCAATATCCTTTTGGGGGTGAACGGGGTTGCCGTGGCAGGCAACTGCGGAAAGCTTCATTTCGTGCTTTTTCAGCATTGCCTTAAGCTCCTCGATCTTTTCGGGATGACCGAGATAGTCCTTGGGGTCGAGATGTGCCTTGCCGGGGTATCCGCCTGCACCTATTTCAAGGGAGTCTACGCCAAGGCTGTGGAGATATGCAAGCGCTTCCTCAAGGGGCATTTGGGCAAGCACGGGCGACATTACAGAAAGTTCCATATATCCTCCTTACTCCTCAAGAGCTGCAAATTTTTGAACGGGGATAGCACCGTTTACCGTGGGGCACGCCCACTTAACGGCGTTTTTGAGTATCTTTTTAACGTTTTCGTTGTGATACGCGGTATTGGTCTCGTGTCCGGGCTGGAAATAGAATATCTTTCCGTTACCTCTGGTCCAGGTGCATCCGGAGCGGAACACCTCGCCGCCGTTGAACCAGCCCATGAAGATCACGTCCTCGGGATTGGGGATGTCGTACGCCTCGCCGTACATCTCCTCGCATTCAAGGAGAAAACCGTCCTCAACGCCTGCGGCAATGGGGTGGGAGGGCTTAACGACCCAAATACGCTCGCGTGCATCGTGGCGCCACTTAAGATTGCAGGTGGTGCCCATAAGCTTTTTGAATATCTTGGAGTGGTGGCCCGAGTGCAGTACGATAAGTCCCATGCCCTCCTGTACTCTGTTATATACCTTTTCAACTATCGCATCGTCCACAAGGCGGTGTCCGATGTGTCCCCACCACAGGAGAACGTCGGTATCAGCAAGCACCTCGTCGGTAAGGCCGTGCTCGGGCATATCAAGGGTGGCGGTGCGGCACTCGTGTCCGTCCTCGGCAAGGATGGAAGCGATAAAGCCGTGGATTCCTCCGGGATAATTGGCGGTAACGCGGGGGTCCTTCTGCTCGTGCAGGTTTTCGTTCCAGACTGTAATTTTCATGATATTCTCCTTAAAGCAGTATTTCGTGTCCGAGTTTTGCGGATTCGTATATTGCGGATATGATCTTTATCATGTGAACGCCTTCAAGGGGCTTGAAGGCAGGCTCTGCGCCATTGGCGAGCACGTCAACGAAGTGCTGCAGGTTCTGACCGTGGATGGAGGGGTCCTTTCCGAAAACGGGAGCAACGTCAAGTATCTGTCCGTTTTCCTCGGTAAAGATCTTTGTGCCCGTGAGAGAGCTGAATTTGCAGCCTGCCTTTGTGCCGCGCAGCTCAACGAACAGCTCCTCCTTTTCAACGTTGGACGCCCAAGAGGTCTCTATCTGCAGGCAGGCACCGTTATCAAAACGGATAAAGCCCATTGCCAGATCCTCAACGTCAAAGATTCCGTCGGCTTTCTTTTCGCCAAAATCGGAGTTAACGCTGTCGCTTACGTCGTTATCCGCAAATTTGCGGTAGGTGCAGCCGGAAACAGCCACGGGACGGGGATTACCCATAAGCCAGATGGCAAGGTCGATCATGTGCACGCCAAGATCGATAAGGGGACCGCCGCCGGATTGCTCCTTGGTGGTAAACCAACCGCCTTTGCCGGGGATGCCGCGGCGTCTGATCCAGCCGCAACGCGCACAGTATACGTCGCCCATGCGTCCGTCGGCAATGTACTTTTTCAGATATTTTGCGTTTCCGCGATAGCGGTTGTTGCGCATTGCCATCAGGTGCTTGCCGCTTTTTTCTGCGGCGTGCATCATTCTTTCTGCCTCGGCAGGGGAAACGGCATCGGGCTTTTCGGTAAAGACGTGAATGCCCTTTTCAAGCGCTTCAACGGCGATAACGGAGTGCAGATAATTGGGGGTGCAAATGTCGATAAAATCAAGTCCCTCCACGTCAAGCAGCTGCTTGTAATCGGTAAAGGTGAGAACACTGTCGTCTATCTCAAATTTAGCCTTGAATTGAGTGATCTTATCGGGATTGATATCGCAGATGGCCGCAACCTCCACGTTCTTCATGGTCTGATATGCGGGCATGTGAACGGCCTTGCAGATGCCGCCAAGACCAATAATACCAACCTTCAGTTTTTTGTCCATTTTATTACCTCCAAAATTATGGTAATTTTTTATAAAATTATAGCATATTTAAAAATGGTATGATATAATAGGCTTATGGAAAAATATCAAATTTTTACGGTCAGGTAATTATGGAACTAAGGCAAGAGAAAATATATACAAAAAACAACGTTGCCCGTTGGGCACATTGCCTATTGCGTAAAACCAAGCCCGACGTAAAGGGCAAGGGCATATATTATCATTACCACGATTATATCGAGCTGCTGTACTTCGTTTCGGGCGAGGGGCACGTGCTGATAAACGACAGGGAGCTTCCCGTGCAGGCGGGAAGCACGGTAATAGTTAACGCACGCAAGGCCCACGCCACCTGCCTTGATACCGATGCTGTTTTCTATTGTATCAAATTTTTACCGAGCGTACTATATGATAACGAGCAGTCCCTTTGGGATTTCAAATACGTTCTTCCTTTCGTTTCCGAGGATGAGGATGATTACGTCCTCTCCCCCGAGGATACCGAGGGCACGGCAATAGAGGCGCTTCTCCGCGAGATAATGGAGGAGTGGACGGAGGAAAGATACGCCTACGAGCTGGTCATACGCGCGAATATACTTAAGATAGTGTCGCTCATATTCCGTATATGGCAGCAAAGGGGCGTTGCTATCAAGGGCAGGGAGCTTCCCGAGCCCATAAAAAAGGCGGTAATACATACGGTGGAAAACTACGCCACCGCCACGATGGGGGAGACCGCCGAGCTGTGCGGATTAAGCTATAATTATTTTTCCCATCTCTTTCGCACCTATATGGGTATGAGCTATTGCAATTATCTTATTACCGTGCGCGTCAACGGCGCGGAAATGATGCTTACCTCAACACCGAAAAGCATAACGGAAATAGCCGCCGACGCAGGCTTTTCCTCCACAAGCCATTTTATCGCCTGCTTCCGTAAAATAAAGGGCATTACCCCCGCAAGATTCCGCAAGGAGCTTCACGCCGAAAGCGGTGTTGAATACCGTAAATGAATGCACAAAACCGGGGGTGTAAAGAAACTCACGTTTCTTTACACCCCCAAATTCTCTGTCTGCTTTTTACAGATATTTAGCAATTTTACTGCGCAATCTTCGCGCATACACCTGCATGAAAAGGGTAAGACATTTGTCGTACAGTACAAACGCTATGATGCATACGGGAACGAAAATTACCTTGTATAGTGTGCTTTCAAGCATCTCGTCGGGTAAGAAAAGCAGGGTAGCTCCGCAGTAAAGGCCCACGGCGGCAATAAGCACCGCGCCCTTGATAAGCAGGCGGCGTGGCTTGCTTTTCATTTCCGCGGCGCGCTTCAGTATCGGATAGATGCCAAAGAAGACCGCGTAAGCCGCGGGGGCGTCCTTTACGGGGCATATAAGCAGGGAGATAACGGTGGTAAGCACGTAGCACGCCGCCGCCACGGCGTTTCCGTATTCGGCGAGCAAAATAAGCACGGGAAGTGCCGCCAATGCCGCAACGGTAAGGGATGCCGTTTCCGCAAAATAGGTGGCAAGCATAATGGCGCAGGAAAGCGCGGACAGCACGGCGGTAACGGCGTAGGCTTTTGTTGTTTTTCGGTTTCTCATTTAACAGCCCGGCAGAATATCACAGCCGCAGCAGCATTCGCCGCAGCAATCAAGTATCAGCAGGTTAGAACAGCAGGTGCAGAATTGGGATTCCACACTTGGACCCGATGAATAAACGTTTCCGCTTTCACCGTAATTGCCCGTGTAGGTGCCGCTTGCCATGTTCTGACGCGCCCTTCTGTATTCGGGGTTCGTGGGGTCAAGGCTGCACGCAATGTCGAAATACCTTGCCGCATCGTGGTACCAGCCCTGTCGGTAGTAAAGCACTCCCATAAGGAAGTTCCACTCTGCATTTCTGTCGGCGGCAGAAACAGCCTCAAGGATAACTCTTGCCTCGGCGTAGCTTCCGCTGTTTATGCGCCGTCTTGCCTCGGCAAATGCACCGCTTGCACCGCCACCTCCGTAGCTGCTTCCGTAGCCGTTTCCGTAGCCGCCGGAGGAGGTATTACCGCTTGCGCGCATGGATTGTATGCGGCTGTACGCCTCGTTTATCTCCTGCATCTTTTCGGTTGCAAGGTCGGCCATAGGGCTGTCAACGTAATTGTCGGGATGGTATTTTTTTGCCAGCTCGCGGTACGCTTTTTTTATTTCGTCGTCGCTCGCCGTGGGCGAAACACCTAATATCTTATATGGATCGGTCATGGACGTTTGCTTCCTTTTGCTTTTTTCCGTTGAGTATCTCCTCGGCACGGCATATCATTCCCGTGCCGACAATGTTGTAAAGAATGGCCTTGATACCGTCGTTGCCATCGAAATCAATAAGGTCAAGGCCACGAAGAATCATGCCCGTTTCGCACCTCAGTGCGTCGCGTATCATTATTTTGTCGTTTTCGTCAAGCTCGCTTTTGTTAAGCATTGCGGCGTATGGATTATATCTGCCGCGCTTTGCGTCGGCTGCCAGATCGTCTGCCGCGTCTGCCGCGTAAATAAATTTGCCCGTGTGATAACCGATATCTCTTGCGATTATCTCCGCTCTCGAGCCTTTTTCAAGTCCGCATGCAAACAGATCGGCTGTAAGCAGGGCAGAAACGTGGGCAGGCTCGTCAAAGGACGGCGCATTCCTTTTTTCTATCTCCGCAAGCTGTGGCAGATAAGTGCCGCAGGATATGCAAAGCTCCTCAATGTCGGCGCGTTTTTTTGCGGGTGCGGCCTCTAACATTGCAAGCCGAGCCGCCGTGCGGCGCACGCCGCTTTCGTCGCGTATGTCGTCCTTCAGCTTATAGTACGTCATTACCGCCGTTGCTCTCGCGCAGTAATCAAGCTGAGGCGAGGCACAAACGTAAGTGCGCCTGTGGGTGGGGTGTGCTAAGCATCGCTTTTTGTCAAGCTCGAATTTGTCGCCCGTCAACGCCGTGCGCAGAAAGAAGAGAAAAACGGAATCCCAAGTGAGCGTCATTCTTGAAAGGCAACCTGTGCATCTGCCCATGGCACGGCATACCCCGCAGTAGCCTGCGCGGTAAAGCTCGTATTCTTTTACCCTCAGATCGGGAATGGATGCTTTTACATATCCAAACATAAGCTCTCTCTTTGAAAAATCTCCGTATACTTCGTTGCCTCCTTGCAAACAGCTCGACTTACGAGAGTAAGCCTTCGCTTGGTTTGCGGCGTAGCGCCTCGTCTACGAAGATTTTTCTGCGAGAGAATGGGTATAAAATCTTCGTATACTTCGTTGCCTCCTTGCAAACAGCTCGACTTACGAGAGTAAGCCTTCGCTTGGTTTGCGGCGCAGCGCCTCGTCTACGAAGATTTTTCTGAGCGAGAATGGGTATAAAATCTCCGTATACTTCGTTGCTTCCTTGCAAACAGCAGGCGACAACGGAAAGCACACTGCTTCCGAGTCTAACTATTATACAACATCAAAAAACGGTATTTGTGGACAAATTGTAAACATTACGCTGCAAAACGGGGCATTTTTACTCCTCCATCATGTCGGCGTTAACGGCAAAGGCCTCGCCGAGGGCGGTGGAATATATCATTGCGCCCGCTATTTTTCTGCCGAATATCCGGCGCAGGGCCTCGGCATAGCAGGAAAGCTGCCAGCGGTATCTGTCGGTGAATATTGCCTTTGCTTCCTCGCGGGATTTGCCCTTGGGGATCCTGTCGGTCTTGTAGTCGAACAGATATATACCGTCTTTTTCAAGGAAAAATCCGTCTATTACGCCCTGCACGGCAAGACGGTGCCCCTTCAGCTTTTCCGCAAGCTCGCTGTTTTCCGTCAGCTTATGGGCGGGCATAAAGCAGTTGAAGCGGAATTCCCGACGCAGGTCGAGTGCCTTTTCCAGACGCAGGGCAAAGCTTCCGTTTATAAAGGCTTCAAGCTCGTCGTAAAGCAGGCAATCCTCCTGCCTTTTTGTAATAAAGCCCAGCCGTGTCAGCCTTTCTGCCTCTGCCTTGATGCCGCTCTCCCTTGCCTTTTTTATATCGCAGAACTGCAAAAACTGATGTGTGGCAATGCCCGTTTCTCCCGCGCTTGCCTTGCTTTCGCCTCGGATAAACTCGGGCATGTCGTTAAAGGCTGTGTCGCTGCCTCTGCCGATTGCGGCAAGCTCTGCCTCTCCCTCGCTTTCCCTTGGCATTGCCTCGTCAAGCACGGAGGGCGAAAGCTGTGAAACGGATATTTTTGCGGGGACGTGGGTCAAATAGCTCTCGGGGTATTCAAATGCTATCCGCTTTGATATTTCCTTTGCTATCTGCTCTGCGGCTTCTCTGTCGAAGTCCTCGTCGGCTTTTTTCTCGATGGGAGCCGCGCTTGCCGCGGTCATCTCAACGGGGGAGGGCATTACGGTAACGCATTTTGCAAGGGAAGGCTTGCTTTTTGCGGCACGGAGCGCAACGTCAAGTATCTTTCCCGCTCCGCAGGGCAGGCGCAGCTTGCCGTAAAGCAGGTCGCATTCCGCCTCGTATTCCGCGTTCTCGTTTACGTTGCCCGCGCTTATGTAAAGTCTTTCCCTTGCGCGGGTAAGCGCAACGTACAGTATGCGCTCCTCCTCGCCCGTGCCCTTGGAAACGTTTATCTGCCTTATTGCCTCTCTTGTGGGAGTGTTTATAAGCACAAAGCCCCTTGGGTCGGTAAGGAAGGTTCCAACTCCGCCCTCGGAGGAGAACTGCATCCTGTTGCCCGAATCCCCCTTGCTTTTAATGGCGTTTGCCTTGCATACGAAGCAAACGGGAAATTCAAGTCCCTTTGAAGCGTGTGCGCTCATAACGGTAACGGAGTTTTTATCTCCGCTTGCGGCGCTGTCAACGGCAAGGTCCTTTTTTGCCGCTTCCTCAAGGTCGCAAACAAAGGCGGAAAGTCCGCGATTGCCGCCCGCATTGAAGCTGCGTGCCATGTCGTAGATATAGTTCAGGTCGTCGTCCACGTTCTGCTTGCGTATCTCCGTTTCCTCCAAGGATAGCAGCAGGGAACGGATACCCGCGGAGTTTAGCAGGTATCGGATAAAGGCATCGCAGTTTTCGGTGCGTGCCTTCTCGCGCCATTTTTCTATTTCTGTGTAACATTCTTTGTATATGCCGCCAAGCGATTCGGATGCCTCGCGCAGGTCCTGCCATGCGCTTCCGTGTCCGCTTTTCCGCATCAGGGTAAGCTGGTCGGCTGTCATACCGAATATGGGGGAGAACAGCACGGCGCAAAGGGGAATATCCTTCATGGGATTATCGGCGGTTTGAAGCACGGAAAGCATCAGCGTTACGTGCTCCTCCGCAAACATCCTTCGCTTTCCCGAGGGGGAAACGGGTATGCCTCTGCTTTCAAGCTCGCGGATAAATGCGGGGCTGTGGTTCTTATAGCTGCGGAACAGCAGGGCGATATCACCATAGCTGATATTTTTGCCGTTTTCAAGCTTTTCCTCGCGTACGAGCCGCTCTATCTCGTCGGCAACGGCGACCTCCTCGGGAACTGCGTAGGTGCCGTCCTTGGCGCTTCCCCTGCGGCACATAAGCAGGGTTACCCTTGCTTCCTTTGCGGTGTCCTTTCCGTCCGTGCCGCATATCAGCATATCGCTGTCGTCGTAGCGGAAGCGTCCGCCCCTGAATACGGGCTCGAAAACCTCGTTGATAAAATCAAGAACGGTTTTACTGCTTCGGAAATTTCGGGACATGAAAACGTTTTCCGTGTCGCCCTCGTCCTTATCGTAATCTGCGCGCAGTCGGTCGATAATGGAAGGGTCAGAGCCGCGGAATGCGTAAATATTCTGCTTTATGTCGCCAACTCGGAAACAGCCCGTTTCGCTTGCGATGGCGTCGAATATCATTTTCTGGTTGTTGTTAACGTCCTGATATTCGTCGATAAACACGCGGTCAAAGCATGCGGAAATTGATCTTGCAATAGGGGAATAGGAGCCGTCTTCGTTATAGAGCAGCTTAAGTGCCATTTGCTCCAGATCGGAAAAGGAGCAAACGTCCGCTTTCTTTTTTGCCGCCCAAAGCTTGTCCGCAAACGCCTTTTCCGTTTCGTACAGCTCGTTTATTATCAGGCTGTGCAGGCGGCAGCATTCTGCGGCCTGCTCTGCTGTCTGGGCAAAGACGGCGGCAAGCCCCTTCAGATATTCCTTGTATTCCTCGCGCAGCCCCTTAAAGGCAGTTTTCTCGTCGTCGTAGCCCTTGATGCCGCCAACTCCAAGCTTGGCGAAGTTAAGGGCACCGAGGTATGCCTCGCGTCCCTTGGCGTAGCCTTCGCTTATGCCGTCCTTAAGCGCGTAAAGCGCGTTAAGATCCGCCATAACGGCGGCAATATATTTATGCTCGGGCGGCAAAAGTTCACGGGTCTTTTCGTATCTTGCGGCAAAGGCGTCAAGTCTTTGGCATATCTCCTCCTTGACTGCTTTGCCGCTTGCGGAGGTAAAAAAGTCGCCCTTTGAGGCTTCAAGCTCCGATTCGGCGCATTCGCGCAGGAATTCCACGGATGCAGGCAGGTTTGTAAGCTCGCAATAAAGCTTTATAAGCACGCCGCCGAGATTTGCGTCGTTGCGGTAGCCCACAAGGCATTCCGTAAGGTTGCCAAAGGAAGGGGAGGCGGCGCACCTCTCCTTGATGACCTCGTCCATAATGCGGCGCATCAGCTGCTCGTCCTCGTTTTCATCCAACAGACGCACGTTGCGGGAAACGCCGATGGACGCGCCCTCGGCACGGATAAGGTCGTAGCAAAAGCTGTGTATGGTGGATATTCTCGCGCCCGAGATGGCAAGTATCTCCCTTGCCAGATGCTCGGAAGGGTCGGTGGCAAGCTTTTCCTCCAGCTGTGCGCGTATCCTGCTGCGCAGCTCTGCGGCGGCGGCACGGGTAAAGGTTACCACCAGCAGTCTTGATATACTTCCCGGGTCTTCCTTATCCGTAACGTAGCGTATTATGCGCTCCGTCAGCACGGCGGTCTTGCCCGAGCCTGCGGCGGCACAAACGAGAAGGCGGCGTGCAGGGCTTTCTATGGCGCGCTTTTGTGCTTCTGTCCAGTTTCTTGCCATCAGTGCCTACCTCCTTCCTTTATCTTGCCGCAAAGCGAATGGTAATCGCAGTATTGGCATGCAAGGCTTTCCCCAAGCTCGGCTTCCGGGGCGATATTGCCGCGGGCAAGGGAGCTTGCCATTTTTGCCATTTTTGCTTCCGTCTTTTTGCCGAGAGCCTCAAACTCCTCGGGGGAAAGCAGCATTCTGTCGCTGTCCTTGCCGTCCTCTACCGGCGAGAAAGCCGCAAGACTCCTTTTATCGGTTGCGTCCGTTACTGCGGGCGTGTTTATCACGATGCCCCTTACCGTGGCGGCACCGTTTACCATTTGTCCGTATTCCTCCTCCGAGGGGGGAGCGTTTACCTGCTTTTCGGGCGGCTTTGTAACGCAGTACAGCATTCCTCCGGGGGAAAGCCCCTTCTCTCCGCTTCCCGCGGCTTCAAGGAAGCCCTTGTTCTTGTCCTTGCAAAGGGTAAGCAGATATATAAGCAGCTGCAGGTTAACGCCCTCGTCCACGTTTTTCAGACGGAAGGCTTTGTCGTTTGTCTTGTAGTCTATTACGCGCACGAAGGTATCCTCGCCGCAGTGCAGTGCGTCGGCGCGGTCCACGGTGCCGAAGATGCGAAGCACTCTGCCGTTTTCAAGGGGCAGGCGCAGGGGGCGGGGAAGAGCTTCGTCGCTTTCGCTGATGGGGATCTCGGTCCCTATTGGGGTAAATTCGGAGGCGGCAAGCTCGTCCCCGAGCGCGGTTGCAATGGGGCGCACGGCGTTTTTCATTCTCTCAAACTGTGCCGTAAGCCTTGGGTCGTCCCTATCTCTTTCGGGTATAAGGGCATTGAAATACTCCTCGGACAGCTTCTCGATGCGGTCCTTCAGCTCCTCGGGGGAGAGGGAGCTTTCCTGCATAACGGGAATGAGCTTTTCAAGCATTGCGTGGATATACGTGCCGTTGGAGGAATAGGAAAACTCCGCCATTGCTTCGGGCTGAATATCCAGTATATATCTGCAAAAGTACATAAAATGGCACTTTGCATAGGTCTCTATCCTTGTTTGGGTCAGATCAACTGTCTCGCCGAACAGCTTGTCGCAGGTGTCCTTTTCAAGTGCAAACACCTTTTCTGTTGTTGTCGCATCTTCCTTGCCGAGGGCAATGCCCGCGGCAACGCTTGCGGTGCCGCCGCCTATGCTTAAAGCGCGCTCGGCACTTTTCTTATCCCAAATTCCGCTTGGGGAGTTGAGCAGAGCGGAGCCGTCCTCCTCGGTAATAAGGGGGAACAGCTTTTTTATGTTTGTAACGGCAGAGCCGGCAACGCATTCGCTACCGCGCATATCCCGTCCGTGGTAGGTGATGGTAACGGCATCGCGTGCATAGCTGATGGCGCGGAGCATAATGTACAGCTCGCGGCTTGCAAGGGTGTTCACGTCCTTGGAAAGCCTAATGCCTTCCTTTTCAAGGAGGTTCTTTTCCCTTTGGGAAAGAAAGCCCTTGCCGTTGACGGAGGCGGGAAATTCGCCCTCGCAGGCACCAAGGATGAACATATATCTTACGCCCGTGGTGCGGAGCATATCGGCAGAGCCGACTGTTACTGCATCGGCACTCGTGGGAATGGAGGAAAGGGAGGTATCCGAGAAAATGAGCCGCATGAGAACGGGCAGCTCGTCTGCCTTTATCTCCTCCTCTCCCGCGCAGGCAACGGCGGTATCAAGTGCGGCAAGAATGGAATTCCATACACGGGCGCATCTTTCTGCCTCGCGCTCGTTTCCTTCGGCTCTTGCGGCACTTGCCGCAGATTTAAGCTTTTGGCGCAGCTTTGCTCTTTCCGCAAGCAGAAAGACCGCACGGCAAGCATCCTTAACTGTGCAGCTGCCGCTTAAGTCCTCTCGCAGGGGGAGCAGCAATTCGCGCAGAGCGCGGCGCACGCGATTGACAGCCGCAAGGGTGGCGGCGGCACGTCGTCCCGCCTTTCCGCCGGAATGCATAACAAAGCCGTCGGGCTCCATGGTCCAGTCACCGTCGTGGGAAAGGTCCTTTGGACCTATTTTCCAAGTGTTTGCATATTTAACGTAAACGTCGCAATCGTCGCTTGAAAGGGAGGTAAAGCCTGTTTTCAGCATAGCGGAAATATTATCCCTGCCAAGGTCAGCCGCAGAGGCGGCACGGCAAAGGAATCGCACCGCGGGGTGCTCCTCCAGCTTGTCGCCTGCGGAAATAAAGGCAGGAATTCCGTGATCCTCCAGCAGAGCGTCAAGTATTCCGCGCCAGCTTTCCGCATCGCGCACCGTAATTGCAATGTCGGAATATCTTGCGCCGTCCCGAACAAGGCGCGCTATCTCGCGCGCGGTAAACTCCGCTTCGTCCATGGGGGTGCGGCATTTTATCAGGAGTATTCCGTCGGGGGAGTGGTCGCAGGCATTTGCCCCTTGACGCCAAAGATCCTCGCACAGCTTGCGCAGGTCGGGTGCCATGGTGCGTTTGTTGTTTTCCATAGAGATGCAAACGGGCTTTCTGCCGACCCGCTCCTCGCCGAGGGTTAGGGTTGCGGCACATTCCCTTATCTCCGCTGTGCGGATATCGCTTGCGTGTGGGTCCCCACCGAGGGTAACGGTAACTTTTTTTGCCTGATCGGCAAGGAGAGATATTATCTCGTATTCAATACCCGTAAAACTTGTAAATCCGTCTATGCAGATCTCCGTGTCGGCAAATATCCTCTCCTTTGCAAGTATCTCTCCAAGGGAGGCAAGGTCCTTCATGGAGTCGTTTCCGATCTCGTCGGTAAACGCGGAATATATGGAGGTAATGCGGGAATATTCCCGCAACAGCTCTGCAAGGCGCTCCTCGTTTTCAAGCCTGTCAGCGGCGGCGGCAAGCTTTTCGGGCGTTGCTCCTCCCGTAAGCAGCTCGCTTGCAAGTGCAAGGGTGGAGTTTACCGCCTCGTAGGTGCAGGCGGAGGGGGAAAGCAGCTTCAGGGTCTTCCACATGCAAAGCTTTTTTGCGCTTTTCCCAACGTGGTCCCGCGCAACGCCGCCAACGCGGCGGAATACCGAGTCCGCAAGGCGTGAGAAGTTGTCCACCTCCACCGTCAGCGGCGCATAGTGCGGCAGGCGCGAAAAAATGCGGCTCTCGGCAGAAACGGTCTCCTGCTCGGGAACGATAAAAAGTATTCTTGCGCGTGGGTCATCTGTCAGAGTTTTTGCCGCGCGCTCGATAAGATATTCGGTTTTTCCGCTTCCGGGTGCTCCGCACAACAGCTCAAGCATCTTTATTCCTCGTTAAGTATCTTCAAATTCCGCAGAACGGTGTTTTTTCCTCGCCACGAGTAGGCACGGGCGGTAAATTCCTCGTCGCTCATGTTTTCGATAAGCTCGGTGGTCAGCTCGTGGGTTATATTGCTTTTAAAATATTCTATGGGCGTGTAAATAGTGCCGTTTTTAAGCGCGTTTTGGGTAACGGGGCAGACCTTCTGGCAAATATCGCAGCCCCATGCACTTTTGTAGCGGCGAATTATGCCTTCCTCCTCCGGTGTCAGCTCGCCCTTTTTCTGGGTGAGGGCGGACAGACAGAAAAACTCCTCCGCCTTGTATCCGGGGCAGGCATCCTTGCATTTACCGCAATGGATGCAGGGGTCTTCAATGCTTCTTTTCGGCAGCTCCCATTCTTCGCACGGCATATCGGAAACTATCTCCCCCAAAAAAACGAAGGATGAGTATTTTTCCGTCAAGAACAGCATATTGTCTCCGCGCTTTCCGAGCCCCGCAAGGGAGGCGGCGTACACCTCGTCGTAGGGGGACTTGTCCGCAAAGCCGCAGAAGGTATATTGCGGGTAGGCACTTGCAAGCAACGCGGTAAAGCGGCGGAAAAATCCGTCGCAAAACGCATGGTAATCCCGTGCCGCTGCGTAAGCGGAAAGATTTTTCGGGAATTCGGAAAAATACGGAAAGCACAGGCAAAGGAGCGAGCGCGGCGTTTTGCCTTCCTCTCCTTCACAGGAGGCAAATCCCGCGCGCCGCAGAACGTGTGCAAGCTTAACTCTGCACCGGGTCGCGTCCGTGATACCGTACAGCTCAATATTCTCTTTTTTCAAGAATTCGATCAATTCGTGTTTCATGTCTTTATTTTAGCAAAAGCAAAAGCAAATTACAAGTAAAACCGCAATATTTGAGAGCATCCGACAGCGGCAAAAAAATTAAAAAAACATAGAAAAAACATATTGACATTTGTTTTTGACAGTGCTATAATCCTTGACAAATCAAAATAAAGGCTACGACGAAGACGGATACCGCAACGTGTTTTCAAAGAGAGTCGAGGATGGTGAGATCTCGGCAAAAGGCGGCGGCTATCCCATCACTTCTGAGCCGGAAGTCCGATGGATCATATTCGGTAGGCGCTTCCCGTGAATGCGGCGTTACGGCATAGGGGCTGACAGGCCTCGAAGAGTGGCGGATATCTATCCGCAATTTGAGTGGTACCGCGAGTGTTTATATTCACCCGTCTCAAAGCAATCTGCTTTGGGACGTTTTTTTGTTCCAAGGCAAAAAAAGAAAGGTGGAACAAAAATGTTATCTCTTGACAAGGTATTCAATGCACAGTCGGTGCTCAAAAGCATCATTCGCGAAACCAATTTGGTCCGCGCATACGGAATAGCTCCCGAATGCGAGCTGTATCTCAAGCCCGAAAATCTTCAGATCACGGGTTCCTTTAAGGTGCGCGGCTCCGCGTACAAGATCGCTATGCTTTCGAATGATGAAAAGGAGAGGGGAGTAATTGCCTGCTCTGCGGGCAATCACGCTCAGGGAGTTGCCCTCGCGGCAACCAAAAACGGTATTAAGTCCCTTATCTGCCTGCCCGATACCGCTCCTATCTCAAAGGTGGAGGCAACAAAGGGATACGGTGCGGATGTGTGCCTTGTTGAGGGGTGCTATGATGATGCATACAAAAAGGCCCTTGAGCTTAAGGATTCTATGGGATACACCTTTGTGCATCCCTTTGATGACGAAAACGTTATTGCCGGTCAGGGCACCATTGCTTTGGAGGTGCTGAACGAGCTTGACGATGTTGATGCTATCGTGGTGCCTATCGGAGGCGGAGGATTGATTTCCGGAATCGCCTACACCGTAAAGCAGATAAGGCCGAACGTTAAGGTCTACGGCGTGCAGGTGTCGGGCGCTCCCAGTATGTTCAATTCCGTGAACGCCGGCGAGATATGTTGCCTTGATTCCGTATCCACCATTGCGGACGGCATTGCGGTAAAACAGCCTGGCGAGAACACCTACGCTCTTGTCAGACAGTATGTGGACGGAATTGCTCTTGTGAGCGACGATGAGGTGGCAAGTGCCATCCTCTCCCTTATTGAAAAGCAAAAAATGATCGCCGAGGGGGCCGGGGCAGCCGCAGTTGCAGCAGTTATGTTCGATAAATTCGGTCTGAAAGGGCAAAAGGTTGCGGCTATCGTATCCGGCGGAAACATCGACGTTACCAGCCTTTCACGCGTCATCGACCGAGGACTTCTGAAATCGGGAAGGTCTTCGAGCCTGCTTATTGAGCTTATTGACAAGCCGGGTCAGCTGAAGGAGATATCTCGCATCATTGCAGATTGCGGCGGCAACGTAACGGGCGTGCATTACGAGAAGGGAAATACCGAAAGCGTAAACGGCTGCTTCCTGCGTATTGAGATGGAAACAAGGGATTTTGTCCACGTTGAGCTTATTACGCGTTCCTTGAGAAGCGAAGGCTTCAAGCTGCTTTAATGGAGGACGCAATGTATATCAACGGTGCGGATATTATCGTAAAAACACTTATCGAGCTGGGCTGCGATGCTGTATTTGGCTATCCGGGAGGGCAGATACTGCAGGTATACGAAAGCTTATATAATCATCAGAACGAGATAAACCACGTTCTTACAGCTCACGAGCAAGGCGCCGCCCATGCCGCCGACGGATATGCCCGTACAACGGGAAAGGTTGGCGTTGTGATCTCCACCTCGGGTCCCGGTGCAACCAATCTGGTTACGGGCATCGCCAACGCTTATCTCGATTCGATCCCCCTTGTTGCAATATGCGGCAACGTTCCAACGGATCAGATCGGCTCTGACAGCTTTCAGGAGATCAATATTACGGGAGTTACCCTGCCCATAACAAAGCATAATTATTTCGTTAACAGGGTCGATCAGCTTGCAGACGTTATCAGAGAGGCGTTTATGCTTGCGCGCTCGGGCAGACCCGGCCCCATCCTTATCGACGTGCCGAAGGACGTGCAGACCGCGAAATGCGAATACGTTCCGAAAGGACCGCTTGCTGCCGCTGTTCCCGTAATGCCGAGCAGGGAAGAGCTTCAGCACGCCGCAAGGCTGATAAACGAAGCAAAAAGACCGTACGTTTATTTTGGCGGCGGTGTCGTGTCCTGCGGCGCACAGGAAAAAATGCTTGCCCTTGCGGAGCGCATCGACGCACCCGTCGGATGCTCGCTTATGGGTCTGTCGGGCATACCGACGGATCATCCGCGCTTTTTGGGTATGCAGGGCATGCACGGGCATTACGCCTCCTCAATGGCAATGCACAAGGCAGACGTGATAGTTGCACTGGGCGTGCGCTTCAACGACAGAGTAACGGGCAACAGATCGAAATTTGCAAAGAATGCCAAAATAATCCACGTGGATATCGACGAAGCGGAGCTTTCCAAGACAGTCAATGCTGCCTGCGGGCTTCGCGGAGACGTAGTAAAGACTCTGGAGCTGCTTACCGAGCTTGTAGATGAGGCAAAAAAGCCTCAATGGCAGGCAGAGGTAGATGGGTACAGAAGAGAGGAAAACGAGTACCTTGACAACAGAAGCGGACTTACACCGCGCAATCTCGTTTTAACCGTAAACAAGCATCTGGGACCGAATACCGCCGTGTGTACCGACGTTGGACAGCACCAGATGTGGTCGGCGCAGAATCTGAAATTCAGTACCCCAAGAAGATTCGTATCCAGCGGCGGACTCGGAACCATGGGCTTTGGCTTCGGTGCGGCTATCGGTGCTGCTTACGGTACGGGAGAGCGTACAGTGCTTATCACGGGCGACGGAAGCTTCGGTATGTCCCTAAACGAGCTTGCAACCGCCGTAACCTACAACGTGCCGATAGTAATCGTTATAGTAAACAACGGTGTTCTCGGTATGGTACGCCAATGGCAGACCCTGTTTTACAACAAGCACTATTCCAATACCGTCCTTGAACGCAAAACGGATTTTGCCGCCTTTGCAAGATCCTTTGGCGCAAACGGCGAGGCGGTATCCTCCGTAAGCGAGCTTGACGCCGCCCTCGGCAGAGCCTTTGCGGGGGACGGACCTTATATTATCGACTGCAAGATAGATAAGGACGAGTTCGTGCTTCCCATGCTTCCGCCCGGCGGATGCATGGACGATATTATAGTAAAGCTGTAAAGCCGCGTATTGTTAATTACAAAAAAGCTCATACAGATCCTTTAAGGTGTGATTTACCGTAAAGTACCGTATGAGCTTTTTTCGTTATTTTCTTTTCGTTGCTTTTTTATAGATCTTGATAACGTCCTTGATATCTACCGTGCCGTCGTTATCAAAATCGGCAAGATCAAGCTTTTCGTCGGTACATATAGCCGAAAGGATCTTCAAAGCGTCCACTATCGAAAGTGTGCCGTCGCCGGTTACGTCCCCGGGAAAGCTTGCAAATTCTTGCTTGCATAATTTGCAGTAATAGTGTCCGTCGTCATCTGCGGCATATTCATGAGCTTGGCAGTGTATCTCTACGATCTTTAGGGAGGAGATAGCGAAGAGATGCTCTCCGTCCGTGTTTTTCGTTCCCGGCAGGATCATAAAGAAGGTGTTCATGCTGTCAAAGCTTTCCTTGCTTGCAAGCTCACCAAAGCTTATGATCCAGGTATTCCAGCCTTTTTTAACGGTCTTCCAAAGATTCTCTCGCGGCGCATACGAAGTGGAGGCGCGATAATCAACGCGGGAGGCGGTCGAGTAGCTTGATGGGTTGTGGGGATTTGCAGAGGGGGTCTTTAAAGCTGTGTCGCCGAAGAAGATGCGTGTTTCTGCTGTCAAACGGTCGGCTTTTATATCCTCCGCGCTCCAGAACGTAAGTATAAAGGCAAGCTGATCGAGACTCTTGACTTTGCTGTAATCAACTTTAAAATTTTTTCTTAATACCTGCAGATCCTTGGTGGTTTGGGTGAGCGAGGCTTTTACCTGCGTTTTTGCCACGGCTCTGGTACCGTTTATTTCCGTAATTTCAACGTGCTCGTCTGTGTAACCGTTTCGCGTTCCGTCCCCGCTGTACCAAGTTTCGTCGATCTCGACGTCGGTAATAACCGTGTGCATCGGCAGCTTTGCAGCGTCATAAACGGCGTTATGATAGCTTGCGGGTCTTCTGTCGCCGTCGGATGCTTCAAGCGAGCTTATTGGGATGATCGCAAGCTCGCAATTCTCCTTGTGTTCAGAGTATACGACGTAAAGCTTTCCGTCCTCCTCTACTGCATAGGGATATGCCCATTGCTTGCCAAAGCCGTAGCGCGCTTCGGTATTAAAGCCGCTGCGGATGTAGTAAAATGAAGAAAATCCGTACGATCCGTCGGCGTTGCCTACGGCGATTATCTGATGCTTGCGGCTTTCGGTACCAAAGATAAGGTATCGACTGCCGTTGCTTAACGTACCGCCGTATGCCTTGGTGTTTGCGGCGGAGAGATCGGTGTATTTGAGAGAGCTCCAATTTATGCCGTCGGGGCTTTCACTTACTGCGTATTTTCCTGCCTTTGTGCGGCAGAATAAAACGTATTTGTCGCTGTAGTCGATAACCGTGCTCTCGCCCCAGAGAGCAATATTGGAGCTGTTGGGTATAAAGATCATTTCCCATTTCAGCGGGTCTTCCTTATCTGCTATCGCAACTGCCGCCTGATAGGTTCCCGTTTTGCACTCCAAGCCTGCCATGAGCAGCTTGTTATCCGAAATGTCCATGGGCTCACACAGCGGCCAGAAGGCATCGTTCAATACTATACCGAGGTTCGTCCAGCTGCGGTCAGCGGGATCAAAACGGTATGCTTCCATAACAAGCCCCGGATAGCTTAGGTTGTTCGACGGCCTTCCGAATTCGGCACGCGGCGCGAATGCGTACAGAACTTCGCCCGAATTGTAGAACACTCCGTGGCTGCGGCAGTGATCCTTTTCTATGGGTCCAATCACATATTCCTCGCTCCACGTTTTGCATCCATCACTTGAATACTTGCAGGCAAAGCGGGTGTTTGTATCGTTTTCCTTAACAAGGCTTTGTCCGTATCCGCATATCCAAAGATCGCCGAATTTTACGATAGACGCTCCAAGCAGAAAATGCGAACCGTTTCTTTCGGCGTTGTGAACGTCAACGTACTCTATACCTTCGGGATACGGGAGGCTGCTTATGCGAAAGTCGGTACGATGGTCTGCGTTTGTGATATCGGTGCTTGCGGCGCTTGCTTGCATCGCGGGTACTCCTCCTATCAAAGAAATGCTTATCAGTATACAAAGCAAAAACTTTTGTATTTTCATATGGTTTTCCGTTTCTTTTAAGCAAAATTGATGTTTTGGCATTAACTTAAAGGACAATGCTTGTAAATTGACAAAAGCGTTTTGCGTATGATATAATCATTAATACAATAAATATACGACGAAAAAGCAAAATTGTCTATGACCTGAACGGACTTTTTTGAAAAGTAATGTCTTATTTGGAAATATATTATGAATTCGGAATTTACTATTGACGTTAATGGGGTGAAGGCAAACGTTTATATGCAGATAGGCTTTTTTGATCACGAGGATATCCTGTATCCCTTGCATAGGCATCGCTTTGCGGAGATGCACGTCTTTTTGTGCGGAAATGCGCTCCTGCGCTGTGATGATAAGGACGTATTGCTTTGCGGCGGAGACGTGATTTGCGTGCCTGCCAATATGCCCCACCAATATCTGCATTTTGACAGAGAGTCCAAACGCATCTCTTTTTTGGTGGATTGCATCGGAGGCGCTGCCTCACCTATAAAAACGAGCGTATCAAAGGATTTTCTCTCATTGCTTTGTATTGAGATCAAGGAATACGTGCTTTTCGGAAAGGACAGCAAGCTAAAGCCCTTGCTGTCCTACATTTGCTCGGACTTTTTTATTTCCGAGCAGAAAAAAACCATGTCGCCCATTAAAAACCGGGAGCTTATAATGGACGAATTTTTTTCAAAGAAATACAATTCATGCGTAAGACTTGAGGAGCTTGCAAAGGAATTGGGGCTGGGAAACAAGCAGACTGAGAGAGAGGTAAAGAAAATTACGGGCAACACTTTTACGGCAGAATTATCTAAAAGACGGATAGAAGCAGCAGTAGCTTTAACTCAGACCACCGATCTGCCATTGGTCAAGATCAGCGAGCTGGTTGGATACTCGTCCTATTGCGGTTTTTATAAGGCTTATAAACGGATCGTCGCGTCTTCCTCGAGGCGGCAAGATAAAAAATGAAAAGTTGACAAATAATATACCGTATGGTACAATATGTGGTAAGATTTTTTTGAGAGGGACAAGATATGGCTAAGGCTCAGGTTTACAACGACAACAGCATAACCAAGCTGGAGGGACCCGACAGAGTGCGAAAGCGCCCTGCGGTCATTTTCGGCACCGCGGGACTTGAGGGCTGTGAGCACTCGGTCTTCGAGATATTGTCCAACTCCGTCGACGAGGCTCGCTCGGGCTACGGAGATCTTATCCGCGTTACCATGTTCCGCGATAAGTCCATTGAGGTAGACGACAGAGGTCGCGGCGTTCCCCTCGGATTTAACGAAAAGCAGGGAGAATATAACTGGCATCTTGTTTTCTGCGAGCTTTATGCGGGCGGAAAATATAATAATAACTCCACGGATGCAAATTACAAATATCCCCTCGGCACCAACGGTCTCGGTGCCTGCGCCACACAGTATGCGTCTGAATATATGCGCGTTCGCTCCTACGACGGCACCACCGTCAGGGAGATGAATTTTGCAAAGGGCTTTCCCGTCGGCGAGCTTACCGAGCGTCCCTTGGAGCGCAAGGAAAAGCGCACGGGAACGGTTATCCGCTGGAAGCCCGATATCGAGGTGTTTACCGATATAAACATCCCCGAGGAATATTTTACCGATATGCTCCACCGTCAGTCCGTGGTAAACGCGGGTCTGCAGTTCGACCTTGCCGTCGAGCAGGAGGACGGCTCCTTCAAGGAGCAGAGCTTCCTTTATAAGAACGGAATAATCGACTACGTTACCGAGCTTGCGGGCGAAAGATCTATGACGATGCCGGTGTTCTTTTCCACGGAGGCAAGAGGCCGCGACCGCGAGGATATGCCCGATTACAACGTGCTTGCGCAGATATCCTTCTGCCTTACCTCGGGACTTTCGGCTATCGAGTATTTCCATAACTCCAGCCCCCTTGATCACGGTGGAGCCACGGACCGTGCGGCTCGCGCCGCCTTCGTTTCCGCCGTGGATAAGATCATCCGCAGCGACGGAAAATACAAGAAGGATGAGGCAAAGATCACCTATTCCGATATCGAGGAATCCCTCGTTCTGGTAATAAACAGCTTTTCTACCGAGGCGTCCTACGAGAACCAGACCAAAAAGGCGGTAAACAACCCCTTCCTGCAGAAATGCGTAACCGAGTTCCTTACAAAGCAGCTGGAGATATATTTCCTTGAGAATCCCAACGACAAGGAGCAGTTTATCAAAAGCGTGCTCGTCAACAAGCGCAGTCGCGAGGAGGCGGAAAAAAGCCGCATAGACCTGAAAAAGAC
>JAFSCG010000209.1 GCA_017436885.1 Clostridia bacterium | reverse complement strand
GTCTCTGTCATAGCAGCTGTCTTGTGCAGATCGATAATGTGGATACCATTGCGCTCCATAAAGATATAAGGAGCCATAGCGGGATTCCATTTACGCTTCAAGTGACCGAAATGTGCACCGGCCTCAATAGCCGCGGCTACTGCGGCAAGGGTGTTTTCCACCGTAAAATCTCCACATATCGGTGATTCGATACGCATAGCAGCACCATCGTACCTTAATATATACGAAACACCGAGCATTTCGTTTTTTCTGACGCAACAGCCAAGATAGTCGCCGCGATCTGTTCCGTACGAGACAGCCCCGCGGTCTGCAAGTGATCGATAAAGCGTACTGTCGTCGCCGTTGTATACCACCTTTTCACTAAGAGAGACCAACTTAAGCTTGGCGTCAAGATATCTCTCCATACTACCGTGAAAATCCAGATGATCACGTGAGAAATTGGTAAATATTCCAACCTTAAAGCGAATGGGATCTACCTTTCCAAGAGCAAGTGAATGGCTCGAGACCTCCATTACAGCATGCCTTATTCCCTGAGAAACAAGCTTTCTTAAGAGAGGATACAGTATTTCGGGATCCGGCGTTGTCATTTGCGTTATTCCACTGTCCTCGGGCGGAAACGGCTCTTTTTGCCCGTTTACTATGATTCCGGTGGTACCGATCAGAGCAGTATCGCAGCCGCAGTATTTAAGAATAGCTTGCAGAAAATAAGAGGTAGAGGTCTTGCCGTTGGTACCCGTGATCCCGTATATTTCCATGCTTTTCTGCGGATCCCCGCAAATTGCGGCAAAAGCATGGGCGTATGCGGATCTGGCGTTTGCGACTCTCAAGGTCGGTACATTTTTTATAAACAGCTCTCTGTCGCTAATAACGGCAACGGCACCGCTGGCTTCGGCTTTTTTTGATATTTCAACGGGATCAAAGTTCCTGCCTGCAAGAACAAAGAGGGCCGAAGCATTTGCATCGGTAGGGTCCCGCGAAATTCGCTCCACCCACACCTCCCCGATCCCGTCGGGAATACTGAAACAGCGAAGAAGTTCTTTGAGCTTCATAAGCTCCTCCGATCAAAGATTACTTCCCGCTTTATATTTTCCTTTTTCAGTCGGTGTTGTCAACGTGACGCATAGTGATCTTCACACAAGTGCCCTTCGGCACCTCTGTGTCCTTTTCCACGCTTTGAGCCACAACAACTGCACCTGCGGTACCCGTATTAGTGGCACCGACTACGTATACGCTCAATCCTGCGTTAAGAAGGGTTTGCGATGCTTGTGCCGCGCTCTTACCGAGAACGTCGGGCACCTTAACGCTGTTTTTGGGTATCTGATTATTCGTGTAAAGAACCACACGGGCAGAGCCCTTGGTTATATAAGTACCTCCGGAGGGCACTTGATTCGTTATCGTGCCGCCATCGCCTACTATCTCGACCGTAAGTCCTGCGCTCTTTGCCTTTTCCTTTGCCTCGGCGGCAGAAAGTCCAACGTAATTACCAACGTTCATTTGGAGCGTTGCAAGCTCCTCGGGTGTGTACGATGGCTCAATACCGAGATACGGCAGGATCTCATCCATAAATGCGGCGCAATAAGGTGCCGCGACGTTACTTCCGTAGGTATTCGAGCAGGTCGGCTCGTCGCAAACTATAAGAATTGCGATCTCCGGATCGTCAGCCGGTGCGTATGCAACGGTACTTCCCACGCGAAGATAGGAGTTGCCTTCCTCATCGAGTATTTCGAATTTTTCCGAAGTACCCGTTTTGCCGCAAATGCGATAGCCTTTTACGTAACAGTTAGTATTACCGCCCTGCACAAAAACGCTTTCTTCCAGAATGTCGTTAATAAGAAGGGACGTGCTCTCGCTTATGACCTGACGTTTTACCTCGGGCTCGTGAGTGTACACCGTCCTGCCTTCCTCGTCCACAAGTGCGGATATAAGATGAGGAGTGATAAGCTCACCACCGTTTGCGACGCAGGAGATCGACGTAATAAGCTGGATCATAGAGGTTTTAAAGCGCTGACCGAACGAGGATACCGCAAGCTCTACGGGGCCAAGTGCGTTTTCCGCGTGGAAATACGTAAGTGCTTCGCCCGGCAGGTCTACGCCTGCCTTATCCAGATATCCGAATGAACCGAAGTATTCGTAAAATGCCTTGCTTCCTATCTTTTCCGCAGTTTGCATAAGCACGGGGTTACACGACATCTGCAGTCCCTGTCTGAACGACACGGCTCCGTGTCCCCAGGTACGGTGGCAGTGTATGGGAGTGCTGAAGCCGGGCACACGGTACGCACCCGCACAGTAAAAAGGGTCACTTTCCTTTATTACGCCCATTTCAAGAGCCATTGCCGCAGTAATAACCTTAAACGTCGATCCCGCCTCGTAAAGCTCGGATACGCATTTATTGCTCCACATCTCAAGGCGGTAATCGCGCTTTAATTCGTTATATTCGTCGCTTCCCTCCTCAAGTCCGGAAGCCTCGAGCTTTGCAATATAGTGATCGTTAAGGGTATATGGATCATTGAGGTCAAAATCGGATTTTACCGCCATTGCAAGGATCGCGCCGGTCTTAACGTTCATTACTATTCCGGCAACCTTGTTATTGGGCTCCGCATCAGCGTAGGAAGCCTCCAACTGCCGCTCAAGTGCCTGCTGTATCGTAACGTCAATGGTAGTTACGAGAGAGAGTCCGCTCTCGGCACTGAAGTACGTCTCAAAATCGAAGGGCATATCGTCGCCGTAGCTGTCCTTGGCGGAAATGTATCTTCCCGGAATTCCGGTAAGCTCGTCGTTATAATAAAGCTCAAGACCGTAAACTCCGCTGCCGTCCGAGCCGGTAAATCCTATTGCCGCACTTGCAAGATTGTCATAAGGATAATATCTGAGGGACAGAGCCTGAACGTGCACCTGTTCCTCAAGGCCGTATTTTTTTACGAATTCGACCACCTTATCCTTTGCGTTCTCGTCGACGCGCGCCTTGATCGTTTCGTCAAGACGGTTCTTTCTGCCGCATCTTTCGATGATCATATCGTAATCCACATCGAGGATATCAGAGAGATTGCGTGCAATGAGCTCACTTTGATCAACGGCCTTGTCTCTTTCCGCGCCGGAATTGCCGGTGAAACGAAGAAGCGACCTACCCATCGCCGTGCTTTTTTCTGCTCTATCGATGTCTTTGGGGGATATAAACACTCTCCACGCCGACACGTTGGTGGCAAGCACCGCCATATTACTGTCGTATATATTGCCCCTGCGGGCTGTTTCCTTGGTCTCGACCGTTACCTGGTCTATAACAAGCTCCTGGTATTCGTCATATTGGAGTATCTGTATGCTGTAGAGCCGGCTAAGGAGAAACGCGGCAAGCAAAAGAAACACGACGGCAACGATAAAACCGCGCTGTCTGAATACGGAAAAATGCGATCCTTCCGACATTTTCGCACATACTCCTTTCGTCGGCGATTGCCCATGCCTTGTTTTTTACGCAAAGCACGGGCAAATAACGTTTTACTCTTAATTTATATTCGCCTTCAATTGAAATATTCCCAAAGAGCCTTCAATCTTTCGGCAAATGCACTGAGAAGCGAGGTTTCCGCCTCTCCCTGATCCTCTATTTTTTCGAGAACCACGTTATCGTTCGCGGAAACGGAAACGTAAACGTTTTCCGCCTTGTCCTTCTGTATCATTCCAAGCTCGTCAACCGCGATACGCTCAACCTCTTCAAGATCGACGCGCGCATCCTTCTCGCCTTCAAGGCGAACTATCTCGGAGTCGCTTGCGGCAAGCTCGTCACGCAATGCACTGTACTCTTTTCTTGCATCGGAGTACTGAACCGAGCTGTATACCACCATAGTCAGTATGCAGGCAAAAACAAAGGTAAGCATTACGGACACTGCGGGAAAATTACCCTTTACGGTTACGTCCGCACGCAGGCGGTCGACAATGCCGTTGCGGCGCTCGACCTCGGTTTCCTTATGGGCGCAACAGCGGGCAAGATTGCGGATGGGAGCCTTTCTGTCAAGTGCTTCGATCCTTGCCAGCTTATCCTCGGGGGTAAGTCTCTTCTTTTGTGCGTTGCGGAGATACTCCTCGTATCTGTATCGCGCACGAAGACCCGTATCGTACTTTTTGAACCCGCTAAGATCGCTTGCGGTTATCTGATATCCTGTCATTTCCGCTCTCCTTACAGTTTTACCGCCGCTCTGAGCTTTGCGCTCCTTGCACGGGGATTTACTTCAAGCTCGTGGTCTGCCGGCACTACCGGCTTTTTGGTTACTACCTTCATCTGCGGTTTTTTTCCGCACACGCAAACGGGAAAGCTTGGCGGGCACGTACAGCCCGATGAAAGCTCCGCGAATGCGTTTTTAACCGCTCTGTCCTCAAGCGAATGGAAGGTTATCACCGATATCCTTCCGCCGGGGTTGAGCATTGATGCAAGATCCTTCAGCGCAGGCTCGATAATGGACAGCTCTGAATTCACTTCTATCCTTATGGCCTGAAAGCTTCTTTTTGCAGGATGATGACCTCCGCTTCTTGCGGCTGCGGGGATCGCGTTTTTGATAATATCCGCAAGGCGCAGTGTGTTTTCGATGGGAGTTATCTCCCTTTCTCTTACTATCGCGCTTGCGATCTTACGGGAGAACTTTTCCTCTCCGTAAGCAAAAAGTATGCGCGCTATCTCTTCCTCGGGGTACGCGTTGACCACATCCCTTGCGGTAAGCGTTCCCCTTCTGTCCATTCGCATATCAAGGGGTGCGTCTGCCATATAGGAAAAACCGCGCTCCTCGTTATCAAGCTGATAGGATGATACGCCAAGATCGGCTGTAGCGCCGTCAATACGGTCAATACCCATTTCTCTGAGCGTGGCGGCGGCGTTAAGAAAATTCTCTCTTATAACCGTCACTCTGTCGCCGAACTCCGCAAGTCGCTCGCTTGCGGCCTTTACTGCATCTCCGTCTCTGTCAAAGGAATAAAGATGCCCCGTTGTAAGCCTTGCGGCTATTGCGGCGCTGTGGCCGCCTCCGCCCGCGGTACAGTCAACGTAGATACCGTCAGGCTTTATATCAAGCAGATCAACTGCTTCATTAAGCAACACCGATACGTGAGAAAAGATTTCCATAGTATCTTAAAGACCAAGCTGACGCATAAGCTCGCGGAGGCTTGCAAGGTCTCTCTTCTTCTCCCGTTCCTCCCAAAGAGCCTCGGACCATATCTGCGCGTGATCGCCAACGCCGATTATAACTGCGTTTTTGTCCAGCTGTGCGTGGTCCTTAAGATCTCCGGGAATAATTACGCGCCCTTGCGAATCAGGCTCGGCTACCAAAGTTTTTGGAAAAATAAACTCCTTCAGCTCCATTGCAACGGAATCGGGCAACGCCTTGATCTTATCGGAGTACTTTTGCCATTCCTCGTGGGTATATATGGCAAGGCAAGGGTCAAGCTTACGGGTGATTATGAAGGTCTCGCCAAGGATCTCGCGGTACTTTGCCGGTATCGCAAGTCTGTTTTTGGCGTCCAGTGAATAACGATATTCTCTGCAAAACAGCTCCATTTCACCTCTCCTTTCCCCATTTTGTAACATTTTAGGACATTTAGCCCCACTTGTCCCCACTTGGTTATATTATAAACGCTGTTGAAGGCTTTTTCAATAGTTTTGAAAAAGTTTTTCTCCGAAGATGGAAAATTTAAACCGAGAAATTTGTGCAGAACAAACAAAAAAGAGCAGAGATACGACTATCTCTGCCCTTTTTCGATGGAGATTTATTTGTTTTTTCGGCGAAAAAGCGGACGTTGCCCTAAAACGTGGGGAAAAGTGGGCAAACGAAGGAATACACCGGTCCCCACGGTTTCTCACCAATAAGGGAAAAGCACTGTTATCCGATCATTTTTTATAGAGCTTTTTCGCAAGCGCGGCCGTTTTGTTGCCAAGAAGATGGGAAGCATCCCCACCCTCCGCGAGGATCTTGCGCACAAGCGTGGAGCTGATATCGCGAACGTCCTCCGGAGAACGCAGAAGCACCGTTACCGCACCGGGATAGAAAGAGTAATTCTGCTCTGCCATATCGCGCTCATAGGCTTCGTCTCTCTCATCCCTTATTCCCTTCAAGATAACGGAAACACCGTTTTCGCGGCAATAATCCGCGAGCATCCCGCGGGAAAAGCCAAGGGTAACGTTGGGAATGTCGCCAAACTGCGCCTCCATCAATGCCATTCGTTCCTCTTCTGTGAAGGTGTAGCTTTTTGCCTCGTTTATAAAACCGACCACAAGAACTTTATCGTAGGTCGCTGCTGCACGCTCCGCAACGTAACGGTGACCGAGAGTCGGCGGGTCGAAACTTCCGGGAACAAGGCATATCCTTGATCTTTCGGCCATATCAGTTCTCCGCCTTTTTCTCAAGCAGGAACATTTTTATCTTTCCGTAAGATCCGTTCTTGCGCAAATCAAAATGCTCAAAAATATCCTGTCTGTCCTCAAACGGATCCTCCTTGTCCGTCTCGCAGAACACAAGTCCGCCGGGCGCAAGGATATCCGAAGCTATAATGCGCTCAAGGGTAGGCACGATCAGGCCGGAGGCGTAAGGGGG
>JAFSCG010000208.1 GCA_017436885.1 Clostridia bacterium | reverse complement strand
GTAGCGGAACGCTCCCCTGTGTAAGTGGAGCTGTCTGCGAAGCAGACTGAGGGGTTGTTTCTGTTATCCAAAATGACAATCCCTCCGTCAGCCGAAAAACGGCTGCCACCTCCCTTTACACAAGTGAGGCTCAAAGTAATTGCCGCATTTGCGGTGGTAGGGCCAATTCGGCAAGTGGCGGATAATTCGACGAGCCTATAGGCTCGGCCGGGCGCTGATACATAGCCTGTGGACGTCCGAAACACCCTTAAGGCAAACGCCTTAAGGGTGTTTCTCTTTGATAAAAAAGAAAAAAGGTCAGCGCACTGTGTCCGCTGACCTTTTTGTTATTTGAGATCGTGTCAGATGCTTTCGCCGCTCTCGGTCTCGTCGGTAACTTCACGTCCCTCGGATACTACGGTAACGGGGTCGTTTACTGTGCAGGGCTCTCCGCAGAAATCTTGCTCGCAGCAGCAATCGTCGCAAAGGCAATCATCCGTGCCGTCATCTGCCTTGCAGGCAGAAAGCTTTTTATTAATAGTCTTTATAATTGCCTGAACGGCAACAACGATACCGGCAACGGCAATAATTGCGCCAATTACGGCAAGTACGGTCTTAAGGGTATCGGGCTGTTTTTCTTTTTTGAAATTGCAGAACATATCAATTCCTCCTTGTTTGTTTCTTGATTATATTTTACCAAGGCTATATAAAAAATGCAATATTTTTTAACCAATTAAATTGTTAAAATTATGTTACAAGAGAAATGTTTTTGCTCCGAAAAGGCTTGACAAAGTATTCAGGGAGGAGTATAATACAACAAACGATTGAACGATTGTTCAATCGTTAATAACGATTGCGGAGCAGTTTATGATCAAAACTTATAAAATAGAAGTTGACTGTGCTAACTGTGCAAATAAAATGGAGGAAGCTGCCGGAAAGGTGCAGGGAGTTACTTCCGTAACTGTGAACTTTATGACCCTTAAGATGACTGTGAATTTTGAGGAGGGGGCCGAGGAGAGCAGGGTGATGAAGGAAGTGCTTAAAAAATGCAGAAGGATAGAGCCCGACTGCGAGATATATTTCTGATATGACGAGAAAGCAGAAAAAGATACTTATACGCATTATATGCGCCGTTTTGCTGTTGGTTACCGCATTTACTGTAAATGGGGGCGTGGCATCGCTCGTTCTGTTTCTTGCCGCTTATCTTGTAATAGGATACGATATTCTTATTAAGGCTGTAAGGGGCATTGCCTCTTTTCAGCCCTTTGACGAAAATTTTCTTATGGCAGTAGCTACCGTGGGTGCCCTGTGCCTTGGCGAAAACGCAGAAGCGGCGGCGGTTATGCTGTTTTACCAGATAGGCGAGCTTTTCCAAAGCATTGCCCTCGGCAAAAGCCGTCGCAGCATCGGTGCGCTGATGGACCTTAGACCCGACAGTGCAAACGTACCCGACGGGAACGGAGGCTATACTGCCGTATCGCCCGAGGACGTTGGCGTTGGCGACACGGTAATAGTACTGCCGGGCGAACGGATACCTCTTGACGGAGTCGTTATCCTTGGTGATTCCGCTGTGAATACTTCTGCTCTTACGGGTGAGAGCGTGCCCCGCTCGGTCAGGGCGGGACACGCCGTACAGAGCGGATGTGTGAATATGACAGGTGTGATACACGTTCGCGTGACGAAGCCGTACGGCGAGTCTACGGCTTCAAAAATACTTGATCTTGTGGAAAATGCAAGCGCGCGCAAGTCAAGGTCCGAAAGATTCATAACCAAATTTGCGCGTTACTACACTCCCGCAGTGTGCGTTGCGGCTGTTGCGCTGGCGGTTTTTCCTCCTCTTTTGGGCATTGTTTTCCACGGCACGGGGGCTTGGAGCACGTGGATATACCGCGGCTTAAGCTTCCTTGTAATCAGCTGTCCCTGTGCGTTGGTCATCAGCATTCCGCTTACCTTTTTTGCCGGTATCGGTGGTGCGGGACGCGAGGGGATACTTGTAAAGGGCGCAAATTATCTTGAGGCGCTTGCGGGCGTGGAGTGCGTGGTTCTTGACAAAACGGGCACGCTTACCGAGGGAGTGTTCCGCGTGACTGAAGTGTATTCCGAGTGCCTTGAAAGCGCCGAGCTGATCGAATACGCCGCTCTTGCGGAGAGCGGCTCAGTGCATCCCATTGCAAAAAGTCTGAGGGCTGCCGCGCCTGACGGCTTGAACGGTAGGGTGGAAAATATCCGTGAAACGGCGGGTAAGGGCGTATGCGCCACTGTCAACGGAAAAAGCGTTTCTGTTGGCAACGCCGCATTGATGGCAGAGCTTGGAATAAAAGTAACGGCCCACGGCGGCGGAACGGAGGTGTTCGTTTCCGTAGACGGGGTGCTTGGCGGCAGCATCGTGATATCCGACGTGCTGAAGCCAAATGCGGCCAAAGCTGTAAAGGCTATGAAAAAGGCGGGAGTCAGACGTGTTGCCGTGTTGACGGGCGACGGCGAAGCGGCGGCGCGAGCAGTTGCTGATACCGTGGGCGTCGACAGCGTAAAGTGGGGTCTGCTTCCGGACGGAAAAGTAGCGGCTCTTGAGGAGCTTATGGACGGGGGAAAAGGACGAACTGCCTTTGCGGGGGACGGAATAAACGATGCGCCCGTGATACGCAGGGCCGACGTTGGTATAGCTATGGGCGGACTTGGAAGCGATGCGGCTATTGAGGCTGCAGACGTGGTCATAATGGACGATGACCCCGCAAGGATAGCCCGTGCGATCCTCATAGCAAAAAAATGTATGTCGATCGTGTATCAGAACATCATATTCGCAATTGGCATAAAGCTTGGTTGTATGCTTTTAGGTGCTGTTGGTATTGCTGATATGTGGTATGCCATTTTTGCTGACGTGGGCGTTATGGTGCTTGCGGTGCTCAACGCGGTGCGTGCTATGAAAATTAAGGAGAAATGAAATGCATAACGATAATAACGGAGCTGTTTGCGAGGTAAACGCAGTCCACGAGGAATTGCTTTCCATTGTGAATGAAAAAATGCCTAACGATGAAAAACTCTTCGATCTGTCGGAGCTTTTCAAGGTGTTCGGCGATTCCACAAGAATGAAAATACTTTTTGTTCTGTTTGAGGCGGAGGTGTGCACCTGCGACTTGGCCGCGGTGCTTAAGATGACCTCCTCGGCCATATCCCATCAGTTAAACGCCCTGAAAAGAGCTAAGCTCGTGAAAAGCCGCAGGGAGGGAAAAACGGTGTTTTACTCCCTTGCCGACGAGCACGTAAGAGCTATTATCAGTCAGGGGATGGAGCATATCGAAGAATGAGAAGAGCGGGGGATCCGTAAAGATCCCCCGCTTCTATTTTTGCTTTGTGCGGTATTGATTTCCGCGATTATGCGTGTTATAATATAAGATGTATAATTATATTCAATTCAAAGATCAAAAGGGGGAACAGTTGTGGAAAAAATGTTTTTGACCGTTGGCAACACGGAGATAGAGTTTACCTGCCATATTGCCAAGATCCCTCTTGTGAATGAAGTTACCATCGAGCGCGGCGACAGGGAGATAACTCCGGGAGGCTTCGGTCTGTTTACTGCCGCGGCCATTGCGGAGCTTGGGGCGCACAGCGCGCTTTGCACCTGCCTTGGTGATGATCGCTACGGCGATATGCTCACCCGCTTTTGCAGGGAGAAGGGAATCTCTCTCGACAGCATTTATACAGATAAGCACCTTCCCACGGCGTTTTTGATGAATATAGTTGAGGACAACGGCGCAAGGCGCTCAGCGTTTTATCCCGGCGCGTTCGAGGCTATACGTCACAGCTTTATAGAGGAGGCGTTCGTTTCCCGCCCCGATTGCGTGCTTGCATCCCTCGATCTGCCTGTGGAGCACGTTGCTTACATTGCCGAAATGGCCGACCTGCAGGAGATACCGCTGTTTTTGGATGCTTCCACAGCCGCGGTCTCCTATCCATTCGAGGATATCTGCAGGTGCGAGGCGTTCGTATGCGACGAGGCGCAGGCCTATCGAATTGCGCACATTATGCCGGATTCAATGGAAAACTGTCTCAAATGTGCGGTAAAGCTTGCATCCGTGATCAAAACGCACTACGTTGTAATGAAGCTTAAGGAGCGTGGTGTATACGTTTACGATGGCAAATACTGCAGTATTGCGCCAAATAGGGGAAAGGCGTCCGCGGGAGTTCCCGACGTTGCGGAGGTTTTTATGGCCGCGCTTGCCTACACCTACGTTCAGTCAAGGAATATGGAGGTGGCTGCAAAGTACGCCGCCGTTGCAGTTGCCGCTTACGTTGAAAAGGGCGGCGGCATAACCGCCCTGCCGGACAGCGGAGATATTTCCGCCTATTGTAAGGAAAACGATATTAACTGATGTGGAGAACATATGACAGGAATAGCAATTGCGGGCGTCACCGCCTCCGGTAAAAGCGATCTTGCGGCAGAGCTTGCCGTAAGATACGGCGGAGAGGTCATCTCCTGCGATTCCATGCTGGTGTACCGCGGGTGCAATATAGGCACCGCCAAACCCTCGGAAGAGGAAAAACGCGGTGTGCCACACCATCTTATAGACATACTCGATCCCGAGCAGCCCTTTTCTGTGGCGGATTTTACCTCAATGTGTGAGAAGGTGGAGCGCGAGGTGGTCGCAAGAGGCAGGATGCCCGTTATCTGCGGCGGGACAGGCCTTTACCTTGATTGCTATTTGCGCGGAGGCTTGCCTTCGGAACAGCAAAAGGACGATGCGGTCCGTGCACGTCTTGAGGGGGAGGCGGCAGCTTTCGGATGCGAGGAGATGCACAGAAGGCTGCGCGAAAAGGATCCCGAGGCGGCAGAGGCAATCCACGCAAACAATCTGCGAAGGGTCTTGCGCGCTCTTGAGATAATTGAGATCAGCGGCAAGACCAAAACAGAGCTTGATAGGGAAACTCCGCAGCACGTTTGCGTAAGGGACTACGGTGTGATCGCACTTGGATATAAGGACAGGGAAGTAAGGAGTGCCGCCATCGAAAATCGCGTTAGAAAAATGTTTGATATGGGGCTGGCAGAGGAAACGTTGATGCTGAGAAAGGCGGGCGTTTTTGAAAAATGCGCTGCGGCCGCCCAGGCTATCGGGTACAAGGAGCTTTTCCCTTATCTTGACGGCGCGGAGAGCCGCGAGGACGCTATAATGCGGCTTACCATCGCAACGCGCAGATATGCAAAACGGCAAATGACGTGGTTTTCCGCCGTTCCTTATGTTAAATGGATATATGTGGACGAAAACGGAAAGAGGAAAAGCCTAGCCCATATCGCCGACGAGGCGGCAAGGCTTTTGGAGCTTGATAAATGAGAAAAGATAAAAACAATGCATGCGATGGCGCACGGGAGACGGCAACGGTGCAAAAAAGAAAAAAACGCTTTGGCGATATTTTCGACACCGGCTACCTTCGCTCCGTGATCATAGGTGCCGCGGGCTCGGTAATACTGCTTGGGCTTGTTTATTACGTGTGCTGGCATATTACGGGCGGATTCAAGGGCGGTGTTGAGCTGGTAACGGCAGTGAACTCCTCTGCTGAGGAAAGACTTGAGACCGTGGGATATATGTTCCGCGACGAAACGGTGCTCTATTCCGATTACGGCGGAGCGGTGAATTATGCCTTTGCAGACGGGGAGCGTGCGGCGGCAGGCGATATGTTGCTTACGACCTATAGGGATCCCGGCAGCGCAAGCATCACGGAAGCATTAAAAAGCATTGATAAGAGAATAGAAATACTTAAGGAGTCGGCGGTTGAAGGTAAGGTGTCGGTATCATACACCAAGGCTCTTGAAAACAGTATTGACGTGGCTCTGAGGGCTATGGGGAAAAGTCTTGCGGAAGGAAGGTACGGTAGTGCTGTATCCCAAAGCGAGGACCTGCTTGTCCTTTTGAACAAAAAGGATCTTATATTCTCGTCCTCCGAGACCTACGGCTCCGTGCTTGCGGCGCTTGAGGCGGAGCGTGCAAGCCTTGCTTCGGGTCTGACGGGCGAGAGTAAGCGTATGTACGCACCGTATGCCGGCTATTTTTACAGCTACTGCGACGGTAACGAGGGGCTTTATACGGTAAACGCTCTGAACGAGCTGACCCCATCTGCCCTTGACGATCTCAAAAATGCCGCTGACAACGCCGGCGGCAGCGGAAGTACGGCGGTCGGAAAGATCGCGAGGTCGCGCAAGTGGTACCTTGTGGTAGAAACGGAAAAAAGCTCACTTAAGGATCACAGCGTTGGTAAATTAGCGGAGGTGGTATTCTCCGATTGCGGCGACGTAGCCTTGAAAATGCTTCTTGAGCGCACGGTGGAGGAAGGGGAACGAGCACTGCTCGTTTATTCCTCCGAGGAGCTGCCGGAAGGAATGGATATGATGCGCCGATTCAACATATCGATAAAGATAAGGGAGTACAGCGGCCTCAGGGTGCCGGTGTCTGCCATTCGCTACGTGGACGGACGCGAGGGTGTTTACTGCCTTTTCGGAAACACGGTCCTTTTCCGTGTTATCGACGTTGTCGGTACCGTTGACGGCTACGCATACGTCAGCGAGAACTGCGACCCCGTAATGACTACGGTGGAGGAAGTGAACAAGGACGGGGAAAGAGTACAGCGCGAGGTGGTGCTGTACGGAGCACTCGGACTTTACGATCGCATAATAACAGCGGGAACGGGAATGTATCACGGACTTATAATTGATTGAGGAAATATGGAACACAGCGATTTTTCTTATATTGACTGGAATCTTGCGTATATCCGAGCACGATTGGCGGCCGCGGCCGCCTCGTCGGGTAAGGGAATTATCCCCGAGCTGCTCGTTGCTTCTAAATACGCAACGGCTGAGGAAATGAATTATGCCGCAAAAAGGGGAGTGCGTCTGTTTGGCGAGAACAGGGTACCATCCTTACTTGAAAAGTACGATAAGCTTGATAAAGACATTGAGCTTCACTTCATTGGAAGCCTACAGACCAATAAGGTAAAAAGCCTCATTGGCAAGGTCTCGCTTATTCATTCTCTTGATTCTGTCAAGCTTGCGGAGGCCATTGAAAAGCATTCTGCAAATGCGGGAGTGCGGACGGCAGTGCTTTGTGAGATCAACAGCGGCAGAGAAGAGCAAAAGGGCGGCATAATGCCCGAGGATTTCCCCGCATTTTTTGCTAAGATATCCGAATTTCCCCACGTCGATGTGCGCGGAATAATGACAATGGCTCCAAATTGCGAAAATATTGAAGATTATCGAAAATATTTTAGAGAAACTTATAACATTTTTATTGACTTTTTTCAAAAAAAACCGCATAATATAGGTAGCTATGCAAAAATGCCGATTTTGTCTATGGGAATGAGCCAAAGCTTCGAGATCGCGATCAGCGAAGGAGCCAATTTGGTCAGGGTCGGCAGAGCTGTTTTTCAAAAATAAATAATATACAATAAATTTCGGAGGATTTAAAATGGGATTCAAGGATCTGCTTAAGCGCTATTCCAAGGAGGATGAATACGATCAGGACGGTTACGGCGAGGATTACGATATGTCCTATGCAAACGAAGGCGAGGACGACGGTCTTATAGATAACGACGAGTACATTCCCGAGCCCGCAAGCGCTCCCGTGAACATTTCCGGAAACGCTATCGAGCTTAAGGTCGTACGCCCCGAGTCTTTCAAGAACGCGGATCAGATCGCCGAGCATCGGCTCAGCCGCCGCACCGTAGTACTTAACCTTGAGGCGGCAGGCAAGGACACCGCAACGCGTCTTATCGACTTCCTTTCCGGCGTTGCTTTTGCCATCAAGGGCGATATCCGCAAGGTATCCAACAACACCTACGTTATTACTCCCGGCAACGTTACCGTTTCCGGCGATCCTATGACTGATGCCGCACATGCAGTAGCAGAGGAAGAGGCTCCCGCAGAGGAAGGCTTCAAGTTCTGATTTTACGGACGAATATTTGCCTATGCTGCCCGTGCTGAATGTTGCGGGCAGCGTGGCTTTTTAAAAAGAGACCGACGGATCACGAGGCTTGGATAGTGAGCGATATTGTTAGCATTTTCGGTGAAATAGTGGATATCCTGCTCCAGGCCGCGGTTTGGCTCTGGCTCCTGCGTTGTATTTTCAGCCTGATCGGAGCAGAGGAGGAAGGTCCGCTTATATGCTTTGCCGTGTTTTACACGGAAATTTTTATTACACCTATGCGTGTCCTGTTCGATCGTATGGGGTGGTCAGATGATATGATCATCGATATGCCCGGTATGATATCGATATTTATCGTCGCTATGGTGGATATGTTATTTTGATATGATTGAACGTGTCAGAGAGAGCGGCGATATGCTTGCCGCCCGCTGCACCGAGCTGTTGCGCCGTGCCGCAAACGGAGTGCCCTCCGCAGGGATCTTTCTTTCCTATGCTGAGCAGGTGGAGGTAAGTGCTCTTGCCCGCTCGATGGGTGAGGAGTCTCGCCTGTTTTTGTGGGGCGGCTACGGAGAGGCGGAAAGAAAAAAAGCTTTTTTCGTGCCCGACAGATATATGCCCCTTGAGGAGCTTGGCGACGAGTGTACCGTGTGTGCGGCATATTTCGGGGATCCCATATGTGCCCTTGAAATGAAGGGCAGCGGTTATAAGGCTCTTACGAACCGTGATTGGCTTGGTGCCGTTCTTAATCTTGGAATAGAGCGCGATGCCTGCGGCGATATCCGCACGGCGGGTGACAGCGTTGCTTATATGGTCTGCGACCGCACCGTCGGGGATCTGATAATGCAGGCGTTGGAGCGCGTGGGCAGAGATACGGTAAAGGTAAGAGAGATATCTCTTTACGAGGTTGAGGAGCTGATTCCAAAGCGTGAGTTTGAAACACTCACCGATACGGTGCCCGCACCGAGGCTTGACGCGATCGTCGGCTCTGTCTGCCGAATGGCAAGAGAAAAGGCAAAGGCGCTGGTGCAATGCGGAGCCGTACAGTGCGGCGGCAGAGTTATTGAAAAGCCGGATCGCGCGGTAACGAACGGGGATATCATTTCCGTCAGAGGACACGGAAAATTCCGCATAGTATCGGTTACGGATCAGAACAAAAAGGGCAGATTCCGTTTGATTGCCGAAAAATACAAATAAACCACAGGGGGAAAAAATGAATCTTCCCGAAGAAATAAGAAACAAAGAGTTTTCCATCTCGCTGAGGGGCTATAATATTACCGAGGTGGAAGATTATATAGAAATGCTTCTCGAAAAGTACGATACACTGTACAACGAGAATGCAGAGCTGGCGGACAGGCTGTCTCAGCTTTCCGCAAGCCACGAGGCCAACGCAAGCGCAGGCCGCAGAGCAGCCGATATTATTGAGAAAGCCAAAAAGGAAGCTGCGACCATAGTCGCAAACGCAAAAAATGCTACAGCCGCACAAGGCGCGGGAAGCTTTTCCGACCTTTTGCGCCTTGATACAAAGATAAACGAAAAGACCCGTGAGTACAATGAGCTGTGCAAAAAGGTTGATGAGTTTAAAAACAGTGTTTTTGCACTGTATTCCGCTCACATATCGTCTCTTTCCTCTTTGAATGCGGAGCCCATTGCCACAAAGGACAATATTGCCGAGCCCAAGGCCCCGGCCGAAAGCCGTCCCGAACCGAAGCTTGAAGCAAGATCGGTCGAAAGTGATGAAAACAACGCGGAGAAGACGGTAGTTTTCAACGTGCCCGAGCAGGGAGTTAATACCACGAGAGCCGAAAGGATCAAGGAATCCCGAGACGACATCAAGGTATACGATCCTTCGGAGAAAACCGAGACCGAGGAATTCGCTTTTACCACGGGACTTAAGATCACTCGCGAGCCCGCAGGTAGCGCAAGCGCCACAAAGAGCTTTTCCGCAGTTAAGGAAAGGCTTAAGAATGCAAGTGGGGAAGAAACACCCGCTACAACGAAAAAACAGAAAAAATTCTTCTGATCAACAGGAGCTTTAATATGGCAGCAGATTACACAAGTACACTTAATCTTCCCAAGACCGAATTTTCCATGAGAGCAAATCTCCCTCAGCGCGAGCCCGAGATGCTCAAGGAGGACGAGGCTCTTGGCATTTACGCAAAGCTTATCGAGAAGAATAAGGATAACACTCCCTTCGTTCTTCACGACGGCCCTCCCTTTTCCAACGGCTACATCCATATGGGACACGCCCTCAACAAGATACTTAAGGACTTTATCATTAAGTATAAGGCAATGACCGGCTACTGCACTCCCTTTGTGCCCGGCTGGGATAACCACGGCATGCCCATTGAGAGTGCTATTATCAAAAAGAACAAGCTGGACAGAAAGAAGATGTCCATTCCCGAATTCCGCAGCGCGTGCCACGCTTTTGCGCAGAATTTCGTTGACCTTCAGATGAACGATTTCAAGCGTCTCGGCGTTATCGGAGATTGGGAGCATCCCTACCTCACCATGTCCCCCGAGATGGAGGCAGAGGAGGTCCGCGTATTCGGTAAGATGTACGAGAACGGCTACATCTATAAGGGTCTTAAGCCCGTTTATTGGTGCCCCAAGGACGAGACCGCCCTTGCAGAGGCAGAGATCGAGTACAGCGACGACGAGTGCGTTTCCATTTACGTTAAGTTCCGCCTTGCGGACGACAAGGGCGTGCTTGAGGGCATCGACCTTGCAAATACCTACTTCATTATCTGGACCACCACCGCATGGACCCTTCCCGGCAACCTTGCCATTGCAGTACATCCCAGAGAGAGCTACGTTGTTGCCAAGGCCGATAACGGCGAGAGCTACATCGTTGCCGAGGCACTGCTTGAGAAGACCATGAAGGCAGGCGGCATCGAAAATTACGAGATCGTTAAGGTCCTTCGCGGCTCCGATCTGGAGCTTATGGAGGCAGAGCACCCCTTCCTTGACCGTCGCAGCATTCTCTGCAATGCAGACTACGTTACCATGGACAGCGGTACCGGATGCGTTCACACCGCTCCCGGCTTTGGCGCCGACGACTACCGTACCTGCAAGGCATACAATATCGATATCATCGTTCCCGTTGACGACCGCGGCTATCAGACCGAGGACAGCGGCAAGTATGCGGGAATGTATTACGCCGAGTCCGGCGATGCTATCCTTGCCGATATGCAGGAAAGCGGAGCACTTTTCGCTTCCGAGAAGATCACTCACTCCTATCCTCACTGCTGGCGCTGCAAGAACCCCATTATCTTCCGTGCAACTCCCCAGTGGTTCTGCTCCGTTGCAGATTTCCGCGATGCTACCGTAAAGGCATGCGAGGGCGTTGAGTGGATCCCCGCGTGGGGCGGCGAGCGCATCGTTCAGATGGTTCGCGAGCGCGCCGACTGGTGTATCTCCCGTCAGCGTCATTGGGGTCTTCCCATTCCCGTGTTCTATTGCTCCGATTGTAAGAAGCCCATCTGCACCTCCGAGACCATTGCAAAGGTAGCGGACATCTTCGGCGAGTGCGGCAGTAACGCATGGTTCGAAAAGAGCGAGGCAGAGCTGCTTCCCGAAGGATTCGTTTGCCCTCATTGCGGCGGCGTTCACTTCTATAAGGAGACCGACACTCTCGACGGTTGGTTCGATTCCGGCTCCACCCACTTCTCCGTGCTCGATCGCGAGTATCACACCTATCCCTCCGACCTCTATCTCGAGGGTGCGGACCAGTACCGCGGTTGGTTCCAGTCCTCTCTGCTCAGCGCTATCGGCGCAGGCAAGGAGTGCGCTCCCTACAAGCAGGTGCTTACCCACGGCTGGGTAGTGGACGGCGAGGGCAAGGCAATGCACAAGTCCCTCGGCAACTCCATCTCTCCTCTCGATCTTATCAAAAAGTACGGCGCGGATCTGGTTCGCCTCTGGGTCGCTTCCACCGATTACCGCGTTGACGTTCGCGTTTCCGACGCTATATTCAAGCAGCTCTCCGAGACCTACCGCAAGGTCCGTAATACCGCTCGTATCCTTCTTGCAAACGTAGGCGAGGATTTTGATCCCAACAAGGATCTGCTTCCCGTAAGCGAGCTTCTCCCTCTTGATAAGTGGGCAGTATGCCGCGCAAATCGTCTTATCAAGGCGTGCCGCGCAGGCTACGATACCTACGAGTTCCACGCGGTATACCGCGAGATCAATAATTTCTGCACCGTTGATATCTCCAAGCTTTATATTGATATCACCAAGGACAGAATGTACTGCGAGGCAAAGGATTCTGCAGCGCGCAGAAGCGGTCAGAGCGCAATGTACTACATTCTCGACGTTATGACCCGTCTGCTCGCTCCCGTACTTGCATTTACCTCCAACGAGATCTGGAAGTCCATGAAGCACAGAGCAGAGGACGATGCCGAGCACGTACTGCTTGCGGGCATGCCCGAGTACGATGCTTCTCTCGAGGCTTACCTTGATATCGAGGAAAAGTACGAGCAGCTCTTCAATCTCCGCGACGAGGTCATGAAGGCTCTCGAGGTTGCCCGTGCCGATAAGCTTATCGGTAAGAGCCTTGAGGCAAAGATCGCGGTATATACCGAGGACGACGAGGCTTATGCTGTACTTAACGGCTTTGACGCCGAGGAGCTTAAGGCTGTGTTCATCGTTTCCTCCTGCGCCGTTATCAAGGGCGCGGATGCAGATGCATTCTGCGAGGAGGGCGCAAAGCTGGCTGTTAAGGTCGCTCCTGCCGATGGCGTAAAGTGCGATCGCTGCTGGATGTTCTCCGAGGAAAGCTTTGAGGACGGCGAGGGTCATCTCTGCCCCCGTTGCCATGCAACTCTCAATAAATAAATAGTTTGTGTCAAGGCTGTTGTGATATTTTGCAACAGCCTTGCGGCAAATTTCAGGTGTTTTATGTTTTTGATTTTCGTCAGCATCTTTATTCTGGTCTTTGCGGACCAGCTTACAAAATGGCTTGCCGTGGTCTATCTCAGCGAGAGCGCGGAAAAGGTAATGATCCCCGGTATCGTGGGTCTGACCTATCATGAAAATCCCGGTGCCGCCTGGGGCATGCTTCAGGATCACCGTTGGGTATTTATGGTAACCTCGTCCGTTGCCATCGTCGGCATCCTTGTCTATCTTGCAAAATGCCGCAAGGATATGCATCCTCTTTGCGTTGCCGCCTTCACTCTTATCGTTGCGGGCGGCGTTGGCAATATGATAGATAGACTGTTTATCGGATACGTAGTGGATTTCATCAATTTTCTCTTTATTTATTTTCCCGTGTTCAATTTTGCGGATATGTGCGTAACCGTCGGTGCTGCTGTTATGGTGGTCTGGCTGTTGTTCTTTGATATACCTGCTGCGGCAAAGGCGGAAAAGGCAAAAAGGGCCTCGGAGGGAAAAAGATGATCTACACCGTCGGTGCGGAGCATGGCGGTATGCGCCTCGACGTTTTTCTTTCTTCGGTGGCGGATATAAGCCGTTCAGCCGCGGAAAAGCATATCACAGCGGGGACGGTACTTCTTAACGGTGCCACAGCAAGCAAAAAAACTGCCGTAAGCGCAGGGGATACAGTTGAGTTTGAGATGCCCGAGCCTGCACCCTGCCGTGCGGAGGCGCAGGATATCCCACTTGATATAGTTTACGAGGACGACGACATCGTCGTGGTCAACAAGCCCGTCGGTATGGTGGTGCATCCCGCGGCGGGAAATCCCGACGGCACCTTGGTAAATGCCCTGCTTGCCCATTGCGGCAGCAGTCTTTCGGGTGTTGGCGGAGAGTTGCGCCCCGGTATAGTGCACCGCATAGATAAGGACACCAGCGGTCTTATTGCCGTTGCAAAAAATGATAAAGCGCATCTTGCTCTTTCCGACCAACTGAAGGACAAGACCATGAGCCGCGTGTATTACGCAATAGTGCGCGGCAATATAAAGGAAGACGAGGGCAGGGTGGATAAGCCCATCGGCAGATGCCCCAAGGACAGAAAAAAGATGGCGGTGGTTCCCGACGGAAGGGAAGCGGCAACGCGTTACTACGTGGAGGAGCGCTTCGGCGAATGGACGCTGCTCCGTTTGGAGCTTGAAACGGGCAGGACCCATCAGATACGCGTGCATATGACAAGCTTGGGTCATCCTCTTATGGGCGATGCCGTGTATTGCTCTGCAAATTCCCCATTCGAGAACAGGCACCGTGCGCTTATATCGGGGCAGATGCTCCACGCGGCACAGCTGCGTCTCGTGCATCCCGCAAGCGGAGAGCTTGCGGTTTTCAGCGCCCCGCTTCCGGAAAATTTTCAGCGCGTGTTGGAAATACTCAGAAAGGCTGCATATAATTAATGAAAAGGACGCTTAAGGGCTCCACTATGCTTGGGCCGCTTCCGCCCGTTATGGTCAGCTGCCGTAGCGGCGATAAGGATAATATTATCACCGTGGCATGGACGGGCACCATAAATACCCGCCCGCCGAAGACCTACGTTTCCATAAGACCCGTGCGCCATTCCTACGAAATGATAAAGGAAAGCGGCGAGTTCGTTATCAATCTTACGCCTGCATCCCTTGTGTGGGCGGCGGACCATTGCGGGACGTATACGGGCGCAAAGGAGGACAAATTTGAAGCTTGCCACCTGACCCGCGAGCCCGCAACAGAGATAAACGCCCCCATGATCGCCGAATGCCCCGTTTCCATCGAGTGCAAGGTGTTCGATATCGTTCCTTTGGGCAGCCACGATATGTTTCTTGCGGATATAGTGGCGGTAAACGTGGACGAAAAGCTGTTCGACAGGGAAGGTAAGATACACATGGAGCGTGCGGAGCTTGCCGCATTTTTGCACGGAGCATATTATGAGCTTGGCGATAAGCTCGACGTAATAGGCTGTGGGATAGTTAAGAAAAAGACCGCAAAAACCGTGAAAAAACACCCCAAAAACAGCGCCGAAAAAAAGAAAAAATAATTTCAGAAAAATTGAAAAAAAGTGTTGACATTTGAAAACCGTTGTGCTATAATAACTCTCGTCGCCGGGCAAGAGACAAAACCACGGCGAAGGTCAAAACGGGAGCATAGCTCAGTTGGGAGAGCATCTGCCTTACAAGCAGAGGGTCACAGGTTCGAGCCCTGTTGTTCCCACCAAGTCCCCTTTAAAGGGACGGAAGGAACGTTTTGGCTCGGTAGTTCAGTTGGTTAGAACGCCGCCCTGTCACGGCGGAGGTCGTGGGTTCGAGTCCCATCCGAGTCGCCAGTTTCCTGCCTATGTAGCTCAGTTGGTAGAGCAGGGGACTGAATATCCCCGTGTCGTTGGTTCTATTCCGACC
>JAFSCG010000207.1 GCA_017436885.1 Clostridia bacterium | reverse complement strand
GCAAAAATCGCAAAATTCGTGCGTGCCCACCTCGTTCGGCTCATATCTGCCGCTTACCTTATCGTAATGTGTCCACCAGTTGACACGTGTGGGTCTGTTTTCGCCGATACCGTCGCGCCAATCGTATATCTCCGCAAAGCAACCGCCCGGCCAACGTACAACGGGAGCGTTGATGGCGCGGAGCTTGTCGATGATGAACTTACGGAAGCCGTTGACATTTTCCACCTTTGAGTCCTTGCCGACGTAGATGCCGTCGTAAATAACTCCGCCGATATGCTCGGCAAAGTGTCCGTATAGCTCAGGCTTTATTTTTCCTATAACGGACGGAGCAAGTACGTAAAGCTTTTCCATGGTTATATCCTTTCAAAGTAAAAACTGTTTATTGTGTATTTTGAAGCTAAAAAGCTTAAAATCCTCGTTAACGTTGACTTGGTGTTTTTATATTACCATAAAATTTAGAATAATTCAATAGCGGATCGGGGATGTATGTCGTTCTCTTATTTTTCCGTTTTACTTCCCTATCAGCGGATCTATACCCTTTTTCATGATCTCGGCAAGCTTTGCATAGCCTGCGTTATTGGGATGAAGTCGATCGTGATAAAATTCGTCCGTGGCATAGGGCTTGAATTCGGTAAAGGTATCGTAAAGAGTAACGTAATCGTATTCATTTGCCAGATCCTTCTGGTAAGGGATAACGTATCCTTCAACGTAAAGCTGATTTCCCCAATCGTCCCATCTGTACAAGGCAGTTGTCATAATAAGCTTTGCCTCGGGGAAGCGTGTGTGAATATCCTCTATCATCGTACGGTACGCATTTTTGAAATCGGGCCCGTTAGCGGCAATAAAGGGGGCATTGTTGGTGCCGAGAGCTATTACAACGATATCGGGGTCAAAAGCAGTCATCCTGTTATAAGAGCAGGATTGATAATACTTGGAATAGGAGGAAAGAGAGATATTTGATCCGGGGAAGCCAAAATTACCAACGACCGCATCATAACCGTATAGCCTTTGAAGCACCGCAGGATAGTAGAAGTATTCGTCGGAGAACAGATATCCGTCTAGCTCTTCAAACCACGCGCAGGTGCCGAAGGTGATGCTGTCGCCGATACAAGCAATTCTTAAGGGAGCCGCATCATCACTTTCCTTGCCGTTTACTTTATTAAAGCACTTTGCTTCCTTATCATTGGGTATTCCTTCGGCAACAGAGTTGCCTATCATACCGAGTGCGGAGAACGTCATATTATCGCCAAAATCTCCACCGGATACAGAAAGCTTGAAATCCCCGTGGACGGCAGTATCTCCCGCGACCTGAAGTGCGCCTATATATGCGCAGTTTTCGGCGGTAAAAACTCCGCCGCTTATATTGATCGTAATATCCGCTTCGTATCTCACGTCGTCGCCGAATATAAGACCGGAGGTACCTGTTTTATCATTGGCGGCAACGGCATTCATATAAGTACCAAGCTTGCTTATTCCGTAAACGGGGCAAGCGAATCTTCCTCCGCTTATATTAAGAGTTACGGAACCCTTGTGTATGTTTTCTCCGCCCGCGGTAACAACGTCGGATATAACGTCGTTTGCGTGGTCAGCGGAAAGGAATTCTGCGGTTCCGCCGATATCAACGGTCATATTTCCGTTGAAGGTGCCGACAGCAGAGTTGATACCTGCGCGATAATTTCCTCCCATGAAGAAGTCCCACGTTCCCGACATAACGGAAATACGGCAGTCGCCCTTATAGCTTACGTCCTCTGCCTTCATTGTGTTTTCCTGATTCAGCGCAAGATCGGTTACGTAATAACCTCCGATAATAGAGATCAGATTACCTCCGTCCGAGCTTACGTTCACACCCTCGCCGATCGAGAGATCGTTAAACCTGCAGCTGATGTATGCGCCCTTCTCTTGGGGCATAAGGGTAATATTCTCAAAATGAACGTCTCCGCTGAGCACAAGCGCTGCCACGTTTAAGGACGCGCCGTTTTCCTTACGGAAATCCACGTCGTCATAAACGGAAGTTATTGTAACCAAGCCATCGTACTCGGGCATTATGAATTGCTTGTCGGTAACCACCGTGTTCATAACAACGACCAAAGAACGCTCCTCGCGCAGCAGAGAAAACGCTTTATCAAAAGTAGCAACAGCATTTTCGGGAGTTGTACCGTCGTTTTCGTCATTGCCGTTTTTAACGTCAAGAAAAACGGGAAGTATTTCGGGCTTGGGAGGCTCCGTTACTATCACGGGCTCGGTTGGCGGATCGGTAGTTATGGGCTGATCCGTAGTAATTGCGGGCGTATTGCCCCCGCACGCAGAAAAAGCAAGGACACACGAGAGGATAAGAACTCTGAAAAGCGATCTTTTGAACATCATTATTGTCCTCCATTGGAATTAAGAATGCGCCAAAATAAAAACTTGTACGCTTCGGATAAAATACCCAAAGCGTACAAGTCGATACTTATTCCTTCAAGCAACGCACAGATATTCTATGCTCGGCAAACAGGATATACACAAGTTTTGCCAAAAGCCTTAGTTTGAGTTGATCAAACAAATATGCTTTGGAAATATTACTCGTTTACCTTCTTCTTGATGAGAGTAACTGCAGCAACTGCCATAGCGGAAGCAAGGAAGGTAACAACAAGAAGGCTTGCGTCGCCGGTGGAGGGGGTGGGCTCGGGCTGGGTGGGAGCAGCGGTGGTAACAACGGGAGCATCGGTGGTGGGAGCAGCGGTGGTCTCGGGATGAGCAGCCTTCCAATCCTTTGCGGTATCGCCGAGAAGGGTTACCTTAAGATCGGTGAAGTAGCCGTTAGCCTGCTCGCCGTTTACCTGACGGAATACAGCGCGGAGACCTGCAGCACCCTGAGTCTTGTCGAACTTGTCGCACTTTGCGGTGATGCTCTGGGTAACAGCCTTGCCGTCTTCATCATTGTAGGTCATGGAAGCGGTAACGTCCTGACCAACGATGGTGATAACGAATCTGATGCTGTCATTGAAATCGGTAAGATTGTGCTGGAAGCTTGCCTTTTCGCCGTTAGCATTTTCCTGAATAACGGACTTGTTCTGCTCTACGTTAACAACGGAGTAGATGGAGCGGAAGGTACCGGGGTTGCTGAGGCCCTCGAAGCCTACGCACATTCCGCCGTAGCCGTCAAGCTGAGGAAGGGGATCCATGGAACGAACAAAGCCACCAACACGGTTCATGCCGTGAGCGGTGAACTCGATGGTGTAGTCCTTCCAGGACTCATCACCGAAGCGGAGGTAGGGATAACCCATAGCGGAGGTAGCGCCGCCCATGGTAACACCAACTACCTTGCCGTCGATCTCCTTAAGAACGGGGGTACAGCCAAAGCCTGTGAAGAGCTTGAGAGAGTCCTCGGTAAGGAGCGCGTCGTCGATTACGACGTAGGAATCGGTCTCTGCTGCAAAAACAGAAACGGGAAGTACGGCTACGCACATAATAGCCGCAAGCGCGAGAAGAAGCAGTTTTTTCATGGTCTTTTTCCTTTCTTAATTTGTTTTTGATTTGATAAAGTCTATCTTCACGACCGACACAGGCTTTGTGCTGATGGTCAGCTTTCCGTCTGCGCAGGTCGTAAATTCGGGGGTATAATGCTTTTCCATAACAGGAGTTGCGTTTGCAGTGTTCGTTGAGAGAGGATCGATGCTGTATACCTCTGCAACGTCCGTTATTTCAAAGCCGAAGGGCAACGTGATATCTGTCATTTCGTTATGCTTGTAATTGGCATTGACGATGATGATACTTCCCTCACCCGTCTTCTCATCCATATAAGTGTTGCAGTAAACCGTGGGTGCACCGTAAAGCGCGGGGATGAGTCCGGTTTTTTTGGTGCTGAAGGTATCACTACTTACCTTGGTTCTGAGCACGCTTCTGTTAGACTGCGACGAATACCAACGGTAAACATAGCTCATTGCGTTGTCAAACACCTTAAGCTGATTCCCCTCCCACTTGTAGCCAACAAGGGTAGGAGCGGTTTCGCGTATAAGCAATACGGAAAAATGGTTTGCCGAGCTGATACGTGGCTCCTCGGTCATCACGCCGAGGAGAGCGGCTGTGTATGCCGCGCCAACCATACTGTTCGAATGGGCGCCGAGCGTGCCGTACTCGGTTATCTGAAGGGTTATGTTATCCTTTTCATCCATACAGTACTTATCAATATTGAGAAGCTGTTTTTCTATCATCTTTTCAATATAATAAGCAGAGGCAAGATAACAAAGGATGTAATCCTCCTCAGTATAAGTTCCCCGCTGGGAGGTGTAAGGTGAATAAGCAAGATGCGCATCAACGAAATCGATCTTACCCTCAAGGGCGGGAAGAACTTCCTTATCCCAATTATCGAAGTAAGCAATGGAGTGCTCGCCTGTAAGGCCTACGCATCCAAGCTCGATCTTATCCACGTAATCGCCAAGAAGCTCGTAAACCTTAAGATAAAATTCGACGTACTCGGAAGGTCGCTTTGTAACCGTGATGTTATTTATCATTTCCTCACCCATATGCATCTCGTTACCGACACAGAAGGAGGAAACGTTAAAGCCGTTATCAACACAGTATTTTACAAGATCCGCCGCCTCCTCGGGCGTTCCGTTTCCGCAATTAAGCTGGATAACGGCGGGAATGCCAAGCTCGTCACAGACGCCTATGAACTCCTCAAGTCCAAAATAGGGATAAGCGGTATATGGCCAGCCGAGAAGCTTGTTTTGTGAGGTGAAGGGGTCGAGCTGTTCAACTCTGTTCTCACCTATCATCTCATACCAATGACAGTAGTCTCCCTCTATGCCCGCAGGCCATCTGAGGGAGGTAACACCGCTTTTTCTGATCGCATCCATCAGCTTATCGTAAGGCTTGTTGTTTTCCTTATCCCAAAGTCCGAAGCCTTCAAAGCGCCAGGACATATTATCGCCGAAAATAAGCGGCTCGACGATATTGATTACCTTTTCCGTTATTGTAACGGTGCTTGTAGGCTCTGTTACCTTATCGTACAGGGTAGTGGACAGATCGATAACGACAGGCTCTGTCGGAATAACGACCGCGGGCGGCTCCGTTGTAAGAGCCGCAGCGGAATCGTTTGAGGTAACATCGGTCGTTACGGACACCTGCCCGCCTGCGCAGGAGGGCAGCACCGCCAACAACGCAAGCAATGTGCATACAATTTTGATAACAAGCGAAAATTGCAATTTGCTATTACGGCTTTTCATACGCTTAGTCAAGCTCCGCGATCTGGTCGTTTATCTCTTTGAGCGTAGTAAGTGCAGCTTCCTTTCTCTCTTCAT
>JAFSCG010000206.1 GCA_017436885.1 Clostridia bacterium | reverse complement strand
GAAAGAGCGATATGCGCAAAGCGCGCGATATAAGCGATAACGCTTGCGATATACGCCTACGGCGCGCGATATATCCGCCTGCGGCGGATGTGAGGCTTCCCCTTGACGGGAAGCTCAAAAATTACATCATATAAAAATCTCTCGCGGCAAATTTTTAGGGTAGACGAAGAGCGCTTCGGGAAGCAAAGCGCCGGCGTACTTACGTACGTCAAGCTGCTTTCCGAAGCGCTCTGAAGTATACACAAAAATTTGCCCGAGAGATTAGCCCAATTTAGCGTAGTTGATCTTAATACCAGGTCCCATAGTGGAAGCGATAACGCAAGACTTGATATACTGACCCTTAGCAGCTGCGGGCTTTGCCTTGATGATAGCGCCAACGAGAGCGTTGAAGTTCTCGGTGAGCTTCTCAGCACCGAAGGATGCCTTACCGATGGGGCAGTGGATGATGTTGGTCTTGTCGAGACGGTACTCGATCTTACCTGCCTTAGCCTCCTTAACAGCGCGGGCAACGTCCATAGTAACGGTGCCGGCCTTGGGGTTAGGCATAAGTCCCTTAGGACCGAGGACCTTACCGAGACGACCGATAACGCCCATCATGTCGGGAGTTGCGATAACAACGTCGAAATCGAACCAGTTCTCGGTGGTGATCTTAGCAACCATATCCTCAGCACCAACGAAGTCAGCACCTGCAGCCTCTGCCTCCTTAGCGCGGTCGCCCTTAGCGAACACGAGGGTACGAACGGTCTTACCGGTACCGTGAGGGAGAACGATAGCGCCTCTTACCTGCTGGTCAGCGTGACGGGAGTCAACGCCAAGGCGAACGTGAAGCTCGATGGTCTCGTCGAACTTAGCGGTTGCGGTCTTGCAAACGAGGTCGATAGCCTCGGAAGTCTCATAGAGCTTGGACTTCTCGATGAGAGCAAGTCCTGCAGTATATTTCTTTCCCATTTTCATCTTCTAATCCTCCCTTAGTCCTCTACAACGATACCCATAGAGCGTGCGGTACCTGCGATCATGCTCATAGCCGCCTCGATGGAGCCTGCGTTGAGGTCGGGTGCCTTGGTCTCTGCGATCTTGCGAACCTGCTCGCTGGTGATCTTACCAACCTTGTTCTTGTTGGGCTGACCGGAAGCGGTGTCAAGACCTGCAGCCTTCTTTATCAGCACTGCTGCGGGGGGAGTTTTGGTGATAAAGGTGAAGGAACGGTCTGCGTAAACGGTAATAACAACGGGGATAATAAGACCCTGATCCTGACGGGTTCTTTCATTGAACTCCTTACAGAAGATAGGTGCGGAAACACCGTGAGGGCCCAGTGCGGGACCAACGGGGGGCTGGGGAGTAGCCTGACCCGCGGGAAGCTGAAGCTTAATATAAGCTGTTACTTTCTTTGCCATAACTTAAAATACCTCCTGTGGTTTACTCGGGAGAATCAGTATTTTCTCCCTCCCACTTCATTTGGCTTTTCGCCTATTTTATTTAGTTTGCGGACTTATCCGCCTTAACGTCGCTGACGTCCACGTAAACGGGGGTCTCGCGGCGGCCGGTGGCAACGAGAACGGTTACTGTCTTCATATCCTCGGATATTTCCTGAACGCGTCCCTTATAGCCGGCAAAAATGCCCTTGTTGATAACCACCTGATCGCCAACACCGAAGGACAGCTGGAAGGACTTTGTTTCCACGTTCAGCGCCTCTACCTCCTCGTCGGTGAGGGGGGTGGGATGGGATCCGGGGCCGACGAAGCCTGTAACACCGCGGATATTACGAACCACGTGCCAGCTTTCATCGGACATTATCATTTTTATCAGCACATAGCTGGGGAATACCTTGCTTTCAACCTCTTTTTCTTCATCGCCGTCCTTTTCAACGACGGTCTCGATGGGAATGACCACCTCAAAAATGAGATGACCAAGACCACGGTTTTCGATGATCTTTTCGAGGTTTGCTTTTACCTTGTTTTCATAACCCGAGTAGGTGTGTGCAACGTACCAACGGGGGCCAAGGTGTGTTGCATTGATGTCGCTCATTCAGCCCACCATCAATACCAGGTTCCAACCCAAGAGATCAGGCCGGAAAATGTAACGTCAAGCAAAGCGATGATAACGCACACCACTGCAATGGAAACAAGAACCACGATGGTGTTGGACTTAACGTCCTTAGCAGGGCTCCAGGTGATCTTCTTGAGCTCGCTGCCGTAATCGCGGAAGAACTTTTTGATGCGCTCGCCGAAGGAAGGCTTGTTGCTCTTCTGCTTGGGAGCGGTCTTTTTTGCGTTTTCCTTGTTATCTGCCATGGTTTACTCCTTTTTACGGCGAATTCAAAAATAAGTAAGCGCATCGGCCGCGCCGCCGACGGATGCACCGAAACGGATTACTTCGTTTCCTTATGAAGCGTATGCTTGCGGCAGAAACGGCAGTATTTCTTGAGTTCAAGTCTGTCGGGATCGTTTTTCTTGTTCTTCTTGGTATCGTAGTTTCTCTGCTTGCACTCACTGCACGCCAATGTGATCTTAACTCGCATATCGGCACCTCCTATATATAACTTTTTCGCGGTTTTACCCGCTTCGTACCTCCCTCAAACGAATGCTGATTTTTTGCACGAAAAAAAAGCCCTTCGCAGAGGTACGGATATTATAACACGCCCTCCCCTCTTTGTCAAGGACTTTTCCCTCTTTTTTGGCGAAAAACCATCATCTTTTTATATATAATGCGCCTTTTTTCTCAAAAATCAAAAAAGGTATTCACTTTCCCGTTTCCGTGTGATACAATAGTTTGACGAAGATCATTTTGTTTTGATATGGGTGAAGGAAGTATGACCATCGAAAAGCTGCCCTTTATTGCCGCAACCGCATCCCCCGAGGAAACGGAGGCTGTGGGCGCAGGCCTTGCAAATTATTTTAAAAGCAAACGGATAAGCGAGGGGTTTATCGCAATGCGCGGAAACCTGGGCGCCGGAAAGACAGCCTTTACCCGAGGGTTTGCCTCGGTGCTTTGCCCGAAGGCCAGAGTAAAAAGCCCCACCTTTGCCATTGTCAACGTCTATCGGGGAGAAACGGTGATCCACCATATGGACACCTACCGCATAACGAGCGACGACGACCTGTACTCCACCGGCTTTTACGACGTGGACGAGGGCTTTATCATATGCGAGTGGAGCGAAAACATCGAGTACGCCCTGCCCGCGCACCGATATGAGGTCAGCATTGAATACGCCGATGGCGAAAACAGACGAAATATTACCGTAAAAGAGATAGATAAATGAAAATACTTGCTTTTGACACCACGGCAAAGGCCGTAACGGCGGCAATATGTGAGGATGAAAAGCTCCTTTCCTCCTATTTTGCGGAGCTTCCCGGTGTTCACACCACGGAAACTCTGCTGCCCGCTATCGAATTGATGCTGAAAAACGCCGCTCTTACCTTGGACGATATGGAGCTTATTGCAGTTTCCGCAGGTCCGGGCTCCTTTACGGGCGTGCGCATCGGCGTTGCCACCGCAAAGGGACTTGCCTTTGGCAGGGATCTGCCCTGCGCAGGCGTTTCCTCCCTTAAGGCGCTTGCCTCCAATCTTCTTGACCGCAACGGCTGCGTTTGCGCGGCAATGGATGCACGGCGCAATCAGCTTTACTACGCCCTTTTCCGCATCGAGGACGGAGCTCTTTTCCGCCTTTGCAACGATACGGCCGACAGTGCCGACGCCGCGGCAGATGCCGCAAAGGCATTGGGAGTGACCGAGGTACTATGCGTTGGCGACGGAGCGGAAATAGCCGCGAGGGCAATGGAAAATGCAGGAATTAAAACGAGCTACCCCACGGCAACGCTGCTGCGGCAGAATGCCTACGGCACCGCAATTTGCGGACTTGAAGCATTCCGCGAGGGCAAGGCCGTTTCCGAAGGGGAGCTGCTGCCCATATATTTAAGGGACTTCGGAAACTGATATTCAAAACAATTTACCATACATAAGGAGATATCATGAAAAAGGTTTATGCAGGCTGTGATCACGGCGGTTACGCACTTAAAAACGAGCTTATAAAGCACCTGCGCGAGCTTGGCTGGGAGGTTGAGGACAAGGGCTGCTTTTCCGAGGAGAGCTGCAATTATCCCGACTACGCCTCCGCCGTTTGCGAGGGCGTTAAGGCAGAGGAGGGCGCACTTGGCCTTCTGGTCTGTGGAACGGGCATCGGCATGAGCATGGCCGCAAACAAGCACAGAGGCATTCGTGCCGCCCTTTGCGGCGACGTTTTCAGCGCCAAGATGACCCGCGCACATAATAACGCAAACGTGCTGTGCCTCGGCGCACGCGTTACCGGCCCCGGTCTTGCACACGAGATCTGCGATGCGTTCTTCACCTCCTCCTTCGAGGGCGGCCGCCATCAGATCCGCGTTGACATGATTACGGACATAGAAAACAATCAATAAACCGACAACCGTAGGGGAGGGGTCTCCCCTCCCGCCAATTACGAATTAACCCGTAGGGGCGAACTGCGTTCGCCCGTATTACACAAAGGAGAACAAAAATGATCTACACTCTTGAAAACAGCAAATACGTTGTCCGCGTTGCCACCAAGGGCGCGGAGCTTCTGGGACTTTATTCCAAGGAGACGGAGCTTGAGTACATGTGGCAGGGCGCAAGCGAGGCTTGGCCCGCACACTCCCTGCTTCTTTTCCCCTGCTGCGGACGCATTGACCGCAGCCGCATTATCGCAAAGGGCAAGCAGCACGCGCTGGCTATGCACGGCTTTGCAAAGGACATGGAGTTCGAGGTGCTTGAGGTAGGTGCCGAAAAGCTTACCCTCCAGCTTCAGTACAATGCCGACACCCTCCGCGCATTCCCCTACAAGTTCGGTCTGCGCGTGGAGTTCGAGCTTTTCGACGACAAGATCGAGCAGCGCTTCACCGTGCTTAACTGGGACGAGGCAGAGATGCCCTTCTCCCTCGGCGGACATCCCGCCTTCTTCTGCCCCGTGGATCTTGACAGCGAGGCCGAGGATTGCGTTCTGGAGTTCGACTGCCCCCAGCAGATCAAGAACTTCGGTCTTGAGGCAGGCACCCGCCTTATCAAGAAGGACGAATACACCATTCTCGTTGACGGAACCACCCTCCGCCTTTCCAACGATTTCTTCAATCAGGGTCCCAAGGTCCTTGGCAACGTTAACGCAAAGACCGTGCGCCTGAAGTCCGAGAAGACGGGACATTATATGGAAATGGGTATCGAGGGATTCCCCTTCATGACCCTTTGGGGCGTTGGCGACCGCATGACCATTATCGCCATCGAGCCTTGGTGCGGCACCTCCGACGTCAGCGGCACCGACCACGTTTGGGAAAACAAGTACGGTAACGAGAAGGTTGCAAGCGGCGACAAGTGGGAGAGAAAGTTCGTATTCAAGCTGGGTTAATGACCGATTTTACCCACAAAACAGCTTTAAATAACGCAAATTAGCCTCTTGGCGGCGGAATTGGTGTTGACAAATCCGCCGCCAAGTGTTATAATCGGATAAACCCTATGACGGAGAGTAGTAAAGGCGAGCCGCCTTCCAGAGAGCGCACGGACGGTGAAAGTGCGTAAGGCAGGTGCTTTGAAGTCGCTTCCGAGGGGCGGGAAAAAGCGAGAGCCAAGAACCCGACGGGATCTCCCGTTACAGAGCAGAATGCCGTTTTTCGGGCGTTCATGAGGGCGCAATATGCGCCGAAGATAGGTGGAACCGCGTGCCAACGCCCTATCATGGGTCGGCACGTTTTTTTATTTGTTTCCAACATATTCACATAGAAAGGCAAAGACATGAGAAAAGAATTACCAAAGACCTATGCCCCGTCTGAATTCGAAAACCGAATTTACGCAATGTGGGAAGAGGCAGGCGCATTTGCGCCCAATCCCGATAAGGACGCGCCCTCCTTCTCCGTTGTTATTCCCCCTCCGAACGTTACGGGTCAGCTCCACATGGGACACGCGCTGAACAACACTCTGCAGGACATCATCATCCGTACCAAGCGCATGCAGGGCTACAGCACCCTTTGGGTGCCCGGCACCGACCATGCGGGCATTGCGACCCAGATCAAGGTCGAGGAGATGCTCCGCAAGGAAAAGGGACTTTCCCGCCACGATATCGGACGCGAGGAGTTTCTGAAGCTGGTTTGGGAGTGGAAGGCAAAGTACGGCAACCGCATTATCACCCAGCTTAAAAAGCTCGGCTCCTCCTGCGATTGGGATCGCGAGGCTTTCACCATGAGCGATTCCCTTTCCCTCGCCGTTAAGAAGGTATTCGTTTCCCTCTACGACAAGGGACTTATCTACCGCGGACTCCGCATCATCAACCAGTGCCCCCACTGCAACACCGCTCTTTCCGACGCAGAGGTAGAGCACAAGGACACCGAGGGCGCATTCTGGCACCTGAAATACCCCGTTAAGGGCGAGGACAGATACGTTATCGTTGCTACCACCCGTCCCGAGACCATGCTCGGCGATACCGCCGTTGCAGTTAACCCTGAGGACGAGAGATACAAGGATCTTATCGGCAAGACCCTTATTCTTCCCATTGTTGGCAGAGAGATCCCCGTTGTTGCCGACGAGGCGGCACAGATCGAATTTGGAACCGGATGCGTTAAGATCACACCCGCCCACGACCCCAACGACTTTGAGACCGGTCTTCGCCACAACCTGCCCGTTATCCACGTGCTTGACAACGCAGGCAAGATCAAGACCGACTTCAACACCAAGTACGAGGGCATGGACCGCTTTGAGGCAAGAAAGGCTATCGTTGCCGATCTGGAGGCTGAGGGCGTTCTTGTGAAGGTCGAAAAGACCGTTCACGCCGTTGCTCATTGCTACCGTTGCGGCACCGCGGTAGAGCCCATGGCAAGCCGCCAGTGGTTCGTTAAGATGAAGCCCCTTGCGGCTCCCGCCATCGACGTTGTTAAGAACGGCGAGATCAGCTATATTCCCGACCGTTTCTCCAAGATCTATCTTAACTGGATGGAAAACATCCGCGACTGGTGCATTTCCCGTCAGCTCTGGTGGGGCCACGAGATCCCCGCTTGGTACTGCGACGACTGCGGCGAGATAATCGTTTCCAGAGAAGACGCTCACACCTGCCCCAAGTGCGGCAGCACTAAACTCACCCACGATCCGGATACTCTCGACACCTGGTTCTCCTCTGCTCTGTGGCCTTTCTCCACTCTTGGCTGGCCCAACGAGACCGAAGAACTCAAGTATTTCT
>JAFSCG010000205.1 GCA_017436885.1 Clostridia bacterium | reverse complement strand
GGTCTTTTTCAACTAAATCCACCCTTGCGGGTGGGTGAAATATTGCTTTGCAATGTGAAATACGCCTGCGGCGTGTGAAATTCGCCTCGACGGCGAGTGGGTGGAGTTAATTTCACTTGATGCGAGAGCATCAAATTTCACGATTTACGGAGTAAATTATTTCACCGTGAGCGTAAGCGAACGATTTCTCTAAAAACGAACGGTTATGCAAGAGTTCGACTTCATACGCAAAAACGGCATAAATATCTTTTTTGTAGCCCATAGACATTAAAGAAAGAGCATCGCAAAAGCGGTGCTCTTTCTTTAATGTCTTTTATGATGGGAAGATTTGAAGGGAGCGGTGGGAAAAGCGTTCGGGGAACGCTTTTTAGCTCCCCGTTCACTGAAAATGTCCTGCGGACATTTTCGAGAGGGAATTTTGTCGATGCCTTTTGTTCGGCGGGGATTGGAAAAACCAAGCAAATTTTTTGTAAAATGATTTTTCTATTGACAAAACGGCGGAGGTGTGTTACGATTAAAGCACAACGTTAACGATAACGTAAATTTAAAAGAAAGGCGAGAGACATTATGTTAAGAAAAAAACTTGCTCTTTTGCTTGCTGTTTTGATGCTTGCATCATCCCTTGCGGCGTGCAAGGGGGGCGGCGGCGGCGTTACCACGGATGCGCCAGACGGCACTTCGGCTTCTGACACCACGGAGGCGGTGACCACCGAGGAGCCCGTTACAACGCTTAAGCAGGCAGATGTTCCCGACGTAAAATACGACGGCGGCGACTTCAACATTTGGGTGGGCGGCAACGTTACCTACCGTGATTTTACTTATACGGACACCGATACCGTGCTTGATAACGCGATCTACAAGCGCAACGAAACCATTGAGGAGCGCTTTGATGTAAAGATCCTTGTTACTGAAAAATTCAGCTTTGGTAACTATTACGGCTCGGGCCCCGGCTATCAGGAGATAATGCGCCTTGACAAGGCAAACGATAACCCCTATGATGTGTCCTTTGTCGGCACTCACGATGTTTGTGCGCTTGCCACTCAGGGAGTTCTTGAGAACCTCAACGATGTGCCCTACATCGAGCTTGAAAACGAGTGGTGGGATCAGAAGGCAAACGAGCAGCTTGAGATAAACGGCGTTATGCTTTATACCACCGGTTCTATTACCACTATCGTAGACCAGTTCACCTTCTGCGTGCTTTTCAACAAGAGGATAGCGAATGAAATGCAGCTTGACCTCTACAGCCTTGTAAGAGAGGGCAAGTGGACCGTTGACAAATGGGGAGAGATAACCTCCCTTATCAGCGAGGACGTTAACGGCGACGATAAGATGGACCATAACGATAAGTACGGCTCGCTTACCTGGAACGATTCGCTTCTCGGCGTTATCAACGCAACGGGTCTTTCCATTGCATCCTTAAACGACGAGGGCGCGATAACCCTTAACGTTTTCGACGAAAAGATCCTTTCCATAATAGACAAGTACACCTCTTACGCCTATACCGATAACTGCTTCAACATTCAAACCATTGCGAATGACAGAACAAACGTCCGCCGCAATATGTTTATTGAAGAAAGGGCGCTGTTCTGGCTTTATAACGTAGGTGACGATAATGTTGCCTTCCGTAACAGCGAAACGCTTGAATACGGCTTCCTTCCTTACTTCAAGCTGGATGAGAATCAGACGGAATACGCAAACCACATTCAGGAGGCGGCGTGCTACTTTATGTGCGTGCCCCGTATGGTGCAGGATCTTGAAAAGTCCGGTGTTCTTATCGAGGCGATGGCGGCTGAAAGCTATTACACCGTCCGTCCCGCGTATTTTGAAAAGCAGCTTGTAGGTACTTATATTCAGGACGAGGAAAGTGCCGAGATGCTTGAGATCATCTTTGCGACCAGAGTGTTCGACCTCGGCGGCTTCTATCAGGTCGGCGGATATACCACAAACCTTCTCACTCAGTTTAAAAACGAGGCTACCAATTATTCCGCATTCTTCGAGTCTCGCCGCAGAGTAGCCGAGCTTAATATCTCCAAGATAAACGATTCCATTAAGTCCTATATAATCGGTCAGTAATGAGAATATAACAAAGAAAACCGCCCCTCACGTGCGGTTTTCTTTGTTACAGACTGAAGAAAAATGATATTTATGAAGCGGAATGTTACTCCTATATTGCCGGTGTATGATCATCTACAGCCGCCCTCATCAGAGGGAGGCTAATGCCCGATCTCAAGTTTCAACATCAAAGCTTTAATTTGGCACTTCTACACTTTGTAATATTCAGGCTTTCGACGGTCTAAGGTCCTCCTGCGCGCAGGGGCGTTCCTTGAACGCCCGCGGGCGAACGCAGTTTTTAGTATGGTAACATAGTTTACAAAATGTGAAGGGATATAGTTTACAACGCGTTTTGTCCCTGTTACAACGTACTGCCGGGTGTCGGGTAAGCATTATTATGAGAGTGACGGTAAAGGAATTTTTACTTTACTACCTTAAAATCTATCTTCACAACGGATATGGGCTTTGAGGTGATCTTCATTTCGCCGCTGTAGGTGCGGCCTTTTTTTATGCTGTAGCTTCTGGGTGTTACCAGCATCGGCGACTGCGCGCTGTTTGCGGCGGTGGGATCGTCCGAATACAGCTCCCAAAAGCCCGTTACGGTTATGGAATCAAAGGGCAGGAGCACGTTTGTTACCATATTGCGCTCGTAGGAGTGGTTGATTACGAATACGGAGCCCTCGCCTGCTTCGGGATCGTAATATACTGCGGTATTGCCCATTTCGGCATCCATAACTCCGGGGGTAAGTCCGACCTTGGTGGAGGAGAAGGTAAAGGTCTCAAGCTCGGTCTTAAGCACCTGCCTGCCTATCTGCTCGGTATACCATTCGAAAATATAGGTTGTAAGATTATCCCAAAAATACTCGGTGCCGTTTGTGTTCTTGTAGCCCACGGTATTTGCCGCCGCATAGTGATTTAAAAGCGGCAGGTGATTTGCGGAGCTTATCATCGGCTCGTTTGCCATTACCTGAATGACGGATGCAAGGAATACCGCGCCCACGGTGCCGTTATTGAAGGAGCCGATGGGGCCGTATTCGGTTATCTGAATGCTTATTTCGTCCGCATGCTCGGGTGCGTAGGTCTTTATTTCTTCCTTTGTTTTTTCTATAAGGCTCTTGATGAAGGTCGGTGCCGCCATATATGCGCGGAATATCTCCTCGTCCGTGTAGGAGGATGAGGAGGAGTCCTGCACTGCGTAGCCGTAATGGCAGTCGATAAAGTCGATCTTATCTCCAAGCGCGGTAATTATCTTTCTGTCCCAAGCTGCGCCCCAATGGTTCAGCCCGTGCCCCTCGGGCAGGGCAAGCACGCCGAGCGTGATGTCATCGGCAAGACTGCCTATACCTTCATACACTTTGTTTGCAAACTCGATATACTGCTCGGGCGTTTTGGATACCTTCATGCCCTCCACGTTTTCGAGGTTCATATTGACCTCGTTGCCGATGCAGTAGGAGGATACGGGGTAGCCGTTATCCTCGCACCATTTTATGAGCGCGGCGGCGTCCTCGGCTGTGCCGTTGCCCGCGTTCAGCTGTACCACAGCCTCAACTCCGAGAAGGGAGCAGAGCTCCATAAATTCCTCCCAGCCGAAGGCGGGGTAAAACAGCTCGCCGTTTTTTTGCGCGTTTGTGGGATAGGAGGCGGAAAACGGGTCTATCTGCATTTTACGGTCGGAGCCTATCATCTCGTGCCAGATAAGGTAATCGCCTTGCGTGCCTCCGGGGTAGCGGAGAGTTGTAACTCCCGATCTTTTTATCGCCTCAACAAGCTTGGTGTTAAAGGAATCCGTTTCGGGTATATAAACTCCGTAGCCGTTGCCGCGGTTGGAAAGGTTATCGCCGAAAAGCTCCTTTTTTACCGTGTTTACCGCGTTTTCCCTGACTGTTGCCGTCGTCTCGCGGCTGTAGGTCTTGTAGGCAGAGCCCGATATGTCGGCGTTGAACGCCTTGAGCGTCTCCTCGGGCGGCTCGGTTTCGGGCGCATCCGTTGAGGCAGGAGCGTCTGTCGGGTCTGTGCTTGGCGGCTCCGTTACGGAGGGGGGTGTGCCCGTACAGCCGCAAGCCGATGCGGCAATAAGGGACGCAAGAATAAGTGCAAGAACTCTTTTTTTCATATTTCCTCCATTTTGGTTATTCACATACGCAAAAATCTGTTTTTACAACAGAAACGGGCTTTGCGGTCAATATAACGCGCGGCGCGCAGATGCCGCTTTCGTTTGCGGTGACTTTGGGCTCAACCGCGTGCAAGTCCTTTGGGGAGTTTGTAAGCTTCAGATCATCGGAGTAAAGCTCGGTGACCTTTTCTATCTTTATTTTATCAAAGGGAAGGCGAATGTCAAAAACAGTATTTTTGTCGAGCATTTGATTTACGGTAAAAATACTGCCCCTGCCCGTGCTGTCATCAAAATACACGGCAATGCCCGCGCTGTCCGCGCCCGATATTATCGGAGTAAAGCCAACGGCGCGCGGTGTGTTTACCGTAAGGCAGGTAAAGTCCGTTTTCAGCACCCTTCTGCCTATCTGCTCCGAATACATACGGAATGCGTGTGTGGCGGTGTTGTCCCAAATATACTCCGTGCCGTCTATCACGCGGTAGCCGACAAGCGTGGGCGCGCCCGGTGCGTTGAGCATCGGCAGATGGCTTGCCGCCGTAAGCCTCGGCTCGTTGAGCATCACCTGCAGCACGGAGGCAAGAAACACGGTGCCCGGCATCGAGTTGCCGTAAGGACCGAGCGGTCCCCATTCCGTGATCTGCATTTCGATCCTATCGGCATTTTTTCCGCCGTATACGGCAATATCGCGCTTGATCTTTTCGATGTGCCGCTTTACAGCCTCCGCGCAAGCCAAATGCGCGCGGCATATTTCGTCCGCGCTCTGCTCGGCGGGTGCAAAGTAAACGGAATAGCCTATATGGCAGTCGATAAAGTCTATCTTATCGCCGAGTGCGGTAAGCACCTTTTCGTTCCAATCGGGGTGATAGGACAGTCTGTGCCCCGTGGGCATACCGATAATGCCGATGCATATATCATCGCGTATGTCGGCAATAAGCTCAAAAAGCTCAAGGCAGAAGCGAATATACTGCTCGGGCGTTTTGTTTACCTTCATATAGTGCACGCTCTCGCCCTTGAAGCAAACCTCGTTGCCTATGCAGTAGGATGCCACCCTGCAATCCGCCCGCTCGCAGTAGCGCACAAGCGCCGCCGCCTCCTCGGGTGTGCCGTTTCCCGCGTTCAGCTGTACAACGGCATCCTGACCGTTATATTTGCAAAGACGCAAAAATTCATCCCAGCCGAAATGGGGATAAAAGCGCTCGCCGTCCTTTTCCGTAAGCGTGGGATACTCATCGGAAAACGGGTCTATCTGCGGTGTGCGTTCCTCTCCCACCGTTTCTCTCCAGCGGAAAAAGTCGCCCTGAATGCCGCCGGGATAGCGCAGTGTGGTAACACCGCATTCGCGTACCGCCCGTGCAAGCTTTTCGTTAAAGCTGTCGGTCTCGGGCTCGTAGATGCCGTAGCCGTTTCCGCGCCAGGTCAACTGGTCGCCGAACATCTCGCGCCTTACGGTGCTTTGCGCCTCGGCGTGTACAACAGCAGATGCCTTTTCGCGCATTACGGCAAATCGGGGCGAGGAAATATCAAGCACAAAGGGGGCGGCAGAGCAGTTTTTTTCGGACATAATAACCTCCTGCGGATAGCCGGTGTCATTTACGTTAACGTTCACGTCAGATTGATTTTAGCACATACTTTTTGCAAAGTCAATGACAAATTTACCCTCCTCGGGGGTTGACAATTTCAAAATGCTGTGATAATATGAAATCACAACGTTATCGTTAACGTTGCGATACACATAAGGGGAGAGATTCTATGTATTTTTCAAAAAAAGGATTCACTAAAGTAAGGGAGGCGGACAGCGCGATAGTGCTTCTTGCTCCCATATGCGAGATAAACGGCAGGGAGACGGTGCTGGATGCCGCGCCCTGCGAGGTGGAAAACGGACTGGAGTGGCGCGGTACCGATATGCGCGTTACCGATAGGGTTGAAAAAACGGAGGTCGGCGGTATATACACCGTGCACCGCAGGGTGGAAAACAACGGCAGATACCGCAGGGTATTCAAGCTTATCTGCGAAACCAAGGATCTTTTTCCCGCGGTAAAATACACCGTTCCCTGCGTTTCCTATGACGGAAACGAAAGAAGCCTCGGCGACGAGCCCCACGGCTGGGAAAAGGACGGCGAATGCTGGAAGTTTGCGGGCGACAGAAGCGGTATATGCGCCGCGACCGTGACAGAAAACAGCGATGTGTGCGCCGCAATGTTTGCGTGTGCGGATGGGCGCTTTAATCAGGACTGTGCGTCCGCGTTTATCCGTGACCGCGACGGATGCTTTTTCCACCGCATCTATTACCCCGTTACCGAGGCGCCGTATTCCTACATAGGCCACGACGAAACGGCTCCGAGGTATGATACCTATCTCACAATGGAGCCCGATTCTTACATCGAGCTTGCGTTCCACGTTTTTGTCGGAACACCGATATACGAAAGCTTTGGCACCGCATCCCTTTATGTTGCCGTAAGCAAGCTTATTCCCTTTGAGCGCAAGCCCGATCTTAACGTGGAGGATGCCTACCGCACCTCGCTTGCGTTTTCCGAGCATATGCTTTGCGATGTTCCGGGAGGCAAGATGTTCCGCAACATCATGCTCCCCGACCCCAATGACCCCGAGGGCTACGGCTTTCAGTTTCCCGTGTACGAGGCGGGCTGGTCGGGTCAGAACTTTTCGCAGGCAAGGCTGTTTATCAACGAATACGTAAAGCGCGGCGGAGATAAAAAATATCTCGATGCGGGTCTTGCGTGCCTTGATCTGTGGATGCAGACTCAGGAGGAAAACGGACTGTTCCCCATAAACTACGTGCGCTTTATGAACAAAAAATACGCTCCCGCCGACATCTGCAACATCGGCTGGGCGGCGTGCGAGTGCTTTGCGGCATACAGGCTTACAAGGGAGATAGGCATAGACCGCACCTCCTATCTGCGCTTTGCCGAGAGAATATGCGATTTCTTTGAGCGCGTATTTAACGATGAGGACGGCTTCGGGCTCAGCTATAACATAAAGGAGGGTACAAAGGCACAAAGCGGCGGCTCCATCGGCGGCTTTGCGTGTATGGCGCTCACCGAGGGCGCAAGAACAACGGGAAATGAACGGTATATTGCGCTTGCCGAGAGGGCAATGGACTTCTATTTTGAGCGCGATATAAACAATTTCATCTGCACCGCGGGTGCCATCGACTGCACCTGCATAGATAAGGAAACGGCGTATCCCTTTGTGCGCGCCGCGCTTGATCTTTACGATCTTACGGGAAATGAAAAATATATTACCTACGCCAAAAAGGCGGGATATTATTTCCTTTCCTATACCTTTATGTACGATGTTATCTGCCCCGAGGGCTGTGATTTCGATACCTACGGCTACTACACCTCGGGTGCTACCTCCGTTTCCACACAGCATCCCGCGCTCGACCCGTGGGGCGAGGTCATCGTGTGCGAGTACATACGCATCTACCGCTTGACGGGCGAGGATATCTGGCTTGATTTTGCAAGGCGTATGTGGGCAAACGCGCTTTGCTGTATAGCAACGGACGAGAACGTACGCTGGCACGGCAGAAAGCGCCCCTACGGCACGCAGAGCGAGGCGTATTTCCCCTCGCGCTGGGCAAGGGAAAAGTACTACCGCAACGTGGAAAAGCGCGGCAGCATCAATCACCTGTTTGCTTGCTGGTGCGCCGCATACAGAATGCTTTGCCTTGATCGAATGAAGGAGGTGTACGGAGAAAGCGATTATTCGCTTCTCGGCGACTGATATGAACGAAAGGATCCGCAGACTGAGAGAGATGATAGTGCACGGCAAGCACCGTCATCTCAGAGATATGGATTACGAATACGATACCTCGGTATACCGCACGGACGAGCATTATGCGATACGCATTGCGCGCCGTACGGAGGAGATGCTGAAGGCGCAAACGCCCGTTTTCATCGACGAGCACGGCTTTATTCCGATACAGACCACGCCCTTTGCTCCCGATTCCATCTCTCCCGAGGAGATGGCGGAAATAAAAAAGACGCACTCCGTGCCCGATTTCAAACGCGGCAGAACGCAGAATTTTACCGCTGATTTCGGCAGGATGATAGGCGACGGACTGGAAAAGACCGTAAAAAACATCCGTGCCGCCGCACAAAGCTTTGACGAGGACAGCGAGGCAAGGATTTATCTGCGCGCACAGGAGCAAAGCTGCACAGCGCTGATGGAATTTGCCGAAAGATATAAAAACGCGGCAAGAAAAGAGGGAAGGGACGATATTGCCGACGTGCTTGAGCGCGTGCCCGCAAAGGGGGCTGTAACACTGCGCGAGGCAATGCAGTCGATGCGCCTTGTACTGTTTATGCTGTGGTGCGAGGGAAGCTATAACATCACCCTCGGCAGAATGGATCAGTACCTCTATCCCTACTACGATGCGGATATAAAGGCAGGAAGGCTGACAAAGGAAACGGCGCTTGAATTGATGTGCGACTTTTTCCTTTCTTTCAACATAGATTCCGATATGTACTTCGGCACATACCACGGAAGCAACGGTCAGACCGTGGTGCTCGGCGGTTATGATATGGACGGCACGGACCGATACAATGAGCTGAGCGAGCTTATTATGCTTGCAAGCCTTGAATTAAAGGTCATCGACCCGAAGATAAATCTGCGTGTCAACAGTACAACACCCATAGAGCGCTATGAGTTTGCAAGCAGGCTGACGGCGGTGGGCATAGGCTTTCCGCAGTATTCGAACGATGATGTGGTCATAGACGGGCTTTTGCGCCTCGGCTATGAGCCCGAGGATGCGTACAACTACACCATTGCCGCCTGCTGGGAGTTCATCGTTCCCGGTACGGGCTACGACATCCCGAATATCGACTGGGTGTCGTTTTTAACGCTTATAAACGAGGCAACGGTCAAGGATCTGCCCGCGTGCAAGGATTATGAGGAGTTTGTCAGGGCTTGCGAAAGACGCATTGCCGCAGATGCCGCGTGGCGCACAACAAGGTGGAAGAACATCTTCCTCGTTCCCTCGCCCTTTGCAAGCGTGTGTATGAACGGCATCACGGAGAGGGGAAGCGACCTTTCCCTCGGTGCAAAGTATAACAATATGGGTATGCACGGCATAGGCATTGCAAATGCCGTTGACTCCGTTTATGCGATAAAAAAGCTTGTCTTTGAGGAAAAAATGCCCGCAGAGGAGCTTATCTCCATTCTTAACGCAAACTGGGAGGGGCACGAGGCATTGCGTGTACGCGTGCTGACGGAATTTGCCAAGCTCGGAAGTGACGAGGAGGAAACGAACCGCCTTGCAACGCGCTTTCTTGCCGCCTACAGCAAGGCGCTTGAGGGTAAGATAAACGAGCGCGGAGGCGTATACCGCGCAGGTACGGGAACCGCAATGCTGTACATCAATTACGGCGTAAGCAATCCCGCATCGGCAGACGGCAGAAAAAAGGGCGAATTCCTTTCGGCAAACTACTCGCCCTCCATTCAGGCAAAGGGGCTCGGTCCCTTCTCCGTGATCCGCTCGTTTGCATCGCCCGATCTTGCGGGCGCCATCAACGGCGGACCGCTTACCCTGGAGTTTTCGCCCTCCGCATTAAAGGGCGAAGAGAACCTTAAAAAGCTCGGCGCACTTGTAAAGACCTTTATCGAGCTGGGCGGCCATCAGCTGCAGCTGAACGTTATAAACAAAAGCGACCTCATAGAGGCGCAAAAGCATCCCGAAAATTACCGCAACCTCATCGTGCGTGTATGGGGCTGGAGCGGCTACTTTGTTGAGCTCGGCAAGGATTTTCAGAATCAGATAATCATGCGCGCGGACCTTTCGGTCTGATCGCGTGAAAAAAACGTATCAAAAAGGGTACAGAAAGAAAACCAACCTAAAAAGGGCAGTTGCGAATGCGTTTAGCATCCGCAACTGCCCTTTTTAGGTTGGTTTATCAGTTATTTGCTTTTTTCTTGATAAGTACCACTGCGGCAACTGCCATAGCGGAAGCAAGGAAGGTAACAACAAGAGGGCTTGCGGCGCAGGTGCCGCAAAAACCGACGCATTGCTTATTGACTTTCGCATATGCTTGTGATATAATTTCAACTACAGAGCAACGTTAACGTTAACGTTGCTCCGAATAGAGGTCTGCGGTATGAGCTTTAAAAAGATAAAAAAGCAGCTTGCCTTTTCTCTTTCCCTTTGCGTTATGCTTCCGCTGTGTGCATGCAGCGGGGACGGCGCGGATGTAAATGATCCCCTATCGGACTCCGCACAGCCGGCTCATTCCGATACGGTGCTTTCCGATGCCTCGGATACCGAGAGGGTCGAGCCTGCCACCGAATATCCCTCGCTTGCTTTGGATATTTCGGGCTCTCAATATAAGAATAACGGGCAGCATACATTCGTAAGAGTTTCCGCAGAGGCTGTGAACACGGTAAAAAAGGAGCTTTTCGGAGATAACATCTCGTGGCGCGGCGAGGGCTACGGTATATATGATAAGGATACCGACACCTTCAACTCGCGGCTTGTTGAAATGATAAGGAAAGCGGGCATCACCACTCTGCGTTGCGTTATCGAGCGCGAAAAGGAAAATATAGCAAGCTACACCGACAGAGAGGATGAGATAAAGATACAGATCACCGAATACGGCCCCATGGGCACGTACTATAACGGTACCGTGGGGGCGGTATTCCTCGCTTCTCTCCTTCAGGTAATGGCAAATGAACCGATGATAAGCTCCGCAAACCATCTGCCGATGCTCAACCACCCCGCTGCCGCAAACCTGATAGGCTATGACCCGCAGGGGCTGACCGAGTATTACTGGGACAATGTATGCACATACGTTTTCCGCTGATATTCCGAGCAGGCGGGCAGAGAGGTCCTTTCCGTTGATGCGGATATACCCACGTTTTCCTCCAAGGCGGTCGGGCTTATACCCGCAGTCGCCAAGGCGGATATGAGCAGCACCGCGGTCTATTATGACAGCGGGAGCAAATGCGGCACGCTGTTTATCATCAACCGATCCGTCGATCGGAATATGGTCTTTGACATCAAGCTTCCGTTTGCGGGTGTAAGGATAAGTGCGGTAACCGAGCTGTTTTCCGCAGATCCGAAGCAGGCAAACAGCGGCATAGATCCCGCAAGGACCGTGCCGAAGAGCATTGCCTGCGGCGGTGGTATATACAGCGGGAAAATGACGGTTACAAGCAAGCCCATATCTGTTGTAAGAATAGATTTTGAGGCAGTAGATTAAAAAAAGGGGATGCAAAACACTGTTTTACATCCCCGCAAAAAGCAGTAACGGTATATTTTATGCAGTTTCGCCCTCGGATATTTCGGTGGATATCACGATCTGCTTGTTCGGTGCGCTTGGGTCGGATATTTTTTCCTTGAGCAGCTCATAGGCTGTGTGCGACATAAGCGCCTTGAAGGATTTTACGCTCTTGACTCTTATGGGCATCGGAATGCGCGACTGGATATCGTCAAAGCCGAGTATGTCTATTTTGCCCGGAACGGCAACGCCGTTACAGCGCAGCCAGTATATGAGCGCGTGTGCCAGCATATCGGAAAAGCACAGCACTGCGTCGGCTCCCAGTATCTTGCCGCTGTTTTCGGCAAGGCACTCGTCAAGCGGCGCACCGAGCTTCTTTTCGATAAGCATATCCTCGGAAAAGGGCATACCCGCCTCCGCAAGTGCGTCCTTAAAACCGCTGAGGCGCTCCTCCCTTGAGGATACATCCTGATCTATCAGCAGAAAACGAATGTTCCTGTTGCCCTTTTTCAGCAAATATTCGGTTGCAAGCTTGCCTCCGCCGTAATCGTCGCAGATAACATAGCTTGCGTCTACGCCCTTTACCCTTCTTCCGAGCAGTACAAAGGGAATGCCGGAGCTCTGCAGCAGCATTAAATTGTCAACGGGGCCGCTTGCCGGACATATTATAACACCGTCCACCTTTTTGCTGATGGCGGTCTTTATCGCCTTGCGCTCGGTCTCGGGCTCCTCGTTGGTATTCATAACAATAACAACATATCCGTTTTCCGCAGCCATTTCCTCGATGCCCTTGATCATTACGGAAAAATGCGAATTGAAAACACTGCCCACGATAACGGCAATGCTGTTGGATCTTCCCGCACGGAGCGATGCGGCAACACCGTTGTGGATATATCCCATTTTTTTGGCAACATCACGTATGTACGCCGTTGTTGCCTCGGATATCTCGCTTGATCCGCGGAGTGCGCGGGATACGGTATTTGCGGAAAAGCCCGTTTCTTTTGCAATGTCCTTTAAGGTAACACTCATATCATTTCCTCTGCATTCGGAACGTTTTTTCACCATTATATACAATGCACGCCTTTTTTTCAAGATAATTCTTTGTTTTTTCGGATTTTTAAGCGTTTTCAGCTTTTAAATATATAAAAAATCACATAGATCGCATTCGGAAAGGATACAAACATGGAAAAGCTTTACGTACTTGCCCCTTCTGTTATAGGAACCATCAAGCCCGAGCTGTACGGTCACTTTGCCGAGCACATCGGCGGAGTTATTTACGACGGCATCTACGTCGGCAAGGACTCAAAGGTGGAAAATGTCAACGGCTTCCGTAAGTTCATCATCGACAAGCTGCGCGCCATCAATGCTCCCGTTGTGCGCTGGCCCGGCGGATGCTTTGCGGAGATATACGATTGGCGCGACGGTATCGGCGAAAACAGACCCACACGTGTCAACTGGTGGACACATTACGATAAGGTAAGCGGCAGATATGAGCCGAACGAGGTGGGCACGCACGAATTTTGCGATTTTTGC
>JAFSCG010000204.1 GCA_017436885.1 Clostridia bacterium | reverse complement strand
TCCGCCCTCGACGGGCTTCGGTCCGCGCGGATCTGAACATCCACCGGATGTTCATTCAACACCGCGCGGTTCAAATCCCTCTTTTATCAAAGCAAAACAAAAGACACCCGTTGGGTGTCTTTTGTTTTGGCTGCGGAAGAAGGATTTGAACCCTCACAAACAGAGTCAGAGTCTGCCGTGCTGCCATTACACAATTCCGCAATATTGGGTGCCTCTCTCAAGGCTCTATTATTATAGCAGACAAGTTTTGAATTGTCAATTCCTTTTTTGAAAATTTTTGAAGTTTTTTGGAATATTTTTTGACTCGTATTTTAGTATTGCAAAAAACGCTTTTTTTATGCTATAATAATAAAAATCGTTCCCATGGAGGTTTATATGATAGATATAGCCATTATCGGTGCAGGCCCTGCGGGTATGACTGCAGCGATCTACGGAAGACGTGCAGGACTTAACGTTTGCGTTTTTGAGGGGGAGCTGTGCGGTGGACAGATGGTGTACACCCCCGAAATAGAAAATTATCCCGGCACGGGAAAATTGAGCGGGGCGGAGCTTGCGCTTAATATGCGTGCGCAGATGCTTGACCTCGGCGCAACGCTTGTTGAGGAAAAGGTTACCGCAGTTTCGGAGACAGATGGAATATACCGCATTACCACTTGGGGCGGAGAATACGAGGCGCGCACTCTTATAATCGCAAACGGAGCAAAGCGCCGCAAGCTCGGTGTGCCCGGAGAGGAAAAGTACTCGGGCAGGGGAGTATCCTACTGCGCCGTTTGCGACGGTAGCCTGTATCGCGGCAAGACGGCTGTGGTGGTTGGTGGCGGTAACACCGCCGCAGAGGATGCGGAATACCTTGCGAACATCTGTGCAAAGGTCTACCTTGTGCATCGCAGGACGGAGCTTCGTGCCGAAAAGCATCTTGCCTCCGCCGTGCTTAATAACGATAAAATAGAAAAGATCCTCGGTGCTGCGGTCGTTTCGATCATAGGCGATAAAAAGGTTACCGCCATCGAGCTTGACGTAGGCGGCGAGCGACGCACGGTCGATACCGATGCCGTGTTCGTTTGCGTTGGGCTTCAGCCCGAGAACGGCATTTTTGCCGACGTAGCCGAGCTTGATGCCGCAGGCTATATCGTTGCAGGCGCGGATTGTAAAGCCTCCCGCAAGGGGTTATTTGCCGCGGGAGATACCCGCACCACAGCTTTGCGTCAGGTCATTACCGCCGCAAGTGACGGCGCCGTTGCCGCAACGAATGCGGATAGGTATATAAAAGAGAACGGTTAATCAAAAGCAGTCCCGACAGATCAATTCCGTCGGGACTGCTTTTATGAAAAAGAGGATCTCACAACTTGATTTGGTTGCTGTTTTGACTTTTGTTATAAAGGAGCATAAGCGCAGGGGTATTTGCGCGAAGTATCATAACGGGAAGAAAGCTTAATACTGCGTTTACACCCGCAACGGGGATAGCAATGGACGGCGTTGAGCAAAATGGAAGGAGGATTATAAGAATGCCCGTTATTACGTTTGCAACGTGAATGGCAACGCCGTAATTGGATTCCAGAATAAAGCGACGCAGATAATCCGCATCCGTGGTGCTTTTAAGACTTGATTTGTGGAAATTTGTGAATCCGCCAAGCTCGGGCACGTGTTTTTTCCATTTGTTTATTTTCAGCTTGCGGTACAGACGCGCTTCTTTTTTGCTGACGGCAAACGCCTTCGCCCGAGGGGAAAACCAGCTTTCGGGCAGTCTTCTTATGAGAAATGCAAATATTCCGTCCACTGCAATAACGCTGACGGTTGCAAGGGCGCTTTCCAGAAGTGCGCGCCAGAGCTCCGCGCCCATCATGGCGTTTACTGCGGCGATAACAACGTTTGCCGCAATGATGACGATCAGATAGAGCAAGGCTCCACCTCGCCTTCGGTGGTGTAGGTCAGGGGTACGCCATAGGTCTTTTCGTAGACCTCTTTCCACGCTGCGTAATTCTTTTCGCACATAATGCGGGAATTATCCCTGACGCTGGCGTTTGCATCGGGGTATATGGCAGGCAGAATGTGAACCGTGTAAGCCTGAATGGGGAAGCCGTCGGCTCCGTATTTATCCGTATCCTCCATCGTAATGAACATGGGAAGCACGGGGGCGCCCGATCTTGCGGCAAAACGGAAAGCACCGACCTTCAGCGGGCGCGGCTTTCGGTAATTCCACCACATGCCCTGCTCGGGATATATCAGGATCTTTTCGCCTCTGCGGAGCAGGTCGTCCGTGGCGTTGAGCAGGTCGCGCATTATTCTGTGGTCAGAGGGCAAGGGAAGGGTATTGCAGTTGCGGAAAAGATAGCCGTAAAAGCCGGGGAAAGACGTGTAATTACCCTCGCGGATTATCTTATACAAGCGCTTTTTGCCGAGATACGGCTGTATTACCTTGAAAACTGCGTAATTATCAAAGGCGTTAAAATGGTTGCAGGTAATAAGCGCACCTTTTTTTGCCACGTCTATATAGTTTTCTATGCCTCTTATGTGCTTGATACCAAGCTCTCCGCGGTCGATGCACTTGTCAAAATGTCGACGGGCGATCTCGTTTGCTATGGCTGTGCCTATCTTGCTTGTAAGCTTTTTGCCCATGTAGTCCACCTCGCCCGGCTCTATGGGGCGGGTCGGGGGGTCGTTTTCCACGTAGTGATCGAAAAGTCCGAGCTTCTCGTACTTTTCGATCTTTTTTAATACCTCAATTCTGTCCTGTGCCTTTTCCATTATACTCCTAACGCCTCCTTAAGACAGTTGTCAATGACTATATCGTCGGCATAATACGCCTCAAGCTCGGTTCGTGCAAGCTCCATAAGGTCTGCATACATTTTAGCATCTCTTGCCTTTTCGGCTTCGCTGTAATTTTTCTTTTCGTTTCTCAGCTTTTCGTAATACGCCGTTTTCCTTGCGTAGCTCCAGAACTCATCCTCGCACATTACGCCGTCGTACCGCCACGGCTTGTAATTTATTTTGAAATGAACGATCTTCGGCTCGATACAGCTGCCGTCGGGATACGCGGTCATGTTCCAGCTTTGGTTAACAAGCAGCGCTCTGTCGCTGCAAAGCACGTTGAGATAATCCTGATCCTGCGTAACGCGGAAAGCCTTTTCTCCAAGCAGCTCAACGAACTCGTCCTCAAGGTGCATCCTTCGCATTTCCTCAAGGTTCATAAGCAGCATGCCTGCGTTGAAGTAGTATTCGCAGGGAACCCCAACCACTTGCTCTGCGTATTCGCCGAAAACGGGGACGTTTGCCATGACCTCCTCCCGCGCCGCGGCAACAAGCAGCCTGCTGATATCCATGCGGTAAAGCTCGGATATATCTCCGAGTATCAGCAGATCGCAATCAAGATAAATGCCCTTTGTATATTGGGGGAAAAGCTCGGGAATGAAAAAGCGGTAGTAGGTTGCCTTGGTGTAGTAATCGCGCAGGTGGATAACGCTTCCAAGCGAGTCAAGGCGGGATGCAACGTTTACAAAGTGGACCTTAACGTTTTGGCCTTCAAAGCTACTCAGGTTCATTAAGTTTTCATCGGAAAGCTTATCTATCAGAATATGTATATCATAGTCATAGTCGGGACTTGCATTGTCTATAAGTGAGCGCAGTGCAACCGCACGATAGGGAACGTAATTATCATCCACTGCAAAGAATATCGGCACGTTCTCTCTTGCGTTTCTTTTGTTGTTCGCTGTAAGCATGGTGTGTTCCTTTCGGCGAGTTATCATGACAACAGTATACACGCGCTGTTTCAAGAGGTCAATCAACGGGCTGTATAACCGCTCTATTTTGCGATTTTACCATTGGTTTATAGGTGGAATTTTCACTCTACCGATGGTAGAGCGGTAGAATTCGGTGGTTTAAATGCGCTGAAAGCCTTGAAAAACGGTCAAAAATGTGTTAAAATACCTCCGAACCTGCAAAGGAGATGTAAAAATGGAAAATTTGAGGCTTATAATTGCAAGGAATATAACCGAGCTGCGGCGAGAGGCGGGTCTGACCCAGCTGGAGCTTGCCGAAAAGCTTAACTATTCCGATAAAGCCGTATCAAAATGGGAGAGAGCCGAGTCGGTTCCCGATATCGCGGTGTTAAAAGCCGTTGCGGATCTCTTTGGGGTAACGGTTGACGAGCTGATATCCGAAAAGGGAATTGCCGCCCGCAATAATGTAAAGAAGCCTTCTGCAAAGAACGGCAGATCGAATAAGCGTGTCAGCATCGACGTTACCCACGCAATATTTATTTGCATGTCCGTGTTCCTCGTTTGGCTTGTTGGTACCGTTGCTTTCGTTCTGATGTACGTTGTACAGGGAGCGGTGGGAAGAAATTGGCTTTCCTTTATATATTGCGTTCCGCTTTCCTTCATTGTATGGCTCGTATTTAATTGTGTATGGTTCAAGGGGCGCTA
>JAFSCG010000203.1 GCA_017436885.1 Clostridia bacterium | reverse complement strand
GTAAAGAAACGTTGTAAGTTTCTTTACAGCCACTTCGGCATTGCAGAATTGTAATATCAGCAAGGACAGTGTACCACGGCCGGGGACGGTAGCTTTCAAGTGCAGCGTTGACGGGATATCTTTAACCTCTGAGGAAGGCGCGGAGCGCTTTTTTTCTTTATACAACCGGGTTTTCGCCTTTGTACGGAGCTTTCAGCTTGCGAACTTTATAAAAAGCTCTTTGATATCGTCCTCGTTTTCCTTGCCGTCGGCGTTCACGTCGAAGGCTCCGCAATATTCAAGGCCCTCTGTGTGCTGACGAGCAATAAGCAGAAGAACGTCCATAAGGTCCTCGCCTCCGTTGCGGTTGATATCGTAGCGATATATATTGGAGGGAAGGGGCTGTGACGAGGTGGTCGGACCGTTTATGGTAAGAATATCGGGACCTCCGTTGGGGTCCTTTACAAATTTGACCTTGTCAAGGCAGGTCTGTCGAGGCGAGACCTTGCCTACCTCGTTATGGCAGTGGTACATTACGTACAGCTCGCTTTCGTCGGGGGAAGGAACGAAAACTCCGTATCCCACGCCGTCCACCTCGCTGTTGTAGGTAAGTATCTCGTTGTGCTTATAGCGCGTGTAAGGGCCAAGCACGTTTTCCGAAACCGCGTATGCAAGGCCGTAATGCCCCTTGTAATGTCCCGTGGACCAAACGAGATAGTAGTATCCGTTATGCTTGCGGATAACGCCGCCCTCACTTACGAAGCCGTAGCCGTCGTTTTCATATTCCGTTACGGGTGATATAAGCTTGGTAAGGGTTCCGAGGACTGCGGAAGCAGCTCCGTCCTTAAGCTTTATTTCCTCTATGTAAACGTGATTGCCGTTTCCGAAGCGGTTGTAGAGCATATAAAGCTTGCCGTCCTCGTCAAGGAAGGGATAGCCGTATATCTCGCGGGCAGAGTGCAGCGGCTTTTCTCCGTTTTTATACTCGAAGGGGCCGTAGGGAGAATCGGAGCTTGCGCAGTATATATGGGCGTTTCCCGAGGCGTCCTTGCCGGAGAAGAAAAGGTAAAAGAGACCGTCATAGAAAAAGGGAATGGGGCTCATATAGCCGCTTACTTGATTCTTGTAGCTTGATTTGTGGGTGAATACCACATTGCCCTCCACCCAATCCACAAGATTTGAGGAGGTGTACACCTTGAAAATGTCGTTTCCGGACTGAATGCGGTAGTAAAGATAATAGGTGCCGTTGTGGAACAACGGTGCCGGATCGGCACCGGAGGTCACGGGATTTTTGTAAAGCTCCCCCGTTTTTTTCGTGCAGTCGGAAACCTTAAGGCCTTCCGCCTTGCCGCCCTCCAGCCATAAGCCAAGCTTACCCGCACGGTAATTGTTTAAATACAGCTCGAAGGCGGGAAATGCATCCTCCCCCTCGGAAAGTGAGTCAAAGGTCACCGTTGCCAGCTTCCTTTTTACGGAAACCGACGTAAGATAGCTTCCGTCACCTACGGGAACGTTTTTGCTTCCAAGGCAGGTATACGCGCCGTCCTTTATGCGGAACAGGGAAACGCACTCCTCCTCCTTGTTTATTACAATGGCGTAGCCGTTTTCCTCGTCCGTCATACCGAAAAACAGCTTGCTTATGCCCTTGGGAGTCAGCATCAGCTCCGCCTTGAACTCCGATTCCTGCTTCTCCGCCGTAAGCATAGCGCCGTGGCCGCTTACCGCCTCGCCGATTTTTGTTAAGCCGTTTGCGGCAAAGCTTATACCGCCGAAGTCAACGGTGCCGTTCATTGAGGGGAGGGTATCGTTTGTGTAGACCGTCAGCTTGAAATTGTCAAAGGAGCCGCGGTCGGTGTAAAACTTGCGAAGTCCCACCTCTCTGCCAAAGGAGCTGTATATCTTGTCCGTTGCCGCGGTTGCTCCCGTGCCGAGATCGTAGGAAATACCGAAAAACTGCTTTTCTCCGTCTGCGGAGGTAACGGTGTAGGTAAGGTTTGTGCCAACCACACGCACCCGAAGGTGCAGGTCGCGTGCGGTTACTATTGCATCGCTTACGGCAACGTTGCCGCCCCAGCCGCCTTGCGCGGTATAGCAGCCCAGTGCCGCCTGCTTTCCGTCGGGGCCTATAAAGCAGTCAAAGCCCAAAAAAGCAGTGGGATTTTTGGATAGTCCGCTGCCTTCTCCGCCTATAAGAATACCGCCCGTAGACGTGTGACCGACAAAATCAACGTCGATCTGGAAGGGAAGTCCCTCGTATTTCTCGGGTATCTCGTAAACAAGATACGCGGAGCCGGAGCCGGTTCCGGTGGCAAGCACTCCGTTTTCCACCTTCCAATTGCCCTTTTTACGGAATAAGGAAAGATCGGAGGAGGAAAAATCGTTATCTACGAGCACGGTACCGTTTGAGGCTACGGCGTCTCCCGTGGCCGCAAGGGCAATACCGTTATCGGAAAAACACGGAAGCACAGACGCGGCACAAATGATCGCGATCAACAAAAGCCGAAGAACTCTTTTCATACGACGCACTCCTTTGTTTATAATTCTCAACTAACCTTCAAAGGACATATTCTCAAAAAACAGCTCCGAGAAGGCGTTATCCGCGCCAAGGTCGATAAATCGCGCCGCATACGCTATGCTTGCAAGGTCGTTTTTCTCGCAGGCAAATTTCACGGTGCCGAGAAGGCTGGAGTTGTTAACGGGTACGACTCTGTCCGCAAGCTCCCTTGGAATAAGCCCGAGATAGGCGGCGTTTTCCACGTTCATTGCGGCGGAAAAGCCGCCCGCAACGTATAGTGCTTCGATATCGTCGTAGCTTACCTTGCCGCGCAAAAGAAGGCATTCCACAGCCGAGCGCACGGCAGATTTGGCAAGCTGGAATTCGCGGATATCACCGGGGGTAAGGCGGACCTCCTCGGAAATGCAAAGATCCTCCTCCATAAAGCCGCTGTCCTCCACGTCACCGCTGCGGACAAGCTCGGAAATGATATCAATAAGTCCCGTGGCGCAAATTCCCTCGGGCTCCACGTCGCCGATAACGGAATAGGCACCGCCCTTTTTATAGGCACACACGGCACCTGCCGTAGCACTCATGCCGCAGGAGATGTTCGCCCCCTCGAAGCACGGGCCTGCCGCCGCCGTGGCGCACAGATACGTGCCCTCGCCAAAGAGGACGGTCTCCGCATTCGTTCCAAGGTCGATGAGAATTGAATATTTTCCCGACGCGGGCGCGTTTACGTAGCCAAGTCCCGCCACGATATCCGCGCCAACGTAGGCGGATATGCCCGGCAAGGTAAGCACGGTGCCAACGCACCCAAGCCCAAGGCTTGCGCCCTCCGCGCTCCTTTCCTCCAAAAAAACGGGAGTGTAGGGACTGACGCCGAGGGAGGAGCAATCCACGCCGTAAAACAGATGAAGCATCGTGGTGTTGCCCGCAACGTACATTTCGGGCACGGAGGATATACCGAATTCCGCAAAAAGCCCATGGATCATGCTGTCAAGCTTTTCCATCAGCACTCGCCGAAGCTCCGCGGGACCGTGCTTGGAGCAATACTCTATCCTCGATATTACGTCCGCGCCGAAGCTCCTTTGGGGATTTGGTGCGGTCTTGGTCTTTATTATCTTTTTTTCGTCAAGGGATACGAGAGAAAGGGCAAGGGTGGTGGTGCCTATATCAAGGCACAGGCACATATTATCCGTTACTGTGCCGTTTTCCTCCCCGCCCGTAACGGAGAGTATGTCCCTTCCCTCGGGAATCAGCACCTCCGCGTCCTCATGCGCCACGTATCGGCAGGCAAGCTCCCTTTTGCCGTTAACGAACACCGTGCATTTCCCGCATACGCCTCTGCCTCCGCAGGGCTTATCCACGTGCACGCCAAGTCCGTCAAGCAGCTCGGAAAGGGGTCTCGCGCCCTCAAATTCTATCTTTTCCCTTTTTCCCTTTTGGATAACCGTAAGTATTGGCATAAAACACCTGTCAGTTAAACAATATAAGTCCGAAATACGTTACCGTGTCCTGACCGTTTACGTATTTCAGCGAGGTATTTGCAACGGTGGAGGAAACGTTTACGCCGTATGCCTCAAGAGATGCCATTGCATTCTCGGGCGAGCGGCAGGGCAGACCGTCCCTCTTGGCGCATTTGGAGCAAAAGCCGCATCCGCCCACACCAAGGCAAAGGGAGCCATCGGGCAGAAGGGGACGGACCCTTTTCCACAGCTCACGCGTCAGCCTTGAATGATTTTTGCGGGCTTCCGTCATTCCCTCAAAATCATAGCTGTCCTCCAGCTGTGCAACGGTCTGAAGCAGCAGACCGTGGGTGTAGGTACGGACCGTTGCCATCAGCTCGTCGATATCGCCCACGTCGGGCGGGCACATATAGCATTTGCCGTAAGCACCGCAGCGGTTGGCGGCGCAGGCATCGCGAAACTCGCGGGAAAGCACGATGCTTTCCGCGGGAATATGCTCCACCCCCGTGAAGCCGACTGCCTTTGCCTCTTTTATAAGTTCGGAATAGCTCATTTTTTCCACTCCCCAACAGCACTAAAGAACGCGTCGATATTCTCCCAGCTTGCGTGATGAGGAATATCACAGCCCGAGGAGATAACGAAATTGGGATACTTTGCGCATCTGTCAAAAAGGTCGTTTACCGCATTTTTCATGCTGTCGGGCGTTCCGTCGGTAAACTGCGCAACGGGGTCGATATTGCCCATGCACACCTTGTCCTTGGGTGCCTTTTCAAGGATTTTTTCCATATCGATGGCGTTGCCGAAATGGTAAGCCGCCGCGCCCTGGGAGAATATCTCCTCTGCCATGCTGAGCACCGCGTTTCCGCAGTTATGATAAATGACCGCAAAATCGCCGTCCTGCACCGCCTCTATCACGCGCTTAACGTAGGGAACGGAAAACTCGTCCGCCATATCGGGGCTCATGATTCCCGCAAGGGGCTCTGCCATCAGGATTCCCGACGCGCCTGCCGCCTTGAATGCCTTGGCGTATTCGATAAGATAAACGGTTACCTTATCAAGCACCTTATGCACCGTTTCGGGCTCATCGAAGCAGAGGTACATTATCTCCGTAACGTCCATCAGGCGTCCTGCCAGAGAATAAGGGCCTATCATGCCCGCAAGCACGGGCTTATCGGTTATTCTTTCTGCCGCAAGGCGAATTCCCTCCACACAAACGGAGGCTCTGCCCGCGGAAAGGTCGGGGATCTCAAGAGCGTCGGCATCCGTCTCGTCGCACACCAGCTGTCCGATAACGGCGGGGACCTCTTCCGGCGCAAAGCGCACCTGCGCGCCGAACGCCTCCGCCTCCACGGAAAGATCCATAAGGCTTATGGCGGCAATGGTGTTGGTGGCGCATGCAACGTGCTCTATCGCCCTTGCCTGAAGCTCCGCGTCCTTTACCAATGCCTCAACGGTTACGCCAAGCCGCTGTGCCGCAGGAAATGAAAGAATGGGTAATCCCTGCTTTTTTTCCGCTTTTCCCGCCTTTTCAAGAAGCTCTATAATGTTGTATTTCATATTTCCTCACTTAATAGTATTTATCAAGTACCTCGGTAACGGTCTTTGCCCATAGGATAAGGTTTTCGGGTCTGTTCGATACGGTGCTGATGTCCTTCAGCACTATATCGTAGGGGCAGCCGTATCGTAAGCAGGCCTTTACCGTTTCCTCT
>JAFSCG010000202.1 GCA_017436885.1 Clostridia bacterium | reverse complement strand
GACCGCTGACATTCAGCTCCGTGAAACAAGACCGCCGCAGGGGAACGCAATCGTAACGGCAGAGTTCGCCCCCGACATCGGCGAGAGTGGAACGGCGCGTTTGTTCTGCGTGGAGATGAAGCCCGGCGAGCTTGACCTGCCATCTCTGACGATGATCCAAGAGCAAGCCCTCGGCGGTATGCTGATGAGATGTATGTTCGCATATACCGAATGGTTGCGGAAGGTATATCTTGCCGACAGCGAGAGCGAAGAAAAATTCCTTGCCGCGCTCAAGGTAAAATACGAGCGTTACCGCACCGAATGGAGAGCCAAGCTCCGAGAGAAAGAAATCAAATATCACGACCGACTTCCCGATACGCTTGCGTGTCTTGAGGTCGGTTTTTGTCTTCTGTTGTCCTTCCTCTGTCAGCACGGAATGTTAAAAGCGGACAACGCAGAGGACGTTGAAAACAAGCTCACGGATATTTTACTTGACCTTGCCGACAAGCAATCCGAAGCCGTTGAGCAAGACAAGCCCACGCACATTTTCATTCGTAAATTTCTTGCGATGGTGGAGTGCGGACAAGGCTCACTCATTCCCGTGGCGGATTGTAATATCGTTCTTCCTTCAAGCTGTTTCGGTTACGAGGACGAGAAATATTATTACCTTTTCTTTGAAGCCACGCACAAAGCGGTAAAGAAATTCTGCGAGGATCAGGGCGAGGGATTTTCTATCTCGTCAAAGTCACTTGGCAAGGCACTTGCAGACGAAGGATTTATCAATACCGACACGGGCGAGAACACACGCTCGATGCGGTTCGGTTCAAAGTCCAAGCGTGTTCTTCTGCTCTATAAGGAGAGCGCAAATAAAATTATGAGTGTGTGAAAAAAAGGCGTGGAAGGCGTTACAACCGTCACAAATTGCTTTGCGAGTTTGCATCGCAAACTCGGGCAAAGTCGAACCAAAACAAACGGCACGGATACACTTTTGCGACCTTGCTTGTATCGGATGTTACGCCTTTTTTACTCCTCCCCCCGTAAGTAAATTTGATGAAAGGAAATCGTATGACGAAGAAAAAACAAGACGAATGGCAGTTCTTCCGAAAGCCTTCGGGACACATTGCCTACAACAAAAAATGCCTGCATTGCAAACGCAAGTGCAAGCAGAGCTACCGTGTGGTTATTCTCCGCTGTGACTTGTTCGATAAGCGCAGATGACCGCCGAGTACTCCCGCGAAAGCGGGGCAAGCAGAGTGTTTGGACTCCCACCGCCATCGGCGGTGCTTCGCCCAAACACAGCTTGTCGGGGGCGAAGCCCCCAAGCCCCCACTTTCGCTCAACAAAAATCTATCAGAAATGAGGTAAACAGTTATAGAAAATCAAGACAACAACACAAAGCAAAGCGGTCGCCTGCGCGATAAGAAAATATCCTTTTGGGCAAGTGAAGCCGAGCGAAATAAAATTCTCAAAGCGATCAAGCGCACGGGAATGACACAGCGAGAGTATCTCTTGATGGCGGCACAAGGCAAGACGATCTATCAGATCGACGAGCTGAAGCCAACGCTTCACGAGCTAAAAGCCATCGGCAGAAATCTCAATCAGCTCACAATGCTCGCTCACCAAGGGAGGGTTACGACCGTCAATCTTACCGCCGCGACCGAAGCATTGACACGAAATTATATCGCAATCAACGGTCTGTTTGAAGAAGCGAACGGCGCGGTAGCAAGCGGTAATATGCCGCAAGAAAAGGAGCTGATGGACGATGGCAACGTGTAATTATATCCAAGAGTCGAAGCAAAATCCAAGCTCGATGAAAGCGGTCATTGATTATGTTTCGCAGGATGCCAAAACACTTGACGAGAACGGCAGACGGTATCTGTCGGGCGTGAATTGTATCGGAGAGTCAGCCTACCAAGAGTTTATGGCGACCAAAAATCTTTTCGGCAAGCGGAAAGGAATGTACTTTTATCATTACGAGCAATCCTTCCGCCCCGGCGAGATCACCTCTTACGATGAAGCTCACCGCATCGGCATCGAGCTTGCAGAGAAGATGTTTCCCGGCTATGAGGTGCTTGTCGGCACACATCTTGATGCCGAGAGCGACGGTATTCAGCGCGTGCATAATCATTTCGTTATCAACAGCGTCAGCTACGAGAACGGCAAAAAAATTCAGCTCGGCCCACGCTCTATCGAGCAGATGCGCAGGCTGAGTGATGAGATCTGTCAAGCGCACAATCTCTCGGTGCTACCCGAATATAAGCAGACCTTCGGTTTGAAATCTATCGGCACGAGAGAATACCGTGCAGCCCTCAAGGGCGACAGTTGGAAGTTCCAATGTATCAATGACATCGAGCAAGCGATGACAATGGTCGGCTCCAAGGACGAGTTTATTGCTCTTATGGAGTCGGCAGGCTATACGGTCAAGTGGACGGATAGCCATAAATATATCACCTACATCTGCCCGAATGGGATGAAGGTGAGGGATAACAAACTTCACGAATCAAAATTTCTAAAGGAGTATATGCAGTATGAATTTGCAATCAGACAACAACAATCAGGCACAGACCAACTCGGCGTTCAGCAGGCTCAAAGCCGCGTCGAAGTCGGTGCTTCAAACAATGGACACACCTCAAAGGGCGACGATGGCGTACCCGATACCGAAGGAGCAATGGGAAGCGTTTCAAGAGTATATGCAGGCGGTGATAATGTTTCAGCCGGAGCTGTACGCGGAGCTTTCCAAGATGGCGACACTCGATCAGATGCACCAAATGATGTATATGAATTACGTCAGCCATCAAGAGTGGATGGAGGAATGGACAAAAACGCTCGGCAGGGATATGAAGAACTCGGTGGACTCGATCAGCCCCCGTCTGCAATATCTTCTCACGGAGAACAAGGAAACCTTGTCACAGGATGGGAAGAAGCGCGAAGAATTTTTGAAGAAGCTCAGCGCGACCACGGACGAGAAGGTATCGGCTCTGACGAAGCTGATCTCGGATATGAAGTGGTGGATCATCACGACGATGGTATCGTCAGTTCTTCTCTCCGCACTCGTATCCGCGATAATTTGTCTGCTGACGACCTAAATGCTTTCTTTGAGGGCGACGAAAATATGCGTGACGATCTGCCGTTTGACGATGAGGACGATGAGCTGATAAAGAGCTTTCGTGATCTTCAATATCAAGCGCGGAACGGAAACGTCTATGCGATGTACCGTCTATCCCGTATTCATTTGGACGAGAACAGCAAGCATTATCACGAAGCGTGGGGAGATTATTTCCTTGAACGCTCGGCAGAGGGCGGTTATCACGTGGCGCAATATCGCATCGGCAAGATGCTTTATTACGGCATCCGTTATGACCAAGACATCGAGAACGCGGCAGAATGGCTTTACCGTTCTGCCGTAGGTGGCAACCTGTACGGCGCGACCTTACTCGGCAAGATCTACGTTGAGGATAGCCTCTTTGGAGCGTACCGCAACGATGGCTTCCGTATGCTATTCCAAGCGGAGCAAGACGGCAACGAATTTGCCGCCTACACCCTCGGCAAATATTATATGGAGGGCAAGGTCGTAAAGAAGGATATTGCCAAAGCGATTGAACACTTGGAGAAGGCTTCGGCGCGCGGCAATATGTTTGCCGATTATCGACTCGCG